>JBGVRU010000025.1:0-95105 GCA_045128715.1 Acutalibacteraceae bacterium | reverse complement strand
CAACCGCTGAAAAACACCGTACCTGACCCATTTGCACCGCTAATGCAGGGCTCTTCCCAAAAATGCAAAGCAGCCCTTGCTACTTTAGGTAACAAAGGCATTTTGCAAAATCCGTTTATATTTTCTTGTTCTGTTCTATTTGCTTTGCACTGTCTCGGACACAGCTTGCATATCATTATTGTTCCTCTTTCGCGGTCTATACTCACAAACCTTATGCTTTACCTGTAAATCATCATAGGTCTTTTTAAAGGATACTCTGCCGTTAAATTTGTAACCGCAGTTCTTGCACACAAAATCAGCGATAAACCAACGATTGCAATACTTCCAATTCTTAAGCCTGCGGGTTTGACCCTTACATTCGGGACATTGAAACTTTAACTGAGCAGGATTAATATTGCTATCCTTAATATTTGAAATAGGATAAGCCTTAAACCTGAGCCTTGCATAAAAATCGGGCTTATTAGTATCTCTTACAAGGCTTTCGAATCTTTCCTTTTTGTAACAAAGCTTCAAAAGCTTTGCGGCAAGACGGCAGTCATCAAGCGCATTGTGCAGCTCAAATTCTTCGGTTTCAACACCTAAAAACTCTCCCGCCGCTTCTAAGGATATTTGATTTTTACTCTCATACCCACGGTTATATAAATCGCCCTGCACCAGCTTTTGCAAATCAAGATAACCGTTCATTTTGAATTTTAATCGGTTTTTAAGCAAAAGCTCCTCATTCTCTATAATTGTATATAAATCAGAATTACTCCAGGTCATTGTAACCTCTGCCGAATCAGAAAAGGCATTATATTCCTCAAGTGCTTCTTCAAAAGGCACACCGCCACGCATTATTTCCGAGGTAATACCCGTAAGCTTTGCAAAACGGCTTGAAACGCGCTTTGAAACTGAGGAGCAAATAACCCTGTTAAAGGTATCTATTACATTAAAATCCTTATCAAGCTTAACAGCGCCTATTTGAAGTATTTGATTTATAAACCGCTTCTCAGGTGGAAAGTAAGTGCTATCCCACTCCAAGTCAAGAATAATATATTCCATTATTTTTTCTTCGACTCCGCTTTCATTCTTTCTTCCTTGTTAAGAATACGCTTTCTAAGTCTTATATTATTAGGTGTAATTTCAACTAACTCATCGTTCTTTATGAACTCAAGAGACTGCTCAAGACTAAGCTTTGAAGGAGGTACTAAGCGAAGAGCATCATCAGAGCCTGAAGCACGAGTGTTGGTCATCTGCTTTTTCTTACAAACATTGCAGACAATATCCTCGCTCTTAGGATTTTCGCCCACTATCATACCCTCATAAACAGGAACACCGGGACCTATAAAGAGTCTGCCTCGGCTTTGGGTATTGAAAAGACCGTAGCCTGTAGCCTCGCCCTGCTCGTGAGCAATAATCGAGCCTGTGGAGCGCTGGTCAATATCACCCTTATATTCCTGGTAGCTGTCAAATACGTGATTCATAATACCGTTTCCGTTTGTATCGGTCATAAACTGTGAACGGTAGCCTAAAAGTCCGCGTGCAGGAATTAAAAATTCAAGATGCGATGTGCCGCCCTCACGGGTACCCATATTTTTAATTTCAGCCTTGCGGTTTCCGAGGCGCTCCATAACAGTACCAACATATTCCTCAGGAACTTCTATCATAAGAAGCTCGATAGGCTCTAAAAGGGCACCGTTTTCGTCACGCTTGTAAATAACCTCAGGCGGTGAAACCTGAAATTCATAGCCCTGACGGCGCATTGTTTCAATAAGTATCGATAAATGAAGCTCGCCTCTGCCCGAAACCTTAAATGTATCAGCTGAGTCGGTTTCCTCAACACGAAGGCTTACATTTGTCATAACCTCTTTAAAAAGACGGTCACGAAGATTTCTTGAGGTTACAAACTTACCGTCCTTACCTGCAAAGGGTGAATTGTTTACCATAAAGTTCATAGCCAAGGTAGGCTCATCAATTTTAACAAAGGGCAAAGCTTCAATATTATCTACTGCGCAGGCAGTTTCACCGATTTCAAGCTCACTTATACCTGCAACCTGTATAATATCGCCAACTGTGGCAGAATCTGCTTCCGTTCTTTTAAGACCCTGATACATAAAGAGCTTTGCAATTTTAACATTGGTTGAAGTACCATCCTTATGGCAAAGAGCAACAGTTTGTCCCACCTTAACGTTACCCCTGATTACTCGTCCGACACCTATTCTTCCAAGATAATCGTCATACTCAATATTTGTGAAAAGTATCTGTAAAGGAGCATCGGTATCACCCTCGGGCGGATCTATTTCCTTTACGATAGCATCAAATAACGGTTTCATATCTGTACCTGCAACATCGGGCGAATAGGTAGCATAACCGTCTCTTCCGCTTGCGAATATTACAGGGAATTCAATCTGGTCCTCATCAGCACCAAGCTCAATAAATAAATCAAGCACCTCGTCCACAACCTCATGAGGGCGAGCCATCGGTCTGTCAATTTTATTAACCACAACCACCGCTTTTTTTCCTAAAGCAAGAGCTTTTTTTAATACAAAGCGTGTTTGCGGCATACAACCCTCAAAAGCATCAACAAGCAGTAAAACACCGTCTACCATCTGTAAAATACGCTCTACCTCGCCGCCAAAATCAGCGTGACCTGGAGTATCGACAATATTTATCTTAATATCCCCATACATAACACTGGTATTCTTTGAAAGTATGGTTATGCCTCTCTCCCTTTCGAGGTCATTTGAGTCCATAACCCTTTCATTTACATTTTCGTTTACCCTGAAAGTACCGCTCTGCTTTAAAAGCTGATCTACCAAAGTAGTTTTACCGTGGTCAACGTGAGCGATTATTGCAACATTTCTTAAATTTTCGATTTTCGACATATTTTTACACCTTTTCTTTCAACTATTAATTATATCCCTATTAACCGCTATTGTCAATATAAGCATACTGTTAAATATCCTTTATCGTAATACTAAAATTGATAGTATGGACCGACAACCATTTAGGCAAGAAGACCAAGCGGAAACTTTATATGAGCACTAAAAAACATTAATTTATATTGTTAATTTTTTCTTGATTTTTTATTAACATTGTGTTATTATTGCTGTGGTTTAAGGGAGTAGCCAACGTTTTTTGCGTTGCAATTTGCGTCATTACGGTAAGTGTTTTTTCTTACCCGCTTTTGCATTAAACGGCAAGACTTTTACTGTGTTGCACGGTAAGGGTCTTTTTTGTTCCCTAATTTTTTATGAAAGGTTGTCTCAAATGGATTTTATTGAATTTTTGTATGAAAATGTAGTATCCAATTTTTCATGGCAAATGCTGGTAATGTGGGCTATCGGCGGTATTCTCATTTATCTTGCAATTAAGAAAGATATGGAGCCCACCCTTCTCCTCCCCATAGGCTTTGGTGCTATCCTTGTTAATCTACCGGGCGTTATGCAGCTTGTTGTAGATAATGCAGGCAAACCGATTTTGGATTCTTTTGGCAATAAACAGTATGATGCAGGTCCTCTTACCACTTTATTTAATGCGGGTATTGCAAACGAGTTATTCCCCCTTATACTCTTCATCGGTATAGGTGCAATGATCGACTTTGGTCCCCTGCTCTCCAACCCTAAGCTTATGATTTTCGGTGCAGCAGCTCAGTTTGGTATTTTCTTTACTTTCTGCATGGCTTCAATGTTCTTTGAAACACCCGATGCCGCTTCTATCGGTATTATCGGTGCGGCAGACGGTCCCACCTCAATAGTTGTAGCACAAAAATTAAACTCTCAGTATGTAGGCGCAATAATGGTTGCTGCGTACTCTTATATGGCTTTAGTTCCTATTATTCAGCCTCCTGTTATAAAGCTTCTTACTACCAAAAAAGAACGTCTTATCCGTATGCCTTATACAGCTAAGAGCGTTTCCAAAATGACTAAAATTCTTTTCCCAATTATTATCACCGCTATTGCAGGCTTGGTTGCTCCTGAATCTGTATATCTTGTGGGCTTCTTGATGTTCGGCAACCTTATCCGTGAATGCGGAGTTTTGAATTCCCTTTCCGATACTGCACAGAACGTGCTTGCAAACCTTATTACAATATTCTTAGGTATAACAATTGCTTCTAAAATGTTCTATGCTCAGTTCCTTAAAACCGAAACACTTATGATTTTAGGTCTTGGACTTATCGCGTTTATCTTTGATACCGCAGGCGGTGTATTGTTTGCTAAGCTTTTAAATATTTTCCTTCCCAAGAATAAAAAAATCAACCCCATGATAGGTGCAGCAGGTATTTCTGCATTCCCAATGTCAGGCAGAATTGTTCACAAAATGGGTCTTAAAGAGGACCCCCAAAACTTCCTGCTTATGCATTCTATGGGCGTAAATGTTTCAGGTCAGATTGCATCTGTTATAGCAGGCGGCCTTATTCTTAAATTCTTCGGTGCATAAAGGAGTAAAAATATGAACTTAAATAATTTTGTAGAGAATCTCCCTTATATGGGCAAAGGTATGCTTGGTATACTGATAGTTATGGGCGCTATAATTCTTGTAACTATACTTCTCAATAAGATTTTTTCAAATAAAAAGTAAAATTTAACAGATTTTTTATTTACTAAATGAAAAAAATACTATATAATAAGCTTGCAGTGTTTACTGCAAGCTTATTTTTTTATATGGAGTTTTGATATGGAACTTAATTCAAAAAACATTAAAAAAATTCTGATTATTATTTTTTTCGGCGCCGTAATTTTTACTGTAGTACAAAATATCGGCAGTGTTTTCGATGTTGTTTCAAATGTTATTTCACTTTTTGCACCTATAATAGCCGCTCTTTATATAGCCTTTGTTCTTAATGTTTTATTGACAGCCCTTGAAACAAAGGTATTCTTCTTTATGGACAAGTCTAAGAAAAAAATAATTCTCTCATTAAAAAGACCGCTCTGCCTTGTGCTTACCTATCTTATAGGTATTGGACTTATATTGGTGCTTATTCTTGTAATAATACCTGATATTATTGATACCGTGACCTATATTGTAGAAAGGCTTCCCGGCTTTGTTGTTCAGGTGTCCGATTGGGCGCAGGTAATAATTGATAAATTCGGACTTGAAATTGAGGGGCTTCCAGGAACCGATATTAACTGGGCCTCGGTAACAAACACCTTGACGAATTGGATTGCAGGCTCTGAAGCAAAGATATTCGGTGATGCGGTAAACATTACTACCTCTGTTTTCTCGGGCGTTTTTGATACACTTTTCAGCCTTGTTATTTCTGTTTATATTCTCGCACAAAAAGAAAAAATAGGTGCCTTTGTAAAGCGTATGCTAAACGCATTCCTGCCCCAAAAGGCGA
Organism: Acutalibacteraceae bacterium; assembly: GCA_045128715.1. GTDB lineage: Bacteria > Bacillota > Clostridia > Oscillospirales > Acutalibacteraceae > UBA737. Next base: position 89,785 of record JBGVRU010000025.1, on the reverse strand, counting down.
CAAAATTTATATATCATATAGCTTCGCAAAGCTCATACACATTCTCACGTTTTATCGGCGGTCAGCTTACAGAAGCTCTCATATTAGGTACACTTTGCTTTATCGGTATGATAATATTCCGTTTCCCCAATGCTCTTATAATTTCAGTGCTTATAGCAGTGACCTCATTAGTACCTATAGTAGGCGCTACCATAGGTGTAGTTGTAGGTGCATTACTTATTTTTATAACAAATCCCCTAAAAGCTTTGTTCTTTGTGTTATTCTTCTTAGTGCTCCAGCAAATAGAGGGAAATCTTATTTACCCCAGAGTTGTAGGCAAAGCGGTAGGACTTCCGGGTATACTGGTAGTAAGCGCCGTATTACTTGGCGGAAATATAGGCGGAATTTTAGGAACACTTTTAGCTGTTCCTACCTGTGCGGTGCTTTTTGTTTTCCTGAAAGAGGCTATAACTGTTTGTCAGAAAAGGAAAATCGTAAAAAAGGAAATTACAGAATAAATTTAACGGGAGCGAATTTTTCTCGCCCCCGTTTTTTACAGTATAATAAGCTCTTTTGGACTTTTAGTCAAATTACTGTAGCCGCCGTCAATTACTACTACCATATCCTCAATACGCACGCCGAACTCGTTTGGGAGATAAATGCCCGGCTCTACAGTCATTACCATACCCTCTTTAAGCGGTGTCTCATCCCTTGTATTGCAGGCGGGATTTTCGTGAATTTCAAGACCTACGCTATGTCCTAAACCGTGACCGAAGTAATCGCCGTAACCCGCATTTGTAATAATATCTCTTGCCGTTTTATCAATATCAATGCATTTTACATCAGGCTTTATTACATCAAGAGCTGATTGCTGTGCCTTAAGCACGGTTTCATAAACAGCGCGTTGGCTTTCGGTAACAAAACCCACCGCTACAGTTCTTGTCATATCGGAACGGTATCCACCACAAACACCTCCGAAATCCATTGTTACAAAATCGCCCTTTTCAATTTTCTTATCTGTAGGTACACCGTGGGGTAATGAAGAATTCTTACCCGAAACCACTATAAAATCAAAGGCTATCCCTTCGCTTCCCCTTTGGCGCATAAAAAATTCCATTTTAAGGGCAATTTCTTTTTCAGTAACGTTGGGTTTAATAAAATCTAAAATATAAGAAAATGCATCGTCGGTCAAGGCTTGTGCCTTTTTTATTTGAGATATTTCATTTTTTGTTTTTATACTTCGCATTTCGGTAATTGTTTTGCTTATTAAACCGTCTTCACTTACATTAAAATCACTGAACGCCTTGCGTAAAGCTCTGATACCGTCAAGAGTAACGGTGTCGGTTTCAATAAAAATATTTTTTATATCTTCTCTTTTAAGTATTTCGGCAATCTCGCTGTAAAGCCTTTTGGCAAGCCTTACTTCTAAGTGCTTTATTTCCTCTTCGGCTTTTTTAAAATATCTGAAATCAATAAGTAAAAAAGCACTGTTCTTTGTTATAAGCACAGCCCCTGCCGAGGATTTAAAGCCTGTAAAATAAAGACGGTTTATATCCCCCATTATAAGGGCTGCATCTTCATCACTTAATACTTTTCTTAAATTTTCTATTCTTTTGTTCATTTTTTTCTTCCTTTAAAAAGTTATCGCTTAGCAGCAGTATTGCAGGCAGGTTTACACACAGCATTATTCCGTTAAAAAAAGCTGCCAACCGCCATACTAACTCTGTATCTAAAACCGCTCCCAAAATGCAGGACAAGGGATAAATTACTCTGAAAATAAATCTTCCCCTTCTGCCCCATAAATATTCTGTGCTTATGTCGCCATACACTGCCCAGCCTATCACGCTGGAAAAACCGAACACACACATCATTGCTGCAAGCACCGCCTGTGACCACTCACCAAAGCCTGTGGACAAGGCTTCCCTCACAAGCTCTGTGGATGCTGCACTACCATAATCTATATTAACTCTGCTACAAAGAATTGTCAATGCAGTAAGAGTACATAAAACCAATGTATCAATAAAAACTTCAAATATACCAAAAAGCCCTTGGGTTTTACTGTCGGCATCAGAAGCCACCGAATACGCCATTGCCGAAGTACCGAGACCCGCTTCATTTGAAAATACCCCGCGTGAGGCTCCTATCATCATAGCCGTCCCCACAGAAGCCACCGCTCCACCTGTGACCGCTCTGGGGTTAAATGCACCCTCTATTATCATTTTAAAGGCTGTGGGTAAAAAATCTATATTAAGAGCAATTATCACTACTGACATTATAACATATATTACCGACATTAGAGGAATTAATTTTTCGGTAAAGGCACCAATTCGTTTTATACCGCCGCCTGCAATTAAAGCTGTAGCCGTACAAAAAACAATACCTGCAATTATCCTTGTTTTAATATCACTGTTAATAGCTGTTACCGAAGAGTTTGTCTGTGTCATATTTCCACCTACAATAACTGCAGGTACAGCACACACCGCAAAAATAACACCCAAAATTCCAAAGCTATTCGGTAATCCGTTTTTTATGTAATACATCGGGCCACCGCGATATTTATCGCCATGTTTTTCACGGTAAATCACCCCTAAGGCTATTTCACCGAATTTTACCGCCATTCCGGCTATTGCACTTATCCACATCCAAAAGATTGCCCCTGCTCCGCCAATTGACAGTGCACCTGCCACACCTGCAATGTTGCCTGTGCCCACAGTTGCTGAAATTGCCGTGCATGCTGCCCTAAATGAGCTTATCTCACCATCACATTTCTTGGATTTAAAAGCCTTTATTACAAGTCCAACTGAGTGTGGGAATTTTCTGAACTGAAAAAATCTCCCTTTTAAGGTAAGATAGACACCTATAATTATCAATATCATAAATGGCAAAGTGCCTGAAATTAAGTTTTCTGCATAAATTAAAATATCTCCCAACATCATCACCCAAAAACATATTATTTTTTGCGCCGTAAATTTATACCCAACTGACGATATTTACTATTGAGAAATGATAAAAAATGTTGTATAATATAATAGAATATACAACATCTTGGAAGTGTATAGCATTTGGAACACATAATATATCTTGATAACAGCGCTACAACCAAGCCCTGTAAAACGGCTTGCGAGTATATAAATAAAGCTCTTTTGACAGATTGGGGCAACCCGTCTTCGCTTCATACTTTAGGTATAGACGCCGAAATATGGGTTACAGATTCGAGAGAGTGTATTGCCAAAAGGATATCTGCCAGACCTGATGAAATAATATTTACAGGCAGCGGAACAGAGGCTAATAATACGGCGATTATGTCTGCCCTATCCCGCAAAAGCAGAGGTAACAGAGTTATTACAACTGCTATTGAGCACCCATCGGTTTTAGAAACCGTAAAGCGACTGGAAAATAACGGCTTTGAGGTTATAAAAATAGGGTGTGACCGTAACGGCTGTGTAAGTCTCTCGGAATTGGAAGCCGCTCTCAACGAAAAAACGGTGCTTGTAAGCATAATGCTCGTTAACAATGAGGTTGGTTCTATTCAGCCTATATCCGAAGCTTCAAAGCTAATTAAAAAGCTTTCGCCAAATGCTCTTTTCCACTGTGACGCAGTACAGGGCTTCGGTAAAATAAATATTAACATTAAGTCTTTAGGTGTAGATCTGCTCACCGCCAGTGCCCATAAAATTCACGGTCCTAAGGGTATCGGCTTTTTATACTGTAAAAAGGGTGTAACTATTTCTCCTTTTATTACGGGCGGCGGTCAGGAAAGGGGTATGCGTTCAGGCACGGAAGCCGTTCCGCTGATTGCAGGCTTTATGGGTGCTGTTAAAGAGCTTGGGAATTTAGAGGAAGGCCTAAAAAAAATAAATGAGGTGAATCTCTATGCCAGAGAAATATTTGCTTCTTCAGGATTTATAGAAATAAATTCCCCAAAGGATTCACTTCCGTATATACTTAATATTTCTGTTCCGTTTTACCGTTCGGAGACACTGCTGCACTTCCTTGAAAGCCGCAATATATTTGTCTCATCAGGAAGTGCCTGTGCCAAGGGCGAGACCAGCTATGTTTTAGCGGCTTTAGGCCTTGACCAAAAACGCGGTGACAGTGCATTGCGACTAAGCTTTTCAAAAACCACTGCTAAGGAGGATATAGATTTGACCCTTGACGCATTAAAGGAAGCGGTATCAAGGCTCAGACGATCAAACTTATGAAAGAAATAATACTCATTAAAAACGGCGAGTTAGCCTTAAAGGGACTTAACCGCAGCAATTTTGAAGATATTCTTATTAAAAATATGCGCCGACGCCTTAAAAGTCTCGGTGAAGTTTCTATCCGTAAGGCGCAGTCAACAATTTATGTTGAACCCCAGAGTGATGATTTTGATTTTGACGAAGCTTTAGATAGGGTAGGACTTATTTTCGGTATAGCAGGCTACAGCCGTGCCTGTGTTTGTGAAAAGAATATGGAGGATATTCTTTCACGTTCGGTGGAATATTTGAAAGACAGTTTGGAAAACATAAGAACATTCAAGGTTGAGGCCAAGCGTGCCGATAAGAGCTTTCCGCTTACTTCTCCTGAAATCTGCCGTGAGCTTGGCGGCGCATTGTTACGCGCTTTCCCGCATTTAAAGGTTGATGTTCATAATCCGGATAAAACCGTTTTTGTTGAAATACGTGACTATGCCGCTTATGTAAGAGCCGAACAGTTAACCGGCGCCGGCGGATTGCCTGTTGGAACAGCAGGTACGGCTTCTATTTTAATTTCGGGCGGTATTGATAGCCCTGTTGCGGCTTGGACAATGGCTAAAAGAGGACTTCGCCTTAACGCCATACACTTCGCAAGCCCTCCATACACGAGTCCCCGTGCAGAGCTAAAGGTGCGTACCCTGCTTACAAAGGTGGCACGCTACAGCGGATGTATAAATCTGGCAGTTGTACCCTTTACCGAAATTCAGGACAAAATTGCGGAGCTTTGTCCCGAGGATTACTTCACCCTTATAATGCGTCGAATGATGATGCGTATTTCTGAAAAGTTGGCAGAAAAATCAGGTAGCTTGGCACTTATAACAGGTGAAAGTCTCGGTCAGGTTGCAAGCCAGACCTTGCCGGCGCTTGTTACTACCGACAGCGTTGTTAATATTCCCGTTCTGCGTCCTCTTATAGGTATGGATAAGGAAGAGATTATTCGCATTTCAAGAAATATTGACACCTTTGAGACCTCCATTTTGCCTTATGAAGATTGTTGCACCGTATTCACCCCTAAGCACCCCAAAACAAGGCCTACCTTAGAGCTTTGTGAAAAGGCAGAGTCAGCACTTAATATTTGCGAGCTAATAGAAAAGGCTATAGCCGAAACCGAGTATTCATATATAGACTAACAATCCTGAAAGGAAATAGCAGTTGATAGTAAAAGAACTCTACCATAAAGCCGAAAAAACCGTTAAGCTTTTAAAAGAACACGATTTAACAGTGGCTACAGCAGAATCCTGCACAGGGGGTATGGTTGCTTCATATATCACCTCTGTCTCAGGCGTTTCGGATATTTTCGAAATAGGTATTACCTCCTATTCATGCAGAATTAAAAACGAAATTTTGGGGGTTAATAAAAATACTCTCGAAAAATTCGGTGCCGTTTCAAAAGAAACCGCAAGTGAAATGGCTATTAATATAAGACGGATTTCTGGCAGTGATATAGGTGTTTCGGTAACAGGCGCTGCGGGGCCCGACGGCTCAGAGGGTCACCCTCCCGGCTATGTATTTATCGCCCTTGCGGCAGAAGACACTTTAAAGGTAAAGTTGCTTAACATTGACCCTAAAAGCCGCAATTTTGTGCGTGAATCAGCTGTAATTGCTGTTTTTAAACTTATAGAACAATATATTAAGGATAATAGAGAATGAAACACGCTAAAGAAAATAATGTACTAAAAAGAATCTTTAATCATATATATGTATCGTATATTCCCAATAAAAAGGACAATCTTAAGCAAATAATTCTTAAAGTTTTATTTATGGTTTGCCTCATAACACTTATTGTTTCGGCAATTTATCTTGCTGACTATTTTTGGGAGGCAGAGCACCAACGCGGCATTATAGACTATAGCCGTGATATTTGGCACGAAACCGCCGAAGAACCTAAGCGCGAAAATGCTACAGCAAAGGACACAAATGCAACGGATAACGAAAAAATTCAGCTTATGCTCGAAGAAAACAGTGACTTTAAAGGTTGGATAACAATCGGAGGCACACAGGTAGATAATCCTATTTACCAAACAACCAATAACGAATATTATCTTAACCATAACCAGCTTATGCAAAAAAGCGTTTACGGTGCCCTTTATTTCGATTACAGAAACAACCTAACTGAAACCGAAATGGACAAGAATCTTATAATTTACGGTCACGAAATGAAAAACGGCACTATGTTCGGTAGCCTTAAAAAGCTTAAAAGTCTGGATTTTTATAAGCAAAACCCCACCTTGGAATTTTCTACTCTTTATGAAAAGAGTACATATAAAATATATTCTATATTCATCTTAAATGCCGTTAAAGAGGATGATGACGGTTATATATATAATGTTTACCGCCAAAACTTTAATACCGAAGAGGATTTCTATTACTGGACAAACGAAGCATTCCAACGCAGCATTATAAACACAGGTGTTGATGTAGAATATGAGGACGATATTTTAACACTTATCACCTGCTCCAACGACTTCCCGAACGCACGGCTTGTAGTTATGGCTCGTAAGGTGCGTGAAAGGGAGCCAAAGAAATTTAATACCAAAAACTGCACAGTTAATGCAAATCCCAGATACCCCAAAAAGTGGTACGAACACCGTGGTATGGAATACCCATTCTAAAATCAACTGAAAATTAATACTAACGGGAGGAATTTTAAAATGTTTCAAAACCTAAAGGTGGATATAATTTACTATAAGACCAACACCGATTTTGAAATGGAATTTAATCTATGCGGTTGCTGCCGTATGAGACTTTTAACCGATAAATCACCCGACCGCAAAACCGCGCTTCACAGCCTCGCAAGAGCGGTATCGCGCAGCCGTATCATCATTGTAACAGGTGCTCTTTTCGGTGAAGAAGGAATAATCAGCCTTATTGCAAGCGCCATCGGTTCCAAATTAGAAACTGTTGACAGTAAAACCTATGGACTATCAGGTGAAGAGCAAATTGAAATACTCAAAGGTGCTACTCCGCTTGTTACCCCTGAGGGTTATTTTGGAGGCTGTATTATTGAAAGCGGACCTCAAACAATGATACTTTTAAGCGAGAATAGAAATATCCGTAAAACTGTTATGCAAAGCCTTATACATCCTTATGTTGAGGAGCTTTATGCAATAGACCTTAAAGAAAAAGCCGCTGCTACCACCGATAATTTAAATATACCTGTTCCTACTGAGACTTTGGAGGAAATTCCCGCAGAAGAACCTGTAATTGAAACTGTTCCTCAGGAAGAGAATTTCGCGTCGGAAGAACCGTCCGAGGAAGTAATTATTGATAACGAAGCCACTGATGAGCTTACCGAAGATAGGGAATCTGAACCCGAAGAAGCCGAAACCTTAAATATTATCACAGAGCAAAATAGGGAAATCTCCCCTGCTGAAGAAGAACCATTAAGCGAAGCAGATGCCATACTTTCCAGCGGAATGATATTTGACAGTGATGATAACAATATGACCGTTTCAAGTATGACATCCGAGGCTGACAGCGAGCTCTATATTGACTCAGATCCTTCTGACTTTTTCCCAATTTCAAGAATAAACCTCGACGAACAGGACTCCGAGCAATTCCTTACTGATGACGATGATATTTATAGAACAAAACCCCATAATTCACTTTCCCTTAATGTGTTTATCATGATAGTTGTGGTATTTCTTCTTATAGCTTTGGCAATTCTTTGCTACTGCATTTTCTATGTGCCTACCCGAAACGGAGTAAATGCTGCCGACTATATAAGAGAAACCTTTAATATTCTTTTTGGAAAATCCTGAGTAATATAAGAAGCCTGTTGTATTAACTGCAACAGGCTTCTTATTTACTTATATTCATATTTCTATATTCAGTAGGTGAACTACCATACTTTTTAGCAAAAATTTTTGAAAAATAATTCTGGTCATAAAATCCGCATTCGGCTGCTATTTCCTTAAAGGATTTGCGGGTTTTTGTTATCATTTCTTTGGATTTTTCGAGTCTTACATCACAAAGATACTCCATTATCGACAAATTGTACTCTTTTTTAAAAGTTTTTGTTAAAGTAGCATTGCAACATCCGAACTTTTGTGATATAATAGAAAGGGTTATTTTGGCAGAGAAATTTTTATTAATATATTCCTTTATAAGCTGCGGTAGCTTTTCGTTATGAGTAATCAGTCGGTTAGTTCCCGTAAGATAACCTGCAAGCACGGTCATTATATTTATATATGAATCAATAAGCTTGCGGTCGATTGATTTTACATTTTTTGAAAGCTGCTCGGCCTTTTGCCTATCACCTAAAATTGCGGCAGCTTTTTCGATTATATTATCTATAGATGCTGGACTCCCGTCACAAATTTGTCCCATCATAAGATAACCCGAAAGCGTACCGTAATGATAAACAGGCGCTACTGCCTCTAAAAGTCCTCTTCTGCACTTGTAAACATAAACCTCACCGGTTTTCTTTACTATCTCAAAAGCAGATGAGTCATTTTTCTTGCAATCAGCAAGTACTGCGCTGTTTTTCTGCAAAGCCTTGCAAAAAGGAGTTGCTTCGGCAGGATAAGAATATATCTCATTAAATTCAGTGTCGTGAATGGATATTCTTATTCCCGAAACTGAATAAAAATCTTTTAATATTGATTTTATTTCAATTATGCTCTGCATAACCAATTCCCCTTAGCATCATAGTATAATTTGATAATTTATCATATTATACTAATAATAATACTATTTTTTATAGAATCAGTCAATAGAAAAGTTTATTATTAATATAAATTATTTCAGAAAGGCTGGTTCCGGAAATGAGGAAAGCTAATATGGAGCAAATAGCAAAGGCTGTTAAAAATTTTAAGCTCTGCGGTGATGTCCGTGGATTTATTCCCTATGGCAACGGTCATATTAACGATACCTTCAAGGTGGTTTGTGATAATGGCGCAAACGACCGTGAATACATACTTCAATCAGTTAATAACAATGTTTTCAAAGAGCCTGAAAAGGTTATGGAAAACATTGAAAAGGTTACAAAATATATTCGTCCCTTTGTAAAAGAGGATCGTGAGGCGCTTACTCTTGTACCTACAATTTACGGTAAAACCTTCTACAAGGACGAAAATGGTTATTTTTGGAGAATGTACGATTTTATAACCGACTCGGTTTGTATCGACCGAATTGAAAGTGATGAAGACTTTTATCAAAGTGCGGTAGCATTCGGCAATTTCCAGCGTATGCTTACCGACTTCCCTGCAGAAACCCTGCACGAAACCATTCCTAACTTCCATAACACCCCAAGCCGCTATAACGACTTCCTTAAAGCCTTAGAGGAGGATAAGTGCGGCAGAGCAGAAGGAGTTAAAAAGGAAATCGAATTTATAAAAGCAAGAAAAGATTTCTATAGTGTTCTTATTGATAGCAATAAGGAGGGCAAACTGCCGCTTCGAGTTAGCCATAATGACACTAAATCCAACAACGTTATGTTAGATGCTACTACCCGCAAACCACTTTGTGTTATCGATCTTGACACTATAATGCCCGGCTTCTCGGTTACCGATTTTGGAGATTCTATCCGCTTTGGTGCCATCACTGCGGCTGAAGACGAAAAAGATCTTTCAAAGGTAAATCTTGACCTTCATTTATTTGAGGTTTATACAAAAGGCTTCCTTGAAGGCTGCGGCGATCAGCTTCTCGACACAGAAATAATGCTTCTGCCAGAAGGTTCTAAGATGATGACTATTGAATGCGGTATGCGTTTTCTGACAGACTACCTTGTAGGAGATACATATTTCAAAACTCACTATCCCGAGCATAATCTTGACCGTTGCCGCACACAGCTAAAGCTTGTTGCAGAAATGGAAAAGCATTGGGACGATATGAAGAATATCGTTAAGCAATACTGCAAAAACTAATTAATAATCTGCAAAAATTTCTATTGGAGGAAAGGGTTCTAAATTATGAATAAGGATATTACATTAGTAGTTTTAGCTGCGGGTATGGGTAGCCGTTTCGGCGGTCTTAAGCAAATAGAGCCTATTGGTCCCAGCGGCGAAGCTATACTTGACTTCTCGGTTTATGATGCTATCAAGGCGGGATTCACAAAGGTTGTTTTTGTAATAAAGCATGAAATCGAGGCTGATTTCAAAGCTATAGTAGGTACCAGAATTGCAAAACAGCCAATTAAAGTGGAATACGCTTTTCAGGAGCTTAATGACCTTCCCGATGGATATCTCTGCCCTGCTGACAGAGCAAAGCCTTGGGGCACCACTCACGCAATTCTTGCCTGCCGTAATATTGTTAAAGAGCCTTTTGCCGTTATTAATGCTGACGATTATTACGGTAAAGACGCATTTGTTAAGGTAGCAGATTTTTTAAGGCAGGATAATGAAGATTACTGTATGGTAGGTTACCGCTTAGAAAACACCCTTACAGAAAACGGTCATGTTTCAAGAGGTGTTTGCGAGGTTGTTGACGGTAAGCTTAATTCTGTTACCGAGCGCACCAAAATCGCTAACTGCAAATATACTGAGGATGACGGTGCAACCTGGCACGATTTAGCTCCCGACACGTTGGTTTCCATGAACTTCTGGGGACTTAGAGCTGATATTTTCCCCCTACTTGAGAAAAGCTTCAAGGCATTTTTGGATGAAAAAATCAATGTTCCAAAATCAGAATGCTATATTCCAAATGTTATTTCCGAGCTTATTGAAACAGGCGTTAAAAATGTTCAAATGCTTACTGCTGAGGATAAATGGTACGGAGTTACCTATAAGGAAGATAAGGAAATGGTAGTAAATGCCATCTGCAAAATGGTATCCGACGGTATGTATAACGGTATTTAATGCAACTACTGTTTGCCACCAATTTCAAAGCAAAGTTGGTATATTTTCTTTTCGTAGTGTGATATTATTTTAACATCCGCAAGGATAAAAATTCCATAACTAAGGTGATTATTATGAAATTCATTAAAACAGATTCTTACGAAAAACTAAGCCGTATTGCTGCAAATATAATTTTTGCACAAATCATCAATAAGCCTGACTGTGTTTTAGGTCTTGCTACAGGCTCAAGCCCTGTAGGTACATATAAAGAGCTTATTGAACTTTACAAAAAAGGTGACCTAGATTTTTCAGAGGTTAAAACCATAAATCTTGACGAATATGCTGGTCTTGACGGTGCTAACGACCAGAGCTACCGTTATTTTATGAACAAAAACCTTTTTGAAAGCGTTAATATTGGCCTTGACAACACCTATGTTCCCAACGGTAAGGCTGCTGATTTAAAGGCAGAGGGGAAGGCTTACGACCAAAGAATTGAAGACTTTGGCGGAATTGACCTTCAGCTTTTAGGTATCGGTATTGACGGTCATATCGGCTTTAACGAGCCCGATAACTGCTTCACCAAGGAAACTCACGTTGTTGAGCTTGACGAATCTACAATTAAGGCTAACTCCCGCTTCTTTGAAAGCGAGGCAGACGTTCCACGCAAGGCTATTACAATGGGTATGGGCGGTATAATGAATGCTAAAAAGGTTCTTCTTATTGCCAACGGTGCCAACAAAAAAGAAATTTTAGAAAAGGCATTTTACGGTCCTATCACACCTGAAGTTCCCGCTTCTATATTACAGCTTCATCCTAACGTTACAGTTATATACAGCGAGAATTAATTTCAAAGCCTGATGATATTTCATCAGACTGAATTTTAAAACTACGAGGCAATTACTATGATAATTAAAAATGCACTTATAAACGGTAAACTTCAAAATATAATAATAGAAAACGGTATTATTACTGAAATTACCGAAAAGGCTGTTTCAGGCGATGGTATCGATGCTAAGGGCAGACGTGTAATACCGGGTCTTGTTGAAACACACAGTCACGGTTGCATCGGACTTGATACTATGGATGCGGACTTTGAAAAAATGTGCCGCTTCTATGCTGAAAACGGTACTACCTCTTGGCTGCCCACTACTATGACAATGGATTATGATAGTCTTTTAAAGGTGTGTAATGCTAAAACCGACTTTGATGGTGCTCAAATTTTAGGCTTTCATTTTGAAGGTCCCTATATCTCTAAAAAATATAAGGGTGCTCAAAACGAAGCCTATATTAAAAATCCTTCAGCAGAAGATTTTAAGCTGTTCAAAAATGTTAAACTTATAACCATTGCTCCTGAGCTTGAAGGCAGTATGGAATTTATTAAAGAGGTTTCAAAGGACTGCGTTATTAGCATCGGTCACAGTGAATGCGATTATGATACCGCAATTGAAGCTATAGAAAACGGTGCAAATTGCCTTACACATACCTATAATGCGATGCCACCGCTACACCACCGCAATCCCGGACCTATTGGTGCGGCAATTGATAAACAAATTTATGTTCAGGTTATATGCGACGGTTTCCATGTGTTGCGTCCTGTTGTTTTATCCACCTATAAAACCTTCGGTCCAGAAAGAATGACCATTATAAGTGATAGTATCCGTCCGGCAGGTCTTCCTGACGGTGAATACGAATCAGGCGGATTAAAGGTTATATTAAAAGATAATATTGCAAAGCTTACAGACGGCACAGTTGCAGGTAGTTCCTCAACACTTTGGTTCTGTGTTAAAAAGGCTATTGAGTTCGGTATTCCTTTTGAGGATGCAGTACGTATGGCTACTGCCACACCGGCAGAGATGCTCGGTGTAAATAAGGGTAAAATTGAGGTTGGTTATGATGCCGACCTGCTAATCATCAGTAACGACACCGAAATCGATAATGTAATAATAGGCGGAAAATTGTTTAAATAATAAAATCTAAGGCTTCGGTTAAAGAACCGAAGCCTTCTGAATTAATACTAATATTAAAATTTACGTATTTAGTTTAAAAATTACTTGACAAAATGACTTAAATATTATATTATTTATAATATGCCGATGTGGTGGAATAGGCAGACACAAGGGACTTAAAATCCCTCGGTAGCAATATCGTACCGGTTCAAGTCCGGTCATCGGCACCAAACGAAAATCCGTTCTCGAGAGAGGACGGATTTTTGTTTGTGTTATTCATTATTCATTATAAGAGAACAGATTTTCAAATGAATAATGAAAAATGAAGTCGCTTACGCTGATGAATAATGAATAATTATTGCCCCTTCACCGCCTTTATGCTATGCTTGTGCTACAATAGGGACAAATGGAGCCTTGCCTTGTTCATTTCATAATAATTAGTGAGGCAAGGTAGGAATAGCAGTCATACTTATGACAAGATCACTGCTTAAAAATAAAGCTTTTAACTGCATTTTCCTCGGTATGATTTTCAATGTATCCGTATAATTTTTGTCATACCCTAAATTCGTAAAATTAATGATAAATAAAAAAAATAAAACAGCCTTGAAACAGAATTCTGGACTGCCCAATTTGTGTAGACAATACAAATTGGAGCAGTCCAGATGTAAAACAAAGTTCAAGTTTTTTCTATTTAATTAAGCCCAATATAAGGTGCAGGGTTAACACGCGTGCCGTTTATAATGACCTCGAAATGGAGATGATTGCCTGTAGAATAACCTGTGCTGCCGACAGCAGCTATCATATCACCCTGAGACACTGCCTGACCTCGGCTCACAGTTAAATAGCTTGCGTGAGCATATCTTGTTTTAATGCCGTTACCGTGGTCAACAATAACATTATAGCCATAATCACCGTCATAACCAGCATAAGTAACTGTACCGCCAGCTGCCGCAAAAATTGCAACACCCTTGTTTGCGGCAAGGTCAATAGCCTTATGGTTTCTACCATCGCCATAATAAGAGGATATAGTGAATTTTCCTCTTTCTATCGGACATATAAAGCCTGCCGAAGTAACATTCGTCTTTTCGCTTGAGGAAACCTTAACAGCAGCAGTTCCTATAGTAATAACACGGTTTACAGGCTCGGAAATTACCTGAGCAGCAACCTCTGTACGGCTTTTTTCCTCACCGTTAATACTTTCAACTACCGCTGATTTACGATTTATACCCTTTTTACCCTCTGTCGTAACCTCATAATAACCCATAGGCCTTGTATCGGTTTTAACTTTGGTAGTAGAATAAGGAATACTTACATCGGTATTGAACCTAGAAATGGTTTTAACCTGCAATGAATTAACAATAGTCTCAACCTCTGTTATATCAGATAACTCATCACTTAAGTAATAACCTGTTTCAAATTTGACATTGTCAACAAATTCCGCCTCGTTTTCGGCTCCCTCGATGTAATATGACATAAGTCTTGCGTCTAACAGCTTGTCCAATCCTGATGCCTGAACACAAGCTACGGTTTCACCGTTAACGATAAGTGCAGAACCGCTTACTATATCGTCACTATATTCAATAAGAGCATCTGCAACCTTTGCAGCATCATCAAGCCTGTTTGCAACAGTAAGTGTAAGCGAAAGCTTAGGTGAACAAATCGCACCCTCAGCATTTTCACTGCTTACATTTTCAACCGCAATACTTCTTGCATCATCACAAACAGAACAGCTTCCTACTGTACCTAATATCATACCGGAATACTTAACGTTAAAACCGAAAGTAACACCTGTGGTGGCAGCTGCAATAGCTACAACACTAATACCTACAATGACAATAGAAGCGATTTTTACAGCTAATTTATTGCCCTTTAAAAAGTCACATATCTTTTTAACATATTTATTATTAATTTTTTCAAAAAGCTCCTGTGGATCTAAATCCGTAAAAATAACAGTCACCGCTTTCAAAAAGTTACATTTTGTAATATTTGCAATTGTTATTATATCAGAAAGGTTACAAAATTGCAACCTTTTTTGTAATATTTTTTAACTTTCTCCGAAATATATGCAAAAAATACATACTAATGGTAGAAATGCCATTAGTATGTATACATTTAGAACATAGAAATTTGATTCGTATCAGGTAAATCGTTCATAGCCCCAAGGTCCGCAAGGTTTTGAATAATAGTTTTTGAAACCCCTGCTTCTATCTGGAAGTCCTCACGGGAGACAAAGTTACCCTTTTGAGCGGCTTCATAAATAGCATAAGCCGCCTTTTCACCGACACCGCTAAGCGAGCCGAAGGGCAGACGCATTTTGCCGTCCTCGGGTACATATTTCATAGCGTGGGATTTGTTTATATCAATAGGCAATACATCAATTCCCCTTGCCATCATTTCGTTAAAGATAAGCATAT
Source organism: Acutalibacteraceae bacterium (assembly GCA_045128715.1). Classification (GTDB taxonomy): domain Bacteria; phylum Bacillota; class Clostridia; order Oscillospirales; family Acutalibacteraceae; genus UBA737. The sequence continues at coordinate 74,432 of JBGVRU010000025.1, read as the reverse complement.
TTTCGTATACATCGAGCTCTTTTTTAGTAGCCTCCTTACCCTTTGCCTTAATGTCCCTTATATACTTCTTCACCGCCTCATGACCCTTAATAACGGTAGGAACATCAACGTCTTCCGGGCGGGCAGTGAAGTATGCACAGTAAAACTCCAAGGGCTTGTGCACCTTGTACCAAGCAACTCTTATTGCCGCAGTAACATAGGCGGCGGCGTGGGCTTTCGGGAACATATACTTGATTTTATAACAACTGTTAATATACCATTCGGGCACATTAACCGCGCGCATATCGTCCTCCATTGCGCCCCATTCTTCCTTAGAAACCTTGCCCTTTGCAACAAGTCCCTTACGTACAGTTTCGGTAATCTTAAAGGCTCGTCCCTCCTCCATACCCTGATGGATCAGGTAAACCATTATGTTATCACGGGTACCGATAACCTCAGAAATTGTACAAGTACCGTTTTCAATAAGGTCCTTTGCATTGCCGAGGTAAACGTCGGTACCGTGGGAAAGACCCGAAATCTGCAAAAGGTCGGAGAAGTTCTTAGGCTTACAGTCAACTAGCATTCCTCTAACAAAGGCAGTACCGAATTCAGGTATGCAGTATGTGCCTGTGAGCGAATCTATTTCTTCGGGGGTAACTCCCAAAGCCTCAGTTGAAGTAAAAAGACTGTAAACCGCAGGGTCACTCATCGAAACCTCGCTTACGGGTATTCCCGAATATTCCTCTAAATATTTATATGTAGTCGGAATAACGTGACCTAATTCGTCAAGCTTTAAAATTGTGTCGTGGATAGAATGAAAATCAAAGTGTGTAGTAACAACATCAGAATTAACATCATCAGCAGGGTGCTGAACAGGGCAGAAATCGTATATTTCCTTATCCCTGGGTACTACTATCATACCCGCAGGGTGCTGACCTGTAGTAGTCTTAACCTGAGCTGATTCTACAAGCTTTGCCAAACGGTTTAGCTCAGCGTTGCTGAGTGTTACGCCCTTTTTCTCGGCATAAGCCTTTGCAAAGCCGAAAGCGGTTTTTTCTGCAACGGTAGAAATTGTACCTGCCTTAAACACGTTTTCACTGCCGAACATAGTCTCGGTGTATTTCTGCACCTGAGTCTGGAATTCGTTAGAGAAGTTAAGGTCTATATCAGGTACTTTATCGCCCTTAAAGCCTAAGAAGGTTTCAAAAGGTATATCGTGACCATCTCTATCCATCATTTGACCGCACTCGGGGCAAGCCTTTTCGGGCAGGTCAAAGCCCGAGCCTACTGAACCATCGGAGAAAAACTCGCTGTGACAGCATTTTGGACAAACATAATGAGGTGCCAAGGGATTAACCTCTGAAATACCTGCCATTGTAGCAACAAAGGAAGAACCAACCGAACCACGGGAGCCAACAAGATAGCCGTTTTCTTCACTGTAAGCCACAAGCTTTTGCGCTGAAATATACATTATAGAAAAGCCGTTGTTAATAATCGAATTAAGCTCCTTTTCGAGCCTTTTTTCAACTATTTCGGGCACATTCTCACCATATTTTTTGTGGGCATTTTCCCAACAAATGCGGCGAAGTTCATCGTCCGACCCCTCTATTACAGGGGGATAGTTACCTTCGGGTACAGGGATAACATCACCATCCACCATATCGGCGATTTTATTAGGATTATCAATAACAAATTCTTTAGCTCTCTCACCAAAGTAGCTGAAATCCTCAAGCATTTCGGTGGTGGATTTAAAGTAAAGCGGTGCTTGATTATCAAAATCGTCAAAGCCCTGTCCCGCCATAAGGATTTTACGGATAATTTCATCACTCTTTTTAAGGAAGTGAACATCGCCTGTAGCGACAACAGGTTTACCTAATTTGTCAGCAAGCTCCACGATTTTACGGTTAAAGTCCTTTAAAACCTCATTGCTTGTAACGTGTCGGTATTTATTAGGTATGGTAGCTCCTGTTTTCTTATCCTTTTTATCGGGGAGCATAGAGTCTCTCACCATAAACGCATTGTTACCGAGTGGCTGAATTTCAAGGTAATCGTAGTAATCGGCAATTCTTAATAGCTCCTCGTCGGGCTTGCCCTCAACAATTGCCTCAAAAAGCTCGCCTGCTTCACAGGCAGAGCCAACAATAAGTCCCTCACGGTATTTATCAAGCTTGCTTCTGAATGTTGCGGGTCTGCCCTTAAAATCGTCAATATGAGCGAAAGAAATCAGCTTGTAAAGGTTTTTGAGCCCCACAAGGTTTTTAACAAGTATAATCTGGTGATGGCTGAGCTTACCTATCTGCTTTGCATTTAAAGAGGAGATGTCATTATTAACATCATCAACAAAATATGCCTCAACGCCGTAGATAACCTTAAAGTCACCGCCCGATTTTCTGATACCCTTAACTGCTGCTGCCGCTGCAGGATAGGCTTGTACAACACCGTGGTCGGTAATAGCAACAGCCTTGTGTCCCCAATTAAAGGCATGGTTTATAATATCCCCTGCAGAGGTCACAGCGTCCTTAGCCGACATATTGGTATGACAATGAAGCTCTACTCGCTTTTCACCCTCGTAATCGTCGGTTTCGGTGTATTTCTGTAAAAGTGCCATACTTTTTGGCTTAACCATAAAGTCCTTTTTATAGTTATCAAACTCATAAGTACCGCTTACAAGTATAAAATTGCCTTTTTTAACGGGAGCAACCTCGCCCATACGCTTAGGGTCTACGAACATTGAAGCAGTAAGTGAATTAGTATAGTCGCTGAAAGAAAAGGTTAAAATATTTGTTTCGCCGCGTTTTGTGTTAATGGTGCGAACCTCGGTCTCGAAAACTTCACCCCAACAGCAAATCTCGGTATCGTCGCCTGTTACCTCTATCATAGGCTTTATATTACCGTCAATTTTTCTGCCGTAGAAAATTTTAGGGTCGTCAAGATAAACCACCCCGTTTTGAGGCTTTGTATCACGTTTTTCGAATTTTATCTCTGTTTTAGGCGCTTGCACCTTAGTCCTTTGGGCTTTTTTCTCAGTTTTTGGTGCCGAGACCTCAATAGGTGGTAGCTCGATTATATCTTCGAGCTGTCCGCAAAACTGTATTTTTACTTCTTTTCCGAAACGTATTTTAACTTCCTTTATAAACTGCTTTTCAACATTCAAATCACAAAGAGTATTGTAGCCTCCGTGCTTTAACGTGATTATAACAGTATCACCATCAATGCTATACTCTGCCTCGGCAAAATATCCGTTTATTGCAGCATTTTTAAGACGCAATTCTGTAACGATATCCTCACATGCCTTTGCGCAGAAATCCTTATCCGTAAACTTGTATGTAATATTGCCGTATATAAGCTTTAATGTCTGTTTTAATGTATTTAATATATTAAGTTGTATTTCTCTTTCAATATAGCACTCTGCCTTGATTTGTAATAATAATCTTCTGTTTTCAAGGTCAAGTTTCCATTCTTCAATTATGCTTTTTTGAAGATAGCTATTTATTTCCTCTGAAAAATATTCACCGAAAACTTCCTCAACCGACGGTTTCGCCATTTTTTTACAACTCCGTTTACATTTTCTCTATTTCCTCAAGTAATGCACTCAATAATTGGTCTTCAGGTAATTTACGGATAATTTCACCTTTCTTGAAAATTACACCGCACTGCTTTCCACCTGCTATTCCTATATCAGCGGCAGATGCCTCGCCCGGACCGTTTACAACACAGCCCATAATTGCAACTGTTATATCTTTATTGACATTTTGCAATCGCTTTTCCGTCTCTTTTGCTATTCCTATTAAATCTATTTCAGTTCTACCGCAGGTAGGACAGGAAACAAATCTTACGCCACCTTTACGGAGATCTATAGCTTTAAGCAGTTTTATACCTGCCTCAACCTCTTTGACAGGGTCGTCTGTAAGTGAAATTCTAATGGTATTGCCTATTCCTCTGAGAAGCAGACCGCCTATTCCTGCCGCTGACTTTATAACTCCCATATTCTCAGTTCCGGCTTCGGTCACTCCCAAATGAAGCGGATAACGGCATTTTTCGGCTGCTAATTCATAAGCCTTGTACATCGTGTGTGTGTTAGAGGATTTAAGTGACAGCACAATATCGGTAAAATCGAATTTTTCGAGTAATGATATGTGATAAAGTCCGCTTTCGACCATAGCCTCAGGTGTGGCAGAGCCGTATTTAGCCAGTATGTTTTTTTCTAACGAGCCTGAATTTACACCTATTCTTATAGGCACACTATTTTTCCTACAAGCGTCGGCTACTAATTTCACCTTATCATTCGAGCCGATATTACCGGGGTTTATACGCACCTTATCAACACCCGCGGCAACACTGTCAAGGGCTAATCGGTAATCAAAATGAATGTCCGCCACAAGGGGGATTGTAATATTATTCTTTAAGGCTTCAACGGTTTTTAAGGCCTCCTTATCGGGAACGGTTACACGCACAATATCACAGCCTGCCGCCTGTAAACGTCTTGCCTGCTCGACATTAGCCTTAATATCGTGTGCAGGAGCACAAAGCATTGACTGCACGGAAACATCTGCTCCGCCGCCTATCTCTATATTACCGACCCGTACCTTTACGGTTTTATCATTAGTGTACATATTAGCCCTCCCATAGGGTAGGAGCAGATCTCTGTGCCTGCCCGAAAATCAGTGTTTTGCGGGAGGGCGTGAAACCCTCCCCTACAAGGTTATAATTTTCCAACGAAAGTTTTAAAAAATTAGTGTCCAAATATCCTTAGCTGCTATAAGAATCATAAAGGCAATTAGAATTATAAATCCTGCCGTATGAATTGCCGATTCATATTTTTGTGGTATAGGTCGCCTTATAACCATTTCTATCAATATGAAAAGCAATCTTCCTCCATCAAGAGCAGGTATTGGAAACAGGTTAAACAATCCTAAATTTATGCTTATTAACGCCATTATCGGCAATACTGCACTTAAATTCTGCTTAGCTACACTGCCTATAGCAGCCGTAACACCCACAGGGCCAGATACTGCACTTATGCCGTATTTTCCGCTCAGCATATCAAGAAGACTTCGCCATATAACCGCGCAGTAAGATACAGCAGTGTTAAAGGTTTGCTTAATATAAGAGCCTACCGTCTTTTTTATGCCATAGACCTGAAAATCCACGGTCAAATAGCTTATTTTATTTTCTTCTTCAGTTTCAAATGTTACATCCTTTAAAAGCTTTTCCTTACCGTCACGCAAAACGGTAATATCTATCTTACCGTCGGTAATATTGGTAAAGGCATAACTCAAATCATAAGTGGTGTAAATTGTTCTGCCGTCTACCTCTAATATTTCATCGTCAACCTGAAGTCCTGTTTGCTGACTTAAAGCATTTTCCTTAAAACCTGCTATAACAGTAGAAGCAAATACATTTGAGGGAGCCAAAACTACTGCAACTATAATTAGACCTAACAGCAGATTAAAAATAGCACCCATAGCAACTATAATAAACCTGCGCCAAGGCTTTTTATTACAAAACGCCCTGCTATCTTGACTGGTTTCGTCTTCACCCTCCATAGCACAGTAGCCGCCAAAAGGAATGAGGTTGAGTGAATATTTAGTTTCTCCCCATTGCTTTGAAAAAATCTTAGGACCAAAGCCTACAGCGAATTCATTAACACGCACACCTAAAAGCTTTGCAGCTATAAAGTGACCGAATTCGTGAATTATTATAAGCACCACAAAAAGCAATATTGCAATAAGATATGGCCACACATTGTTCCAGATATTAAGAATAAATATCACCACTTTTAATTTACTGAATAGTGAAGAATGAAGAGTGAGAAGTTAATGTGTTTTGGTAACACAAAATATTATATATTTGTTTCGCTGTACGAAACACCAGAATTATTCATCATTCATTTTTCATTATTATTTTAGCGTTTTTTTACAAGCTCTCTTGCCGCTTTATCGGTTTCAAGAATATCCTGTAAGTCAAATTCTTTTTTATTATTAACATTTTGCAGCGCTTTTTCCACAAGCTCTGCAATTTCTAAGAATTTAATTTTACCCTCTAAGAACAGCCTCACCGCTTCCTCATTAGCACCGTTTACTGCCGTAGGGGCAAGACCACCCTCGTTTATAGCCTTAATGCAAAGGGGCAAGCATCGAAAAGTATCGGTATCTGGTTTCTCGAAGGTGAGTGTACCGACTTTGAAAAGGTCTAATTTCTCGAATGCGTAATTGCTTCTTTCGGGATAGGTCAGGGCATACTGAATGGGAAGTCTCATATCAGGTGTTCCAAGCTGAGCTATGACTGCGCCATCAGAAAGCTCTACACCCGAATGAACAATGCTCTGTCTGTGAACCAAAACCTCTATACACTCAGCAGGAAGACCGAATAGATGCACCGCCTCGATAACTTCAAGTCCTTTATTCATAAGAGTAGCGGAATCAATAGTGATTTTAGCTCCCATTGACCAGTTAGGATGATTAAGCGCCTCTTTAACCGTTACGTTTTTTAAATCTTTTTTCTGTTTACCGTAAAAGGGACCGCCCGAAGCGGTAAGCAATATTTTTTTGACCGAGCCTACGGGTGCACCCTGAAGTGATTGAAAAATTGCAGAATGCTCGCTGTCAACAGGAAGGATTTTAACACCCTTTTCGCGTGCTAATTTATTAACTATTTCGCCACCTGTGACTAAGGTTTCTTTATTCGCAAGAGCAATTGTTTTGCCCGCTTCAATAGCCTTAAGGGTGGGTCTTAAGCCCGCAATACCGACAATGGAATTGAGCACAATATCGCCGTCGCTTTGTGCTATCTCGCAAACACCGTCTATGCCACCAAACACCTGAGTTTCAGTATCGGCAAGCTTTATTTTTAATTCCTTTGCTTTTTCTTCGTCGAAAACGGCAACTAAAGAGGGCTTAAACTCCCTTGCCTGACTTTCTAAAAGCTTTATATTGCTGCCCGCTGCTAAGGCGGTTACTCTATATCCGTCTCTGCGAGCCACCTCAAGAGCTTGAGTACCGATAGACCCCGTCGAGCCCAAAATAATTAAACTTTTCATCAGATTACTCCCAATGTAATGAACATATAAAGAAGTGGTGCTATCATAATTATACTGTCAACACGGTCTAAAATACCGCCATGACCCGGTATTAAGCTACCGTAATCCTTAAGATTTACACTTCTTTTAATAGCAGATGCGAATAAATCGCCTACCATACCTAAAATAGAGAAAGGTACCGTTAAAATAATTGGTAAAATGAGTGCCTTATTAAAGCAAAGACTTAAAATTACAGTAACGATAATACTCGAAACCACGCCGCCTATAGCGCCCTCAACTGTCTTTTTAGGGCTGATATTCGGGCAAAGCTTATGCTTCCCACAGGTAACTCCCACGAAATAAGCTCCCATATCGCAAACAGAAGAAAAATTAAGCAGTAACAGTAAATAATATATGCCGTCAGCGTGATTTATTACTCCTCCCAAACAGAAAAACATACCACCGTATAAAAGTGGGAAACCAAAAAATGAAGCAATTTGACCTAAACCGAATTCATTATGATTTTTAAGTACTAAAACGGCAGCTAAGGAGCCGTAAATTATAGCACCGAATAAAACGAATATTAGTGCTACGCCGAAATCCTCATTTATAAAATGGGTAAAGGGTACATAAAAGCTAAAAGCACAGGCTAAAACTAATGATAATTTACACTTTATTCCTGCTGCATTGTGGAGTAATTCATAAACCGCACCCGCGGATAAAAGAGCAATAGCTATTGTGATAACTATAGGCTCCCATAAAAAGCCTGCAGCCAACACAGCCGCAACAATAGCACCCATCACAATTCCTGATATAATTCTTATCTTCATTTTTAAATCCGCCTTCCTTAATATGCCTCCCTTGTGCAAAGGGAGGGGGACCAACGAATGTTGGTGGAGGGATTATTTCTATTAGTTGTAATTTCTTTTTTTACAATCCCTCAGTCACCTATCGGTGCTAGCTCCCTTTACACAAGGGAGCCTTCAATACTACACTCCACCAAATCTGCGGTTGCGGTGGTTATAATCGTCAATAGCCTTTTCTAAATGTTTGGGGGTAAAATCAGGCCATAAAACATCCGAAAACCAATACTCCGCATAAGCTGACTGCCAGATAAGATAATTGGAAAGCCTATACTCACCACTAGGCCTTATAATAAAATCGGGGTCAGGCATACCGGCAGTATAAAGATTATCGGAAATAGTCTGTTCGGTGATATCCTCTGGATTTGCACCGCTTAAGGCAATTTTCTTGACCGCATTTGTTATTTCATCCCTACCACCGTAATTAATCGCAATATTAAGCTTTAATCCCGTAGCATCCTTAGAGCCGTCTTCATCTTTTTTAATTAATTCTTTAATATCATCCGCCAAAGGCTCTAAATTACCTATAAATTTAACCTTAATATTATCACTTTTAAAATTTTCTGCATCCTTTAAATAGTCACGGAGTAGATTCATAATGCTTTCAACCTCATCCTTTGGTCTTTTCCAGTTTTCGGTTGAAAAGGCATATACAGTTAAATATTCAAGACCGATTTTATTGCAGTAGCGCGCAATATCCTTAAAGGTTTTAGCGCCTGCTACGTGACCTGCGCTTCGTGGCATTGAGCGTTTTTTCGCCCATCTGCCGTTACCGTCCATAATTATTGCTATGTGGCGGGGGAGCTTTCTCTCCGCCGTTTTCTTTTTTAAAACTGACACTTAAACACCACCTAAGAAAATGTAGGGGTTAAAGACACCCCTACAATAAATTTAAATTTCTAAAATTTCTTTTTCCTTTAAGGCTGCAAGGTCATCAATTTCTTTGCAGTATTTATCGGTAAGATTTTGTATTTTTTTCTCGCCGTTTGTTACATCATCTTCTGTAACAGTGTTAGCCTTTTTCAGACTCTTCAATTTTTCGAGAGCATCTCGTCTTGTGTTACGGATAGCAACCTTGTTTTCCTCTGCCATCTTCTTAACATCCTTAACGATTTCTTTTCTGCGTTCCTCAGTAAGCGGGGGGAATGAAAGACGGATAACCTTACCGTCATTCTGAGGATTGATGCCTATATCAGAAGTAAGGATAGCCTTTTCAATAGGTTTTAAAGTTGTAGCATCCCAAGGCTGAATCATAAGTATGCGAGGCTCAGGAACAGAAACCGCTGCCATTTGCTGAATTGGGGTAGGCACACCGTAATAATCAACGGTAATACGGTCTAGCACAGAAATATTTGCTCTGCCTGCTCTTACAGCCTTATAATCGCGCTCCAAAACAGCGACGGTTTTATTCATCTTTTCTTCGGTATTTTTAATTAATTCGTGCATAATGCTCTCTCCTTATATTAAGACTAATAATTTATTTTACTGTTGTACCAATAGTCTCGCCCACCATAGCAGAAACGATATTATCGGGATTACTGAGATTAAATACCCGAATTTCAATGCCGTTATCCATACACAGTGAAGCAGCGGTACTGTCCATAACGTGAAGTCCCTGCTGCAATACCTCAATATGAGTAAGGGTATCGTATTTTTTAGCATCGGGATTTAGCTTGGGATCGCTATCATAAACACCGTCAACATTAGTTGCCTTGAATATAACATCTGCGCCTATCTCAGCAGCTCTTAAAGCTGCGGCGGTATCTGTTGAGAAAAATGGGTTACCTGTTCCGCAACCGAAGATAACTACTCTGCCCTTTTCCAAATGTCTTACAGCCTTGTTGCGAATATAAGGCTCTGCAATTTGACGCATTTCAATAGCAGTCTGTACTCTAGCAGTTACACCCAACTGCTCCAAAGCATCCGCCAAAGCCAATGAGTTGATAGATGTAGCTAACATTCCCATATGGTCAGCTCTTGTTCTGTCCATCTTGCCACTGCTACGTCCTCGCCAAAAATTGCCGCCGCCTACAACTATTGCAACCTGAACACCCATATCTACGCAGGTCTTTATTCTCTCGCAAACATCCAAAACCTTATCAAAATCAATTCCAACGCCTTTTTCGCCTGCAAGCACCTCGCCGCTTAGTTTCAAAAGAACGCGTTTATAAATAGGTTTCATAATTACACCCCAATATATTATAGTTTTATTCTTATATATTTTAACTTAATATTCAATTAAAGTCAATGTAAATATATTTTATATTTTTATAAAATAATTTTAGATTTTTTTCAAAGACTATTTATATATCTACTTAGTGCCTTGGAGGAAAATTAATGTCTGACGAAAACAGCAAAACTCAGGAAAAACTTGAGGAGATAAAGGAGCTCGGTACCCTTTCGGCATTTGAGGGTAAGCATAAAATTTACTGCCTTACCATAATTGGCGAAATCGAGGGTCACAGCGTTTTACCTGAACAAAGTAAAACCACTAAATATGAACATGTTATCCCACAAATTGTTGCCATTGAGGAAAGCTCCGAAATTGAGGGACTTCTGGTAATTTTAAATACCGTAGGCGGAGATGTTGAAGCGGGTCTTGCTTTAGCAGAGCTTATATCAGGTATGAAAAAACCTACCGTTTCCTTTGTTTTGGGCGGCGGTCATTCAATTGGTGTTCCATTAGCGGTTTCTGCAAAAAGATCTTATATTGCACCATCTGCTACAATGACAGTTCACCCTGTACGAACCAACGGATTGGTTATAGGGGTCCCACGAATGATGAATCACTTTGCCCGTATGCAAGGAAGAATTACTGATTTTGTGGTGCGAAATTCTAAAATTACAGCCGAAAGATTCACATCTCTTATGATGAACACCGAAGAAATGGTAACAGATGTAGGCTCCGTGCTTTCAGGAGAACGCGCCGTAGAAGAAGGACTTATTGACGAAATAGGCACTCTTAACACTGTTATAGAAGGTCTTTACAAGCTGATTGAGGGGAAATAACTTTTTAAAACGGTATGGCACTTTCAAAATTTGAAAGTGCCATACCGTTTTAAATGAAATAATAATTCGTGTCCCACGCAGGAACAGATGAAAAATGCCGCATGTATAATTTATAATCGTCTCTTATTTTAAAAACTTCTTTAGACAGAGTTATAATGTCATCTGTTCTGTGATAACAGGATACAAGCATTTTTGGCCTATTTCGGCGTATTATATCTGACGCTCCCAAAATAGTTTTTCTTTCCTCGCCCTCAACATCCATTTTAATAAAAGTTATATCTTCTTCTCTTGCAATACTATCCACCGTAGCAAATTCTATTTCGGTCTTTCCACCCGAAATACCGGAATTTCTGCCACCTCTCATACCAAAAAGAGCGGTGCCGCAAATATCTGAAACTCCTACATTCAGACAGCAGATATTTTTGAGTCCCTCAGTATTTAACAAAAGCTTTTTAAAACTTTTTTTATCAGGCTCGCAGGCGATTATTTTGTTATAAGCTTTTACTCTGCCTATAAAATCGGCAACTGTATCTCCGGTATATGCGCCGAGGTCTAAAAAGCTTTCATTATCACCGAGCTTTAAAAAGCTCTCATAAGGCTCATCAGCGGTTACTTCACAGTCAAACAAATAATCGATTTTACCGCTTATTTTATATTTAATTATATTGATAAAGGTTTTACGTGATATATCATCCGCCAAGCGGTTATACACGAAATCGAAATCAGTCTTATTATCAAGATAATACTTTTGTGTAAAAAGACCGCCGCCTATAACCGGTACTTCGGGTGCGTAAAGCTCCTGCTCAGTAGCTATCTTACGTATGTTTTCTATAACCTCAGGTCTTTCACTACCAAAGCAGAGCAGCACTATCATATCGCCGAATTTTTCTTTCAGTTCACTGTAAGAAGATATTGCAAACCCATGAAATATTTTATTTCTTACAAAGCCATCGCTTGCGAAAACTCCCTCAAAGCTTATACCGTAGCTTTCAAGCACAGTGATAATTTTATCTGCTCCGTTGCCCATACCGTAAAGCACTATCGGTTTATCTGTCGTTTTTAAATACTGCCAAAGCTCTCTTTCCACTAACCTCACCCTCTTGTACAAACACATTATATCGGTAAATCTCACCATTTACAAGACGAAAACTTAAGAAAAGACTAACAAAACTGCGAATTTTTTAAAAAATTATATTTTTTTATTGACTTGAATAAAAAATAGTAGTAATCTAAAAAAATAGAATAAATAGGAGGAATTTAAAATGTTTAAATCTGAGTATTTGCAGAGAGTTTACGCTTCCGTTGAAGCAAGAAACCCTGGTGAGCCTGAATTTTTACAGGCAGTACGTGACGTACTCGAATCCTTAGAGCCTGTTGTTATGCAGGACGATAAGTTTGAAAAGAACGGTGTTATCGAGCGCATGGTAGAGCCTGAGCGTATGATTTCTTTCCGTGTTTCTTGGGTAGATGACAACGGCGTGGTTCAGGTTAACCGCGGCTTTAGAGTTCAGTTTAACTCTGCTATCGGTCCTTACAAAGGCGGTCTTCGTTTCCATCCTTCAGTTAATGCTTCAATTATGAAGTTCTTGGGCTTCGAGCAGACCTTCAAGAACAGCCTTACCGGTCTTCCTATGGGCGGCGGTAAAGGTGGCTCTGACTTTGACCCCAGAGGCAGAAGTGACGGCGAAATTATGCGTTTCTGCCAGAGCTTTATGACCGAGCTTTCAAAACACATAGGCGCTGATACTGACGTTCCCGCAGGTGACATCGGTGTAGGTGCACGTGAGGTTGGCTACCTTTACGGTCAGTATAAGAGACTTCGCAATGAATTTACAGGCGTTCTCACAGGTAAGGGCCGTTCCTTCGGCGGTTCACTTATCCGTCCTGAAGCTACAGGCTTTGGTGCTGTTTACTATGCAGTAGAAATGCTTAAGACCTTTGGCGAAGACGTTAAGGGCAAAACCTTTGCAGTATCAGGCTTCGGTAACGTTGCTTGGGGTACTGTTAAAAAGGTACATGAACTCGGCGGTAAAGTTGTAACCATTTCAGGTCCTGACGGTTACATATATGATGAAGACGGTATCTGCACCGAAGAAAAAATCAACTTCTTGCTTGAGATGCGCGCTTCAGGTCACGATAAGGTTAAGGATTATGCTGACAAATTCGGTGTTCCTTACTTTGAGGGTAAGAGACCTTGGGAGGTTAAGGTTGACGTTGTTATGCCTTGTGCTACTCAGAACGAGGTTGGTCTTGATGACGCTAAGAACATCGTAGCTAATGGCGTTAAATACTATGTAGAGGTTGCTAATATGCCTACTACCGACGAGGCTGTAGCTTATCTTAAGGCTAACAAGGTTGTTATTGCTCCCTCTAAGGCTGTTAACGCAGGCGGTGTTGCAGTTTCGGGTCTTGAAATGAGCCAGAACTCAATGCGCTACAGCTGGACCGCTGAAGAAGTAGATGCTAAGCTTCATCAGATTATGGCTGATATTTATAAAAATTCTTGGGATGCTGCTAAGAAGTACGGTATGGAGGGCGACCTTATTGCAGGCGCTAATATTGCAGGCTTCGAAAAGGTAGCTGACGCTATGATAGCTCAGGGTATTGCTTATTAATCTATGCTTTAATTTTAAACAGAAAAAGAGAAGACTCATTTTGTATGAGTCTTCTCTTTGCTTTTCTCTGTTAAGTGATATGCTACCCACAATAGCTATTACCCACATCCAGAAAACCGAGCCATAGCCGCCGAGACAAATAGCTGTAGAAACACCAATTATATTACCTGTTCCTACACGAGAGGCGGTTGAAACCATAAGCGCCTGAAAGGAAGAAACACCCTTGCCGTCCTTTGGCTTTTCGGTAACAGCCCTAAGCTGTTCGCCAAGCAATCTTATCTGGACAAATTTTGTTCTGAATGTAAAATACAAACCGCCCAAAACTAACACTATAATTAAAATATAGCTATACAAGGCATCGCTGATGAACGAAGAGATTTTTTCTAACATAAAAGACTCCTTAGGGTAGAGCGAATAATCCGAACCCACCTCAAAGTGGCTTATTTCGGTGCTTTTTACCCAATTCATTCTTGTAAGGCCTTAGTTGTGATAAAGCTTCTTAGTCTGATACTTAGGCTCAAAGGTAATGTTAATACCAAGCTTTCTGAAAACATTTTCATCCACTCGGGATAATATAACGCTGGAATGAGCCTCCAAGCCCTCAAGCTTATATGCGTGGTCAAGCGCCTTGCGGGCGGTATCGCTTGTGGCGGCGCAAATTGACAGCGCAATTAAAATCTCATCCATATGAAGTCTAGGGTTATGGTTGCCCATAATCTCGGTTTTAAGCTTTTGTATAGGCTCTATTATTGTGGGGGAAATAAGATTAATATCATCGGGTATGCCTGCCAAAACCTTTAAGCAGTTAAGCAAAAGTGATGCCGAAGCACCCAAAAGGCTTGATGTTTTACCTGTTATTATAGTACCGTCAGGAAGCTCTAATGCAACAGCAGGAGCACCTGTATCCTCTGCCTTTTTAAGTGCCGCCTTTACAACAGGTCGGTCATCAACCGTAACGCCTACCTGCTTCATAAGAAGCTCGATTTTAGCCGAGTCCGAAGCCTCGCCCATACCTTGACGGGCATTGACAAGGGCTGTGTAATATCTTCTTATAATTTCCTGCTTTGCCGCATATCTTACAGCTTCATCATCACAAATAGCGAAGCCTGCCATATTAACCCCCATATCTGTAGGACTTTTATACGGTGACTCACCCAAAATGCTTTCAAGCATTGAATTAAGCACAGGAAAAATTTCAATATCTCGGTTATAGTTTACAGTAGTTTCACCGTAAGCCTCCAAATGGAAGGGGTCTATCATATTAACATCGTTAAGGTCAGCAGTAGCCGCCTCATAAGCCACATTAACAGGGTGCTTTAGAGGAATACTCCAGATAGGAAATGTCTCAAACTTAGCATAGCCCGCAGTAATTCCCCTTTTATGCTCGTGGTAAAGCTGAGAAAGACAGGTCGCCATTTTGCCGCTTCCGGGACCCGGTGCTGTTACTACAACCAACTGACGGGTGGTTTCGATATAATCATTTTTACCAAAACCGTCCTCACTAACAATAAGCGGAATATTTGAGGGATAATCCTGTATAGGATAGTGGCGGTAAACCTTAATTCCTAAAGATGTTAACCTCTTTTCAAAGCTTTGTGCCAAGGGCTGACCTGTGTAACAGGTAATAACCACACTGCCCACATAAAGACCTATCTCACGGAAAGCATCTATAAGGCGGAGAGTATCAAGGTCATAAGTAATACCAAGGTCTCCTCTGCGCTTGTTTTTTTCAATAGCATCAGCATTAATAACGATTACTATTTCAGCATCGTCCTTAAGCTCCAAAAGCATTTTAACCTTTGCATCAGGCTCAAAACCTGGAAGCACTCTTGCGGCGTGGTAGTCATCAAAAAGCTTGCCGCCGAATTCCATATATAATTTGCCGCCAAACTGAGCTATTCGGTCTCTGATATTCTGTGACTGTAGCTCGATATATTTTTTATTGTCAAACCCTTTTTTCATAAAATTATCCCCAGATTGTTAATTCTCTTTTTTATTTGTATTATTCTTTTGCTTTTCAAGATACTCAACATATTCTTCAAGACACATATCTAATTCATTAATTTTCTTTGCGTGATTAATACCCACAAAGCGCCAATGCCAGGACTCATGAATAACGCCTGTTATAGGCTGTTTATCCTCTCTGTAACGCATAATAAAGCCGAAATCCTCAGCATTTTCAACCATCCAGCTGTACATTTTAGTCTTTTCAAAAGCATCGCTTGCCATATTAAAATCAGCGCAAAGACCTGTGTTATGCTCGCTTGTTCCCGGTCTTGCTACAACGGTTGCAGCCTTTTCTTCGTCACCGCCGACACGTGCCACCTGTTTTTGGAATAAATCGTTTTGTATAGCATAGCTCCTGAAAGGAGACCATACTCTCAAATCAACACCGTCCGCCTGAGCGGTAGCTACCATTGCGGTTATATAAGGATAAATGTCCTTATGAATCTGAGTCACATAGTTATTGTTTCGGTACTGCGGGTCAATTTCAACAAGATACTGTCGTACCTCGCTGTCATAACTGTCAGGTAAAGGATTTTCACCGTTTACAAGCAACAGACTACCGAAATTTGCGTCAAGTGTATATTCACCTATTGTCACATAATCTGTACCTTCTGCAAGGCTTTCGCTGTCCGTATTTGAGCTTTCGTTATCAGATACAGCTTCGGAAGAAGTAATATCAGAGGATGTACTGCTGCTTTTATCTTTATCACCGTCACGGGCAGAAAATATAGATACTACAATAAAAATCAAAAGCGCAACTATAAGCGCCAATACTAAAAAACAGGAGCCTAAAAAAATTCTTCTTCTGATAATTGCCTTTCTTCGTGCGTTTTGTCTTTCAGTCATACTCTACCTCTTATTCATCAAGCTTTAATACTGCCATAAATGCCTCTTGAGGCACTTCAACAGAGCCTAACTTTCTCATACGCTTTTTACCCTCTTTTTGCTTTTCGAGAAGCTTTTTCTTACGGGTAATATCACCGCCGTAACACTTTGCAAGCACGTCTTTTCTAAGCGCTTTAACCGTTTCTCTTGCGATAATTTTGCCCGAAACCGCAACCTGAATAGGCACTTCAAAAAGCTGTCTTGGAATAAAGTCTTTAAGCTTTTCGGCGATTTTTCTGGCTCTTGCATAAGCATTATCGGTATGAACTATAAAGGAAAGGGCATCAACAACATCGCCTGCAAGCATAACATCAAGCTTAACAAGCTTAGATTTTTCGTAACCCTTTGTCTCATAATCGTAGCTCGCATAGCCCTTTGTACGAGATTTTAAAGCATCAAAAAAATCGTAAACAATTTCACCCATAGGCATAACATAGTGAATATCAACACGGTCGCCCATATATTTCATGTCGGTATAAACACCACGTCGCTCCTCGCAAAGCTGCATAATTGTACCAACATAATCACTCGGACTGTAGATATGCACATCAGCAACAGGCTCTAAAGCCTCGGCAATAACTGCGGGGTCGGGGTAATTGGTTGGGTTATCAACCGTTAATTCCTCACCGGAAGTCAGCACAAACTTGTATTCAACGCTCGGCGCAGTAGTAACAAGGTCGAGATTATATTCACGCTCTAATCTTTCCTGTATAATTTCCATGTGCAGAAGTCCCAAGAAACCGCAACGGAAACCAAAGCCCAACGCATTAGAGCTTTCAGGCTCAAAAAGCAAAGAAGCATCATTAAGCTGTAGCTTGTCAAGTGCATCCCTAAGGTCGGGGTATTTTGCTCCGTCAGCAGGGTAAATACCGCAGAAAACAACGGGATTAACCTTTCTGTAGCCCTCAAGCGGAGCGGTGGCAGGCGCCTCTGCTAAGGTGATAGTATCACCCACACGGGCTTCGCTTACAGTTTTAATAGAAGCCGCTAAATAGCCTACCTCACCAACCTCTAAAACATCGCAAGGCTCAAGCGAGGTGGCTCGCTTTCTTCCAAGCTCAACAATATCAAATTCGGCTCCTGTAGCCATCATTTTGATTTTGTCTCCGCTCTTAATCTTACCGCCCATAACACGGAAATAAACTATAACTCCCTTGTAAGGGTCATAGTAAGAGTCAAATATAAGCGCAGTTAATGGTGCATTTGAGTCGCCCTTAGGGGCTGGAATATCAGTAACAATACGTTCTAAAACTTCCTCTATATTAATGCCCGTTTTAGCCGAAACTAAGGGTGCAGTATCAGCAGGGATACCTATAATATCCTCAATCTCATTTTTAACCCTTTCAGGCTCGGCAGAGGGCAGGTCAATTTTATTAATTACAGGAAGTATTTCAAGCCCATGGTCAACTGCAAGATAGGTGTTGGCTAAGGTCTGTGCCTCAATTCCCTGAGAAGCGTCAACAATAAGCACCGCTCCCTCACACGCAGCAAGAGAACGTGAAACCTCGTAATTGAAATCTACGTGGCCCGGGGTATCTATTAAATTCAGCTCATACTCATTACCGTCCGCAGCGGTATAATAAAGGGTAACAGCGTGAGCTTTTATGGTAATACCGCGCTCCCGCTCTAAATCCATACTATCAAGTATCTGCTCTTCCATATCCCTTTCTGCTACCGACTGGGTAAGCTCCAAAAGGCGGTCTGCAAGTGTGGATTTGCCATGATCGATATGAGCTACAATACAAAAATTTCTTATTCTTTCTAACGGAAAGGACATATACTACTCCTATTTTAAAAATATTATTTCTATTCTAGTATTGTACCACAAAATATGGTATGATGTAAATAATAATTTGTAGTTTTTTATACCCATATTTACAATTTTTTAATATTATTATAAAATGTTGAATATATACTTAAATCATCATAAAAAGGAGGGGTATTCTAATGGAAAATAAGAAAATTCTTATAGCGGATGATGAAGAACGAATAGTAAAGCTTGTAACCGATTTTTTAACCGCTGCAGGCTATAAAACAGTTGCCGCTTATGACGGAAAGCAAGCACTGGATATTTTTAAATCTTCGAAAGACGATTTGTGCCTTGCTATAATTGATATTATGATGCCCGAAATTGACGGTTGGGCACTGACACGTGAGATAAGAAAGGAATCATATATACCGATAATTATGCTTTCAGCCAGAGCGGAAGAATTCGACCTGCTTGAAGGCTTTGATTCGGGTATAGATGAATATGTTACAAAACCTTTTTCTCCTGCCGTACTCGTAAAACGGGTAGAGGCACTTATAAAACGCAGTAGCGGTATTTCGGCTAAATCTGTCACCGAAAAGCAAGGACTTATTATAGACACTGGTGCCTTTACAGCCTTTATCGACGGAAAACCCTTGGAGCTTACACTAAAAGAATTTGAGTTGCTTTCTTATTTAAAAGAAAATACGGGCAGAGTGCTTACACGTGACCAGTTGCTTAACTCTATCTGGGGTTATGACTATATAGGCGACACAAGAACTGTAGATTCCCACATAGCGCGCCTTCGCACAAAGCTTGGCGAATACGGCGTATCACATCTTAAAACCATATACGGAATGGGGTATAAGTTTGAAATTTAAGGAGCTTAAAAATAAGCTTTGGTTTAACATTTTTATACGTATTGCGGCTATTTTTGCGGTTTTTATTTTAATTCTTACCGTTTCCAATATAACATTACTTGTGAATTTCTTTATAGCCAAGGAAAAAATTTCTTTAAAAGAGCAGTTGCTAACTGTTAGTGAAATAGATTTTTCCGATTCACAGCAGGTCATTAATGTCCTTTCGGAAATTAATGAAAAATATAATTTTGATGTTGAAATTTATAATAATTTCGGTATTATTCAGTACACCACACACGGTGGACAAATGATGGACTTTTTCCAACAGAACAATGGTCACTTTTCAATGTCTCACGAAGAAATGACCGTTCTTGAAAGTGAAAACTTAAGCGACGGCATAATCTTTCAAACCGTAATACGAAGATTTGATAAAAAAGAATACCTACTTTGCAAAAAACAGATTTCAGATAATTTATTTGCCGAGGTAAGGGTACAGAAGCAGCTTATTTCAAACTCTGCCGCAGTTGCAAATGAGTTTATAGCAATAATATCCCTTATTTGCTTCGCCTTTTCAATTGTTTGGGTATTTGCTTTTGCACGTAAATTCTCCCGACAAATAGCCAATATGAACCAAATAACCAAAAATATGACAGAGCTTAATTTTGAACGGCGCTTAACAATCACAAGCACAGATGAAATAGGTCAGCTGGCTCACTCTATTAATGAGCTTTCCTCCTCGCTTTCCTCTGCGCTTGAAGATTTACAAGCTACAAACGCAAAACTTAAAAGCGATATTGAGCTTGAACGTCAGCTTGATGTAATGCGCAGGGGCTTTGTTGCAAATGTTTCTCACGAGCTTAAAACCCCAATTTCTATCATAAGCGGCTATGCCGAGGGATTAAAGCTTGACATTAACCCCGAATCAAGAGAAACTTACTGCAACATCATTATTGAAGAAAGTCAGAGAATGAACAAATTAGTACTCAGTATTTTGGAGCTTTCACGCTACGAATCGGGACAAATTCCTTTAAACCGACAAGTATTTGATATCTCGCTTCTTTGTTCTGATATGCTGACTCGAATTTTTAAGGGTAAAAATATAATTGCTGAGAATAGAATCCCGCCGAATACCCTTTGCTTTGCTGATGCTTTACAGATAGAACAGGTGCTTAAATCTCTGCTTGAAAATGCCACAGCGCACACAATCGGAGGTGGAAGAGTAACTATTGAATCCGAATTAAAAGACGGCAGACTCAGAATTTCAATATTTAACACGGGTAATAATATCGACGATGAGCTTATGCCGCAGATTTGGCAAAGCTTTTTCAGAGGTGATAAATCACACAAACGTGAAAGCAGCCGATTTGGTCTTGGTCTTTCAATAGTAGCTGCTGTTATGAAAATGCACGCCACAAGCTGCGGCGTTTACAATACTGCTGAAGGCGTTTGCTTTTGGTTTGAAGCAGATCTGCCGCAAGAATAAAAATAAAGAGGCTGTCTCACTAAGAAAAAGTGAGGCAGCCCCTTTAAAATCTTTTTAATTAGAATTACATATTATTTTGGATATACTCGGTAAGGTCACCAATAGTTTTGATATTCTCGATTTCCTCGTCGGGTATCTCTACTTCAAATTCGTCTTCTATAGACATCAGAAGCTCTACAACATCCAAGCTGTCAGCACCCAAATCACGTGCGATGTTGGTTTCCATTGTCATTTCATCTGCATCAGCATCAAGCTGTTCTGCTAAAATTGTTTTTATTTTTTCAAAAACCATAAATATTTCCTCCTGAAAAATATGCCCCCACGGGCGGGGTACTAATGAAATAATATGTTCTAACGCCCCATTTGTCAATACATTTTTAAAATTTTATTATAAGTTTATAATTTTGTTGGCATGAAAACATAAAAAATGTTGCAAAATATTGCAAATTAATTTATAATACTAATAAATGTGCAAAATTTAAGTTATGGTACTGAAAGGTGGGACTTGGGCGCTGTACTTGGCGCTCAGAATTATGGCTAAGGAAAAGCTTGTAAAATCAATAACCTCTATGGATGAGGATTTCGCAAAATGGTATACAGATGTCTGCATTAAAGCAGAGCTTATAGATTATGCCTCTGTAAAGGGCTGTATGATAATCCGCCCTTACGGATATGCTATTTGGGAGAATATTCAGCGCCAGATGGACAACCGTTTCAAGGCTACCGGACACGAGAATGTTTATATGCCTTTATTCATTCCCGAAAGCTTACTTCAAAAAGAAAAGGACCATGTTGAAGGCTTTGCTCCTGAGGTTGCATGGGTTACTCACGGCGGAGAAGACGAGCTTGAGGAAAGAATGTGTGTGCGCCCCACTTCGGAAACTCTTTTCTGCGACCACTTTAAAAACATAGTTCACTCTTACCGTGACTTACCTAAGCTTTATAATCAGTGGTGCAACGTAGTTCGTTGGGAAAAGACTACTCGTCCTTTCCTACGTTCAAGAGAATTTCTTTGGCAAGAAGGTCACACCCTTCACGCTACCGCCGAGGAAGCTAAAGAGGAAACTATCCAGATGCTCAACATTTATGCTGAGTTCTGCGAAAATGTTCTTGCAATGCCAGTGGTTAAAGGTCAGAAGACTGAAAAAGAGCGTTTCGCAGGCGCGGAGGCCACATATACTATAGAAGCCCTAATGCACGACGGTAAGGCTTTGCAGAGCGGTACCTCACACTATTTCGGCGACGGTTTTGCAAAAGCCTTTGATATTCAGTTTACTGACAAAAATAATAACACTGTTAATCCGTTCCAGACCTCTTGGGGCACTACTACAAGACTTATCGGTGCGCTTATTATGACCCACGGTGACGATAGTGGTTTAGTTCTTCCCCCTATGGTAGCTCCTATTCAGGCGGTAATCATCCCTATTGCTTCTCATAAAGAGGGTGTACTTGATAAAGCAAATGAGGTTTACGGTAAAATCAAAACCGTATGCCGTGCTCACCTTGATACCCGTGACCAGTCACCAGGCTGGAAGTTCAGCGAATATGAAATGAAGGGTGTTCCACTCCGTATAGAGTTGGGTCCTAAGGATATTGAAAATAACTGCTGTGTTGTTGTTCGCCGTGACAACGGTGAAAAAACAGTAGTTTCACTTGATGAGCTTGAGGCTAAGCTCCCTGCGCTTTTAAAAGCAGTTCACGACGGTCTTTACCAAAAAGCACTTGAACGTAGAAAGGTTATGACCTACGATGCCCACAGCCTTGATGAAATGAAAGATATTGCAGACAATAAGCCAGGCTTCATCCGTGCTATGTGGTGCGGAGACAGAGAATGTGAAGACAAGCTTAAAGAGGTTGCCGGCGTAACCTCACGTTGCATTCCTTTTGAACAGGAAGAGCTTGGCGACACCTGTGTTTGCTGTGGCAAAAAAGCTAAAGCTATGCTTTATTGGGGCAAAGCTTATTAATAATTAGGCAACAGATATAAAAAATCTCTCTTGTAGGCTTACAAGAGAGATTTTTTATAGTTCTGTAACAAATGTTGACCGAAAAATATTCAAGATATGTTTTTGTCATATTATATATTTGAAATATTATTCCTGTGGAGCATTACCGTCAGGCTTCTGCGGTTTATTTCCATCTGTTGGTTTTTGGCTTTCAGAGATGTCTTCCCCTGAATCCGATTCCTCAGAATTCTCACTGCTTTCTGTATCCGAAGAAATATCTGAGCCTGCAGTGTCCTCACTGTCTGTGTCGGATGGCTCGCTTGTTGTACCGTCCCCGTCTTCAGATGGCTTTGTGCTTGTTCCCTCCTCACCTGAATCGGAAGAATTGCTTGAATTTAATTCATCCTCAGAAGGAGTATCTGAAGTTTCAGATTCATTTCTATCCGTATTGTTTGAAGGAGTACCATCTGCCTCGCTTGAACTACTGCTTGTTGAGGGATTTCTGCCTGAAGAACTGCCGCCTTTATACCAATTATTCTTTTCTATGCCGTTCTCAGCTATATAATCCTCAAACGTAATATCATCATAAATAAATGTGTGAATAAGCTTTTTTGCAAATTCCAAATCATAATAGACAACCGAGCCTGCGCTTGTGCTGGGCTGTGGCATAAGGAATTCCTGCTGAGGCATTCTTGCCTGAGAAAACGTAGGTGATTTCAGTAAAATATCAAAGGCAAGGCCTAAAATTTCGGTATAGGAAAGTGAAGTTTCACTACAAGGAATAAGAGATTTTGCAAGTTTAATATACTGGGATTTTTCTAAAGTAAGAGCCTTATTAAAAAGCTGCTCCATAACATAACGCTGACGGTCGGTTCTGCCATAATCGTTATTAGTACCCCAAATATTCGCTACGTAACGAATACGTGAATACGCCACAGCTTGAATACCGTTAAGGTGATGCACACCTGGTTTGGTTATATAATGCTCAGATGCCTTTTTACCCATATTTTCGCTTATTTCCTTAATGCAGGAGTTAAGAGCATACATATTTTGTGAAGCTGTTGCAACCTCTGCTCTGGTAAGCTCCGCCTCAATACCGCCTACTGCATCAATAATATCCACCATACCATAGAAATTTACTGTTGCGTATTCCGAAATATCCAAACCGAAATTGGTATTAAGCACCTTAATTGCAAGCTCAGGACCGCCCCTAGCATAAGCGCTGTTAATTTTAGAATAGGTAGTTTTTCCGTTATAGGTTATAGGAACAAAGCTATCGCGCATTACAGAAATAATCTTAACCTTTTTAGTATTAGTGTTAAGACTTAAAATCATAATACTGTCCGAATTGCCCTTAAACGAATTAAGATTTCTTGTATCAATACCAAACAAAGCAATATTAACAATATCTTTATCAATAACATTCTCAATACCTAAATCTTCAGGATCATCGGTTATATTATTATAGTTGTAATCAAACATTGACATTATTACACCGCTAATTATTGAAAAAACTAATGCCACAGACACCGCTGTTATCATAGACGCCTTTTGCCAAGATTTGCGTCTCTTCCACCAATCTCTTAGTTGCGTAAAAAAATTGTGGCTTTTTTTATTATAATTCTTTTTATCGCTACCTGCAAAAGAGTTTAAAGACACCTGTTTACCGCTTCCCGATACAGAAGAGGATGAAAAAATATCTTCAAAGCTATCAGACTCTTTTTTTCCGCCGTCGCCTATATAAAAATCAAATGTAAAATCCTTGTCTTTCATAATTTCTCCTTAAAATCTCACAAAACTGAAAGGTCTACTTACTGTTCTTTTAAGATTTCTCTATATATATCGCCTTTTTTAATGCCGGTTATTTCTGCGGCTTCTTTAGTAGCAACAGAGGTAGATTTGCCCTCAGCTACAAACCTTTTTGCAAAGTCTACCGCCGCTTCTAAGGTATATTCTTCTGCGGTTTCTTTAGCACCCTCAACTATAAGCACAAATTCGCCTTTTGCAGAATTTTCCTCGTAATATTTAACTGCCTCAGAAAGAGACCAATGCGCCACAGTTTCGTGAATTTTTGTAAGCTCCCTTACAAGTACGATTTTTCTGTCACCGAAATAGCTTAGCATATCCTTAAGGGTTGCAGGCAGCTTATGTGGTGCTTCATAAAAGACCATTGTTCTTTTTTCAGTTTTAAGGTCTTCTAAATGCTTTCGTCTGCTTATTTTATTCATAGATAAAAAGCCTTCAAAGCAAAATCTTCCACAAGGGAAACCCGAAATACTAATAGCGGTTATTAGAGCGCTCGGACCGGGTACAGATTCAATTTCAATACCAACTTCCCTTGCTTTTCTGACTAAATCTTCACCTGGGTCTGATATTGCAGGCATACCCGCATCCGATACAACAGCACAGGTTTCACCATTTAACATTCTTTCAATAATAAGGTTTCCCTTAGAATTTTTATTATGCTCATAATAAGCGAGCATTTCTTTTTTTATTCCAAAACGGTTAAGTAGTTTTACAGTAACACGTGTATCCTCCGCCGCAATAAAATCAACCTTGCTAAGGGTTTCAACGGCACGTGGACTCATATCACCAAGGTTGCCTATCGGCGTACCGACAACATAAAGCTTACCACTCATTTTAAAGATACGCCTCCTTGTAGCATCCGTAAATTTCTATCATTTCAGGTGAAAATTCACCGTTTTCCTCGACATAAAGCGTAGGCTCAATTCTAAGTCCTGCGTTGCCACAGCGTCTGCCCTCTAAAAGCACAAGCCATGGCTCCTCGCCTTTTCGCTGACAAACAAGGCGAAGCCTTTTAGGCTCAATTTTATACTTTGACATAAGACTCATCAGCTCTGCGAGTCGCTCAGGACGGTGACACATACAAAGCCTGCCGCTTGTTTGCAAAAGCTTGGCAGAAACTGCTATGATATCCTCTAATGTGCAGGCAACCTCGTGGCGGGCAACCATATCAACATTATCGGGATTTTTAAGTCCGGCGTTAGGAGCTTTGTACGGCGGATTACAAGTAACAAGAGTGTTAGAGCCGAACTCTACCTTACCCTTTAAATCCTTTAAATCGCTGTTTATAATCTTAAAATTATTAATTTCAAGCTCTTTTACGGTCATTTCAGCTAAATCAGTTGCCTCTTTACTGATGTCAACCCCAACAGCCTCTTGAAGCTTACCGTCACGAAGCATAAGCAACGGAATTATTCCACAGCCTGTTCCCAAATCAACAAGCTTGTCCCTTTGCTTCGGGTTTGCAAAATGACGCAGAACCACCGCATCTGTACCAAAGGTATGATGCGGTGAAACATGAATATACCAGCCTTTTCCCAAAGGCTCTCGGTTTATTAGCTTCTGCTCCATTTTACGCCTTGAGGTGTATCCTCTAAGATAATACCCATTTCCTTCAGCTGGTCACGAATAGCGTCAGCAGTTTTAAAATCTTTGCTTTTGCGAGCTTCGGTACGCTTTTCGATTAAAGCTTCAATTTCGCTGTCAAGCGCTTCGGTCTTGCGGTTGTAAACAAGACCTAAAACCCAGGTTAATTGGTCGAATACATCTGCACAAGCTTCAAGTGTAGTTTTACCTGCGCCATTAGCAATAGCAGTATTAATATCACGCACAAGCACAAATACTGCCGCTAAAGCATCTGCTGTGTTGAGGTCATCTTCCATAGCGTTAATGAACTTTTGCTTGTGTTCCTCTATGAATGAAGGCACTTCGCCGCCCTCAGGTGCATTTTTAAGTGCAAAATCAATATTGTCACGGCAGGTATAAAGGCGCTCGATAGCATTCTTAGCCTGCTCAATAATATCAACAGAATAGTTAATCGGGCTTCTGTACTGTGAAGAAATCATTAAATAACGGATAGGCTCATAGCCGTATTTCTCTGCCACATCACGAACAGTAAAGAAGTTATTTAAAGACTTTGACATCTTATGATTATCAACATTAATAAAGCCGTTGTGCATCCAATAATGGGCAAAATCACAGCCGTTTGCCGCCTCACTCTGAGCAATTTCGTTTTCGTGGTGTGGGAATATAAGGTCAAGACCGCCACAATGAATATCAATAGTTTTACCTAAATATCTGCCTGCCATTGCAGAGCATTCAATATGCCAACCCGGTCTGCCATTGCCCCAAGGTGATTCCCAATAAGGCTCACCGGGCTTTGCGCCCTTCCAAAGACAGAAATCCATTGGGTCTTCCTTAATATCTCCTGTTTCAATTCGGGCACCTGCCTCCAAATCCTCTAAAGGCTGATGTGAAAGCTTTCCGTAGCCGTCAAATTTCTTGGCACGGTAGTAAACGTCACCGCCAGCCTCGTAGGCATAACCGTTTTCCATAAGAGAAGAAATAATACCCTGAATCTGCTCAATATTCTCGGTAGCTCTTGGGTGAACGGTTGCCTCACGCACATTAAGTCCCTTGGCATCGGTCCAGAATTCCTTAATATATCTTTCTGCAACCTCGGGTACAGTAATACCCTCCTCGTTAGCCTTTTTGATAAGCTTATCATCAATATCGGTAAAGTTCTGCACAAAGTTAACCTTTAGTCCTCGCCACTCAAAATAACGGCGCAAAACATCGAAAACGCAAAGAGGTCTTGCGTTACCAATGTGAATATAGTTATAAACCGTAGGACCGCAGGCATATATTTTAACCTCACCCTCGGTAATAGGCTTAAATTCATCTTTGTTTCGTGTTAGTGTGTTAAAAATTTTCATTGTTTATTCTCTCCTATAGTGGAAATCAAGCCTTCAAGCTCAGCAATTCTTTGTTCCATATCATCCATTTTCTGCTTTACAGGGTCAGGGATATGAATTTGGTCAAGCGGCTGACGTACCTTTTTACCGTCCTGACGGACAACTCGTGCAGGAACACCTACAACCGTTGAGTTTGGCGGCACTTCTTCAAGCACTACCGCACCCGCCGCAACACGTGAATTGTCCCCAATTTTAAAGGGACCTAAAACCTTAGCGCCTGCGCTTATCATAACGTTGTTTCCGATAGTAGGGTGTCGTTTTCCTGTATCCTTACCTGTACCGCCCAAGGTGACACCCTGATAAATCAGTACATCGTCACCAATTTCGGTGGTCTCACCAATTACGATACCTGTGCCGTGGTCTATAACCAGACGTCTGCCTATTGTAGCGCCGGGGTGAATTTCAATACCTGTTTTCCTAGCCGCTCTCTGCGAGACATAGCGAGCTAAAAACATAAGCCCATGCTTATAGTAAAAATGGGCACGTCTGTGCATTCTTATTGCCTTAACACCTGGGTAAAGCAGTAAAACCTCTATAAAGCTACGCGCGGCAGGGTCTCTGTCCCTTACAGCGTTAACATCTTCAATAATTTGTTTAAGCAATACTGTCACCTACAGTTTTTATTTAGCGTTAGCAATATACTGTCTTCCGCCGTAAATATAAATTGCGCCTGAAATAACGCAAAGCACAGCCGAGAGCCAGAACAATGCGATAATTACTATATCAAGAACTGCGAAAACATTGACAGAAACAGCAACTAACTCATTTAAAGCATATACCGCCAAAGCTAAAATAATTCCTAACATCTGACTTACGGTTTTGCACTTGCCCCACATATTAGCGGCAACAACCTTGCCACCTGCAGTAACCGCAACCAAACGAATGGAGGAAACCGCAAATTCCCTGAAAAGAACTATAAAGTTTATAACAACTATATGCCAAGCGAAATTTGTGCCACCGTAGATAAACATAAATCCAAGATAAGCGGAGGTTGTGAGCATTTTATCAGCTAACGGATCCATAAATTTACCGAAATCGGTTACCATATTATATTTTCTAGCCATTTTACCGTCTATCATATCGGTAAGAGATGCCGCAATAAACAGCACTAAAGAAATAAGATAATGAAATTTAAAATCAATAAGCATTATAGCCATAAAAATCGGGGTTGCTATCATTCGGGCTAAGGTTAATTTGTTTGGTGTATTCATTCTTCTAACTCTCCTAACAAGTCGTAATCTATACAATCATTAATTCTTACTTTAGCAAAATCGCCTATTTTAAGCGGTCTTGTAGACATAAAGAATATTTTTCCGTCCACCTCGGGAGCATCTGCAGTAGTTCTGCCGAAATAGCATTTAATGTAATCGTCCCAACCCTCTATTATAACCTCGGTAACGGTGTCTGCCTTTTCCTCGTTCTTCTCGGCCGCAATGGTCATTTGCATTTCCATTATGTTTTCCATACGGTCGTTTTTGGTTTGCTCATCTATCTGACCGTCAAGCTCGGCGGCAAGCGTGCCCTCTTCAGCTGAATATGGGAAACAGCCCAGCCTATCAAAGCGTTTTTCCTTTACAAACTCTGCCATTTCACAGAACTGCTTCTCTGTCTCCCCAGGGAAACCTGTGATAAGGGTTGTTCTTAAGGTGATTTCAGGAATTTTGGCTCTTATTTTATCAATAAGCGCAGATAAGCTTTGCTTATCGCCTTTGCGGTTCATTTTCTTTAAAATCTCACCATTTACGTGCTGAATGGGTATATCAAGATATTTTACAAGCTTTTCTTCCTTTGCAATTACATCTAAAAGCTCATCTGTAATACGGTCGGGATAAGTATAAAGCGTTCTAATCCAATGAAGTCCCTCTATTTTACAAAGCTCGGTAAGTAATTCGGGTAATTTTGACTCACCGTAAATATCCTGCCCGTAAGCGGTGGTGTCCTGAGCTACGACTATAAGCTCCTTAACACCCTTTACAGCCAAGGCTTTAGCCTCGTTTACACAGTCCTCAATAGTTCGGCTTCTCATTCTGCCCCTAATCTTGGGTATAGCGCAATAGGTACAGCAGTTATCACAGCCGTCAGCCACTTTGAGGTATGTGCTAAACGGATATCCACCTAAAATTCGCTCACCGTTTAAATTCAAATCGGTTTTATCGCCGTATGAATTTTCTTTTTTACCCTCAATGGCATTTATTACTATCTCAGCAATTTTACTGTTAGAGCCAATCCCCACACAAACGTCAACCTCGGGAATTTCCTCGGTTACATCGTCCTTATAGCGTTCTGCAAGACAGCCTGTTACTATTAAAGCCTTACAGCTACCGTCCTTTTTATATTCGGCAGCTTCAAGTATATTTTCAATAGCCTCTGCTTTAGCAGACTCTATAAATCCGCAGGTGTTAATTATAATTGCATCGGCATCAGCCTCGGCACTTGTAATCTCAAGTCCGCCGTCGCTTAAAAGCTTTAGCATTATTTCGGCATCTACCTGATTTTTAGGACAACCGAGTGATACCATTGAAACCTTGTACATTTTTATTATTCCTCGCAAAATTCAAGTTGTTCAGTATATTTTTTCATAGCGTTTCTCACAGCACTGTAGGAAAAGCCCTTGCGCACCAAAGCGGCATAAACCTTTTCTACACCCTTTTCCTGTGTGAGCTTATAGGCATATTTGCCATCTAAAAGATTGGCTATTTGGCTTTCTTCATCAGCCTCACTGCCCTCAAGCATTTCCTTAGCCAAGTCATAAGGCACTCCCTTTAAAAGCATTTTGTGCATAGCTTCACGCTTTGAAATGTTATTATCCTTGAAGCGTTCTGCCATATGCTCGGCATAGCGGCGGTCATCAACAACACCAAACTCGCAAAATCTGGCAAGCACAGCAGCAGAAGCCTTTTTAGAAAAGCCTGCCTTTAAAAGCTTTTCATAAAGCGCTTTTTCGGTATAATCCATTCGGTCCAAATACCATAGCGCTCTTGATTTAGCTCTTTTAAAATCGGAATCATATTTTAATTTCTTAAGCTCCTCTGCGCTTATATCCTGACCAACAGTAACCGAGCTTTCGGCTAAAACATCATTATCCAAAAGCTGTTCGCCGCCGTCAGCAAAAATCAGTCTTGTTAAATGCTTTTTATCAGGTTTTAAAGCAGTTATAATCATTATTCGTCAACTGCTATATCAATATCAACTGTTTTTCTCGGACGTGCGGTTGGCTCTTCAGGCATAATTTCAATGTCGTCTCCGCTAACCTCAGGCTCAGTTATACCAATTTCAGTACCCTCTTTAACGGCAACCATAATTTTATCCTCAATTTCAGCCGCAAATTCGGGGTTATCCTCAAACAGCTTTTTAACATTGTCTCTGCCTTGTCCAAGACGGGTTTCACCGTAATAGAACCATGCGCCCGACTTTTTAAGCACGCATAACTCCACGCCCGCATCAACAATTTCGCCTGTGTGTGAAATACCTGTGCCGTACATAATATCAAACTCAGCAGTCTTAAAGGGTGGAGCTACCTTGTTTTTAACAATTTTCGCTCTTGTATGAACACCGATAATATCGCTGCCCTCTTTGATAGTATCGCCTTTGCGAACATCAATACGTACACTTGCGTAGAATTTAAGCGCACGGCCGCCTGGGGTGGTTTCGGGGTTACCGTACATAACACCGATTTTCTCACGCAACTGATTTATGAAAATTGCGGCGCAGTTTGACTTTGAAAGTGCACCTGCAAGCTTACGGAGAGCCTGTGACATAAGTCTTGCTAACTGACCTACGTGGCTGTCACCCATTTCGCCGTCGATTTCGGCTCTTGTTACAAGCGCCGCTACCGAGTCCACAACTATAATATCAACAGCCCCTGAGCGAACAAGCGCTTCGGCAATTTCCAAAGCCTGCTCACCTGAATCGGGTTGTGAAACCAAGAGACTGTCAATATCAACACCAAGATGGCTTGCATAAACAGGGTCAAGAGCATGCTCAACGTCTATAAAGGCAGCTGTACCGCCGGCTTTTTGAGCCTCTGCCACGCAATGGAGAGCTACGGTAGTTTTACCCGAAGACTCAGGTCCGTAAATTTCCACAATTCTGCCCTTAGGAATACCGCCTATGCCAAGTGCTATATCAAGCATAAGTGAGCCTGTTTTTATACATTCAACATTCATTGAGGCATTTTCGCCGAGACGCATTACCGCACCCTTACCGAATTTCTTTTCTATTTGGTCCATTGCGGTTTTTAAAGCTTTTTGCTTCTCTTCGTCCTCAACCCTTCTTACGGGAGCTTTGGTATTCTGCACTTTAGCCATTTTTATTTCCTCTCTTTTTCCTAATTTTTAATTGCCGAAACCGAACGTTCAATGCCGTTCAGGTCTTTTTTTACCGATATATCAGTGTAGCCTGCATTCTTTAAAAGCTCGGATACCTGTTCGCTTTGGTTGAATCCAACCTCAAAGCAAAGCATACCGCCGTTTTTAAGACTGTTAGTATAATTATTGATAATTGCCTTATAAAATTCCATTCCACCGTCAGCCGCAAGGAGTGCTGTAACAGGTTCAAATTTTGCTTCAGGCGAAATAATTTCCATTTCATTTTCAGGTATATAAGGTGGATTACTTACTATTAAATCGTATTCGCCGTCGGCACCCGATTTTTCGAAAATGTCGCCCTTTTTAGCGATAGCATTAAAAGCTTGGTTTAATTCTATATTCTTTTCAGCGTATCTTAATGCCTCTTCGAACTTTTCTATCATAAGAACTACAGAGTTTGGACACTCCTTGGCTAATGTAATTCCTATACAGCCACTACCTGTACAAAGATCTAAAATTTTTGCATTTTCTTTGCCGTTCAGATATTCCTTGCACTCATCAATTACAGTTTCGGTATCCGCTCTCGGCACTAAAACGCCAGGTCCCACAAAATATTCTCGTCCGTAAAAGGACCATTTTGTAAATATGTACTGCAACGGGTAACGGACTTCCCTTTGATGCACAATTGCTATTAAATTATTTTGCTGGAATTCGCTTAATTTTTTATTGTAATTAGCAAGTATCTGTGCTGAGGATAGTCCTGTTATGTGCTTGATAATTTCTCTTGCCTCAAAAACATTATCCTCAATACCTGCCGCTTCAAGCTTTTTCTTTGTAGAGTTATACGCCTCAAATATTGTCATCCGGTTTTTGCCTTTCGTAATTTTAAAAATAACACATTTGCTTCTTCAAGAATGATTAATTATTAATAATTGCTCACTTTTCATTCTTCACTTTGGTGAAGATTATCAACGCTACGGTCAACATCGGGGTTTTCAGGCTCACAAGCCTTTAAGGCCGCAATAGCAACTTCAATCATACAATCCTCAGGCTCTTTGGTGGTAATTCTTTGAAGCCACATTCCAGGTGCTGAAATAATTCGTGTTACCGTATTATCATATTTACCGCAGAAACGCAGTACCTCAAAGCCCACGCCGCAGGTAAGCGGAACGAGCAAAATTTTTGTCACCGTCCAAAGCCAGTAAATATCATAAATCTTCGGAAAAATCATCTGAACAAGGGTAGAAATTATAATACTTATAAGTATCATAAGTATCATAAAGGATGTACCGCATCTTGGATGGAAACGCTTTTGCTCCCTTACATTTTCTACTGTTAGCTCCAAGCCCTTTTCATAGCAGAAAATGGTTTTATGCTCGGCACCGTGATACATAAATACGCGCTTTATATCTTTCATAAAGGATACTAAGTATACATAAAGAACAAATACCGAAAGCTTTAATAGCTGCTCTATTCCCGAACGGACAAATTTCGAAAATGTAGTATTAAAAATCGCTTGCAGTCCTGATACAAAAAGTCTCGGCAAAAGCATAAAAAGCACTATTGACAGAGTAACACCCAACACAGTACCTATTATCATAATTACATTTATGAGGACTCCGTTATCCTTTTTTTCGTTCTCTTTATCAGTGTTTTCCTCCTGCAAATCGGTAAGACCCGATTTATCAGCAGAAATCAACATAGCCTTATATCCCTGTATCATAGACTCAACAAAGCCCACAATACCCCTAAGAATTGGAAGCTTTAATATTTTATACTTTTCTTTAAGACTTTTGCTATCGAAATAAGTAATATCTATAGAACCGTCAGGTACGCGGACACCCATTGCGGTTTTTTCGGGACTTTTCATCATTATTCCCTCAATAAGCGCCTGACCGCCTATCGCTGTGTATTTAGCCATTTTCTTGCTCCTTTAATTCTTCCTCCGCTACAATTTCTTCCTCAGGCTCGTAAAGAGGCAGAACTATTGTAACATTGGTTCCTACCCCTTCGGTGCTTTCAATAAACAGGAGTCCTTGATGCTGTTTGATTATTTCATCTGCAACAGCAAGACCTATACCCGAACCTCTTACCGTTTTATTGGCCTTATAGAATTTTTCTTTAACACGGTCAATATCCTGTGCAGGTATACCCACACCTGTGTCATTGACCGAAATTCGCACGCAAGCCTCTTCTATCTGCTGGCTTATAAGCACCTGACCGCCGCTTTCGGTATATTTCACCGCATTGTCTATAATATTAATAAACACCTGTTTTAAACGGTTGGTATCACCCAAAACCTGATATTCTTCCTGTGGCTTTGTATATATAAGCTCAATACCCTGCTTTTTGGATAATTCAACATACATCGAAACCGATTCCGAAAGCAACCACGAGATATTAAGTGGTTGCGAAACCACTGTCATTCTACCTGTCTCAATACGGGAAAAATCAAGAAGCTCTTCCACTAGTCCCGATAATCGGTCGGCTTCTGAAAGCACAACATCAAGACCGCGGTTAACAAGCTCTTCATCGGTTCCAAGCGACATCTTAGCCGTCTCACCCCATCCCCTTATTGCGGTCAGGGGAGTTCTCAACTCATGCGATACAGATGAAATAAAGTCGTTTTTAAGATTTTCTGCCTGACTCAATTCCGCTGCCATATAATTTATAGTATCACAAAGCTCACCTATTTCATCGTTACGGTTTATTTCTATACGTGACTCAAAATCACCCATTGCAATTCTTCTTGCAATGTTACTTACATCCCTAATAGGTTGAACGATGGATTTAATAAAGAATAATCCCGAAAAAGCGCTGAAAGAAAGTATTAACAGGGATATTAGTGATATTATTATTATGAAATTATTGGTCATTTTCTGAACAGAGCTTAATGAGGTTATCCATCTGTAAGCACCAAGGTAATTATTTTCACTGTCAAAAATCAATACGGTTGATGCCATTATCGGCTCGCCATCCACAGTGGAAGTTTTTTTGGTTACTGTAGATTTTGTATTTATTGCCTCTGTATAATCTGGCATTGACTGCTCTGATGACGGAAAACCCGTTGTAGAAACTATAACCCTGCCATTGCGATCTATTACCTGAACCTCGACCTTGTTTTTATATTCAAATTCACCTGCAATACTTATTGCCGTATCCTTAAAGGTGGCGCGGTTGGTACCTGTGAGTGCATAAAACTCATAAGCATAATCGCTGGCAAGATCTTCTACTCTTTCTGTATTAATCGCACTAAATACTGCCGAAGCAACAACTGCAACTGTGCAAACTACAATAGCTACAATAAGAAATATATTTAAAAACCATCTCACAGTTATGCTTTTAAACTTAATTTCCAGCTGCAATTTTGTCCTCTCCTTTAAATGTTTTGGCTAGCTTGTATGAGTATCCCACTTATAACCCATTCCCCAAACTGTTGCAAGTCTCTTTGGGTTGGAGGGGTCGTCCTCTATCTTTTTACGAAGTCTTCTTATATTTACATCTACTATTTTTTCTTCGCCGAAATAATTGCTGCCCCATACCCTGTTTAGAATATCGGTACGGTCTAATGCTACATCAGGGTTAGTGAAGAAATATTCCATCATTTGGAACTCCACCTGAGTAAGCTCAATATTAATACCGTTTTTAAGTAATGTTCTGCGGCGTAGATTAAGTGTGAAATCACCTAAGGTTATGTCCTCGGGCGCCTGAACTATGATTTTTTGATTTTGCATTTCAACCCGTCTGTAAAGAGAATCCACACGTGCCAAAAGCTCCGTGGGACTGAACGGCTTTGTTATATAATCATCCGCGCCCAGCATCAATCCGCTTATTTTATCCATTTCCTGAGTTCTGGCTGTGAGCATTATAATACCAAGGGTTTCACTTCGTTTTCTCAGCTCTTTACAAAGGGTAAAGCCGTCCATACCGGGCATAGAAATATCAAGTAAAGCTATATCAAAGCCCAAAGCATCGTTATCGTAAATATCAAGAGCCTCTTCTCCTGAGCCTGCCTCCTCAACAGTGTAGCCTACACGTTTAAGGTTAATAGCTTCAAACTCACGGATTGCAGCCTCATCTTCAACAATAAGAATCCTTTTCATATATTTTTCACCTATTCTACAAGTTTAAAATTAGATCTTATATTCTCTAAAGTAATCCCCTCAGCGGCGGCGGTCTCAGATATTCGGCAAATATAGGAAGTTTCACCATTATTCATTATTTCATTAACGTTTTGCGCCTTATATTTACCGTCATCCCAATCCTTTTTCTTAACAGCTTTAATGTAAAGTAGGCTGTTACCCACCGTCATATCCTCGGGATTATATTTATAAATTTCTCTAATGTTATTTTCTGTATCTTTGAGAACGGCTATATTTCCCATCCACTTTGCAGGTATGGTGTAATAGTAAGCATCGTTAACGTTTATCATAGTGGTCATCTGTACCGTAAGCTTTTCACCATTAAATGAGCACCAATTTGTAAGATACAGTTTTTCATTAACATCCGACCTTGTAACCGATGGGACATTCTCCTGAACAGGTATTTCAATAATACCGTCCTCATTAATATCCGTAATGGTAAAGGATGCCGATCTTAATGTAGAAAGCGTTTCCTTCGTATCGGGATCGTAAAGTGGATTTACAAGGTTTTCCTTTTCGAAAAACAGCACCTCGGTAACAGCGCCCACACCCTTAATTTCGTCAATATATACTGCCGGTTTTCCGGTAGAAAGATTAGCTATAAAAGGCTCGCTTACGGTTTTAGCGGCACTGTCCAACTCACAAGAGGATATTTCAGTTATACCATCATTTGATAGTGCGAAAAGCAAAGCGGAATTAACCTGCTCGGCAGTAGCAGTTTTTATTATAAGTATCTCATTGCGGTCATCCTCATCAAGATTACATGTAACAAAATGGGTATATTTTTGCAGTAAACGCTGTGTCAACGAATTTTTACCTACGCTGTAAACCGCAAGCTGCATTTCACTGGTACCGTAAATTTCCCATCCTACCAAAATTTCCTTTATGCCGTCATTATCAAGGTCACAGAATTCCAAACGGTCAACACCGCCTGCTACTATTTTCTGCTCTGCAACTGATTTCCAGCCGCTTTGCTCTTTATCAATAACATTTATGTGCATTGTAATGGTCTCACCGTCAGCCGTGCTGTAAAAAGCAATGGCCTCAAAGCTACCGTCACCATCAATATCCTCGGTAACCACAGCAGAACGGTAATTGCCTCGCGATGGGTATTTTAAAGTATATTGGTCGCCCGCACTTTTTTCAAGAACCTCTGCAATAGGAGAAAGCTCACCCGAAAGCGCAGGTGGACTTAACAGCTCCGCTGTATCGGCAGTATAAAAATCACAACCGCTAAGACTTAACACAAGAATAATAATTATAATAACGCTTAATATTTTTCTTATCACAGAGATTCACCTCACAAGCATAAATATACATAATAGATTATAACACAAATACTTCTAAAAATAAAGATATTTTATTAATATTTTAATTATTTTTGTAAAAGAAAATTATTGCCTCATTTTCAATCGTTATGAATATAAAAAGGAACCGCCTCACTAAGGTTTAAATACACAAATCAGCGTAGCTGTTGCCACCTTCCTCGTCAGAAGGAGGCATGGATTGTGCAAATTCCCTTTAGTGTGACAGCTCCTTGGGTAATGCAAATAAAAATACAAAATTTTAAATCAGTTTAAATAAGTGCGCCCCTTTTGCACACTTCCTTACATTTTCCGCAGCCGTTGCAAATTCTTTGGTCTATAACAGGAAGATTGTCAACGATTTTAAGTGCACCCACTTCGCACTGCTTCTCACACATTCCGCAGGCAATACAGGAGACATTGCAAGCCTTAACAACAGCCGCCCCCTTAAGCTTATTAGAGCAAGCTATAAGGGTTTTGTGTTCTTTTGGAACTAGCAATATAGTTCCTTTTGGACAAGCTGTAACACAGCTTCCGCAACCGACGCACAGCTCCTCACAAACTATAGGCTTGCCATTTTCAACCGTGATAGCGCCGAACACACAAGCATTTGCACAGTCGCCGAAACCAAGGCAACCAAATTTACATTCCAGTGGACCTGAGTGCAAAACAGATGCCGCAGAACAGCTTTTTAAACCGCCATAGCTATATTTCAGCTTGGTAATTTCTCTATTGCCATTGCAAGCAATAAAAGCCACCTTAGGCTCTACTTTAACTTCAATTCCCAATATTTCGGAAATTGCCTTCGCTGTAGAATTACCGCCGACAGTACAGCGGTTAGCTTCTGCTTCACCCTTTGCGAGAGCGGCGGCAAAACCGTCACAACCCGAATAACCGCAGGCTCCGCAATTGGCACCGGGTAAAACCTCACGCAGCCGTTCCTGAGTTTCATCCACAGGAACAGCCATAAACTTCGATGCCAAGGATAAGCCGACAGCAGCAATAAATCCTATAACTGCGACTATAATTACAGGTATTAAAATATCCATAGCTTAACCTCCTATTCCGGCAAAGCCAAGGAATGAAAGGGAAACCAATGCCGCTGCTACGAGTGTTATGGGAAGCCCCTTTAAAAATTCGGGGACATCTGCAGTTTCCATACGCTCTCTTACTCCTGCAAACAGAAGCATTGCAAGCATAAATCCAAGACCTGCTGCCAAAGCATTAACAATGGATTTAATAAAGTTAAGCTCATTTGTGATATTAAGCATAGTAATACCTAATACCGCGCAGTTAGTAGTGATAAGGGGCAAATAAATACCCAAAGCGTTATAAACGGGCTTTATAAATTTTTTGAGAAAAATTTCTATAAGCTGAACTATAGCCGCAATCACCAAAATAAACACAATAGTCTCAAGATAAATAAACTTGGGAGCTAAAATGTAATGATAAATCGGCCATGTTACAGCAGTCGAAACCACCATAACAAGAGTTACGGCAACACTCATAGAAAAGGCAGTGCCCGATTTTTTGGAAACACCTAAAAACGGGCATATACCCAAAAACTTAGATAGCACCATATTATTTGTGAGGAGTCCTGCAAGTATAATTGAAAAAATAGTTGTGGTACTATTCATTTACAGTCTCCTCCTTTTCTTCGCAAGCTATCTTTCCGCACATACCTCTTGAAGGGCAGTTTGCACAGCCTAAGTGTTCTACTGGCTTTTTGCCGTTTTTCTTAGCCACGGCATTAGATACGGCAACCAGCATACCGAAAACGAAAAATCCTCCGGGAGGGAGCAGAAAAACTACCATAGGATCAATAAGCTCTGCTGTAATAGGTAAAGAAAACAGAGTTCCTGCACCTAAAAGCTCACGTATTGCACCCATAAGGGTAAGCACTGCCGTAAAGCCTATACCCATTCCCAGACCGTCCAAAATACTTACAACGGGGGGATTTTTAGATGCAAACATTTCTGCTCTTGCCAAAATAATGCAGTTGACAACTATAAGCGGAAGGAATATGCCCAGAGACTTATCAATATCAGGCAAAAAAGCCTTTACAAACATCTGCACTACGCTTACAAATCCGGCTATAATAGTTATGTACGCAGGGATACGCACTTTATCGGGGATAATGTTTCTAAGCAAGGAAATAACCAGATTGGAACAAACCAGTACAACTGTAGCAGATACACCCATACCTATACCGTTTATGGCGGCAGTGGTAACTGCAAGTGTGGGGCAGGTGCCTAAAACAAGTCTTAAAACAGGATTTTCCTTAATAAGACCATTGGTAAAAACACTCAAGTATTTATTCTTCATTCTGCCACCACCTCGCTTTCGGTATACTTACTTATAAGCTCATAATTTTCAAGAGCTTCTCTTACAGCGGTATTAACAGCTTTTGAGCTTATGGTTGCACCTGTTACGGCATCTACCGTATTTTTACCGCCTGAACCGTTTTTAACAACCGTTACACCGTTGCTTTTTTCTTTGTACTGCTCATAAAACTTAGCCTTAGTCACATTCTGACCTAAGCCAGGAGTTTCACCCGAAGCATCGGTTACAGCAATTTTGGAAATATTCCCGTTAGTTCCGACAGCGGTCATAACGGTAACATCTCCGCCGTAGCCTTTAGCAGCGGTAATAAATATATATCCTTTTATTTCGCCGTCTTTTTTGGCTATGTTATATTTAAAGCTTATATTGTCTTTGGAATAGGTTTCGCTAACGAACTCATCAGCCTTTATAAGCCGATTCATAGTTTCTTTTTCATTTTTTCTGACGAGCTGGTCTATTCTTTTTTCTGTCACCTTATTTGTAACTGCCAAAGCTAAAGGTATTACTATACAAATAACCAACAATACCGCAACAGGCTTTATAATATCATTTTTATTAGCCTTGAAAAGCTCTATAATTTTATTCATCAGCCTTAACCTCCTTTTGAGGCTTTACAAGACCGAAGGGCTTTTTAAGAGTGAAACGGTTAATATGGGGTGTTAAAATATTCATAAGCAAAATAGCGTAAGAAACGCCCTCTGGCGAAGCGGCGAATTTTCTTATAACAAAGGTAATAACACCGCAGCCGATACCGAATATAAGCTTGCCCAACCTAGTAACAGGTGTAGTAGTATAATCGGTAGCCATAAAGATAGCACCAAGCATTAAACCGCCGCCGAAAACAGCAATGGATAGACTGCCGCCACTGATGAGTGAGAACAACGCTACCGTTCCTATAAAGCTCAAAGGGATTTCAACCGAAATTATACGGCGCATCACAAGATAAAGCCCACCTACAATGAGTAAAAATGCAGAAGTTTCCCCTATGCAGCCGCTATGCATGCCAAAAAACAGATTTTTGAGTGTAAGCGGTGTTAAGCTTTCAGCAACCGTTTCACCAAGATTTGCAAGTGGTGTAGCCGAAGTAACCGTATCTGAAACGGGCTCTGCAAAACGGGTCATAGCTCCTGGAAAAGAAACCAACAAAACTATTCTTGCTGCAATGGCAGGGTTTGCAAAATTGCAGCCTATTCCGCCGAACATCTGCTTAACTACGATTATTGCCACCGCACTGCCTATTGCCGCCATCCAGACAGGCAATTCAGAGCTGAGGTTCATTCCAAGCAACAGTCCCGTAACTACTGCCGAAAGGTCGCCTATAGTATTAGGCTTTTTAAGTATTAAATTCCACAAAAACTCGCATAAAACCGCAGTAGCCACACAGGTCACTAAAATAGCAAGGGCTTTAAAACCAAAAAGTATGCACCCAAAAACACAGGCAGGAAGCAAAGCAATTATAACATCGAGCATTATTCCGTTTGTAGTATCAGTATGTTTAATATGTGGTGAGGAGGTAACATTCAAAATATTTTTCATTTGTTTGCCTCCTTTCTTAAATTCGCCTTTGCCAGACGCATTGTTTGCGTAAGCGGTCTTTTAGCCGGACAAACATAAGCACAGCTGCCGCATTCCATACAGTAATCAACATTAAGCTTTTTAAGTACCGCATTCCCGCTGTGCCTGAGTGCTGCATCAACAGATGCCGGATACAAATTCATAGGGCAAGTTCTGGCACACCGTCCGCAACGGATACAAGCGGTTGTAATTTCCTTTTTATTTCCCGATTTCATAACAGTTATTGCGTTATTACGCTTCTCAACCACTGCGTTTTCATTGAACACATCAATACCCATCATAGGGCCGCCCATAATAATCTCATCAGCTTCAGGATCAACACCGCCAACAAATTCCAGTAGCGCTTTTATAGAAGTACCTATAGGCACTATTACGTTTTTAGGCTCTGCTACAGCATTACCGTCTACAGTAACTCTTTTAGCTACAAGCGGCATACCTGTAGTTATAAATCTGTAAAGAGTAGCAACACTTGTAATATTCATTACAATACAACCTACGTCACTTGGTAGTTTTCCTAAAGGCACCTTTCTGCCTGTAGCAGAATATATAAGCACCTTTTCTGCTCCCTGAGGGTATTTTGTAGGAAGGCGCATAAGCTTTACGCTATCATCACTGTCGCGCTTATCGGCAGCCATTTCATAAAGCTTCTCAATAGCTTTCTTTTTATTACTTTCAACACAAATGACAACCTTAGGGATATTTAGAAGCTCCTTTAAAAGATAAACACCACCGATAACATCGTCATAACTCTCTATACACTCACGATAATCGCTGGTGATATAAGGCTCACATTCAGCTGCATTTATAATAAGGGTATCAATGTTAATTTCTTCTTTAATAGTTAACTTTACTTTTGCAGGGAAGCCCGCTCCGCCTAGACCTACTAATCCGCAAAGCTCAGCTGCCTTTGCTACATCTTCAGCTTTTTTAACACTGAACGGTTTTAAATCGGGATCTTTTTCCATAAGTCCGTCCGACTCTATTACAACACATTCACCGTTGCCATTTAAAAAGGAAATGTCCTTTACAGTTCCTGAAACGCTTGAATGCACCGATGCACTTACATAACCCCCTGCTTCTGCAATAAGAGTGCCCACAAAAACCTTATCGCCTTTTTTTACAACAGGCTTTGCAGGTGTACCTATATGTTGCTGTAACGGTATGCTCACCACATCAGGTGCAGGCATAATTACCGTTTCTAGCTCGGAAGAAGTTTTTAAATGCGGCAAAATTGCTCCGCCACGGGCTAAACCCACCGGTCTTAAAATTCTTTCCCTTTTTTCCATAACTTACTCCTTTGAATAGAGTGATTATATATTTTATATAATACTACACTAATTTATTTTTTTCAAGTACTGCAAAGCTGTTATATTTTTAACATAAAAATGTCAAAAAATATATTTTTCCACTTGAATATTAGAAAAATATGTGATAGAATTATTTGAAATAATTTGTCAAAATATTTTTAATTGTTCACGGAGAAAAAAATGTCAAATAATAATGCTAATAATACAACACAAAAAACAATTACATTAAACGGACTGTTTACAACTGCTTTAAGACATTGGCGGATACTTGTATCACTAATAGTTGTTTGCTTTGTTCTTACGGTAATTTATTCAGCTTTTATAGTTACCCCTATGTATACCTCAACCGCTAAACTCTATATTATAAATAAAGTTTCGTCATCTAATCAGATTACTTCAACTGATTTTAATATTTCCACCTATCTTACTAATGACTTTAAAGAAATATTAAGTGACGAGGTTATTCTTAGCGAGGTTGCCGAGGAGCTTAATAACAAATACTCTTGCGAAACCTTACAGAGTTTTCTTGATATTAAAGCACCTGAAAGCACACGTATAATTGAAATTAAGGTGACTTCCCCAAATGCGAAGGATTCCAAAAAAATTGCCGACAGCATCTGTCGCATTTCAGAAGAAAAGCTTCCCGAAATTTTGGGCCTTGACCATGTGAAGATTATCCGTAACGGAAGCTTGGCTAAAAACCCCACCTCCCCCAATGTTTCAGCCGACGCCTTTAAAGGTCTTATTGCCGGTATCATTCTTGCAACAGCCCTTGCGTTTTTAATTATGCTGACAGATAACAAGATCACCTCCTCCGATGATGTTGAAAAAATTCTCGGAATTAGTGTTCTGACAACAATCCCCTATAATGACCATAGAATGTCAAAACGCGGAAAAGTCTCTCGATAAACCGATAAAATCGGATTTGCAAAAATTATAAAATTACTGAAAGGTCTTTCAAATGGATATCGAAAATTTAAACTCAGAATATTTGAAATCTTACGCTTCGGCAGGCAAAGTAAACTTTCACCCTGCCTCTATAAAAAGCAATTTTGCCACAGTTGAAGCTTTTAAAACACTTCGTTCAAATCTTCTTTTCTGCGGTTCGGATATTAAAACTATCGTAATAACCTCCTCCTTTGAAAATGAAGGTAAGAGCACCGTTTCGGCTGAACTTTCAAAAAGCCTTGCTGAAATCGGCAAAAAAACCCTTATGATTGATGCCGATATGCGCAAATCTGTAGTTTTAAGACGTAGCTTGAAAGCGCAGAACATTTTAGGGCTTTCTGAATTGCTTTCTGATCAGGCTACAGTTGAACAAGTGCTTTACAATACCCAACTGCCTGAATTTGATATTATTTTCAGCGGTCATTTCCCGCCTAATCCAGTTGAGCTTTTAAGCTCTAAAAAATTCAGTAAACTGTTAGAGGAGTTTAAAGAGATATACGATTATATAATCATCGACTCTCCTCCGCTTACACCTGTAATTGATGCTGCGGTTATTTCCGCCAACTGTGACGGCGCTATTTTGGTAGTCTCTCCCGGAAAAGCTAAGCTGCGTGAATCACTTGCCGTTAAAGAACAGCTTATTAAGAGCGGTTGCAACATATTAGGTGCCGTAATCAACCAAACCGATTATAAGCACAGAGATTTAAGCCGTAAGAAAAATTATTACTACTACAGTGATAAAAAAGCTTCAAAATAATTAAATTCGATACAAAAAAATAAACCTTGATTAGGCGTTGTACCCGTAAGGATACAACGCCAGTTTTATTCGCCTTGCGGCGAGTTCTATTGCTTTGCAGTTATATTCGGCTACCGCCGAGTGCTATTGCCTTCGGCAGTTTATTGGCGAATAAAATATCACTAAAACCGTAAGGTTTTAATATAACTTTTGATTTATCAAAAATATCACTGTGAGACCTGTCTCACAAT
Source organism: Acutalibacteraceae bacterium (assembly GCA_045128715.1). Classification (GTDB taxonomy): domain Bacteria; phylum Bacillota; class Clostridia; order Oscillospirales; family Acutalibacteraceae; genus UBA737. Next base: position 30,329 of record JBGVRU010000025.1, on the reverse strand, counting down.
ATCACTATTAAAATTTTTTGAGATAGTAAAACGGATGCGTAGAATTTCTACACATCCGTTTAATATTTGTCTCATACCATAACAAGCAGGACATTTAGGCGCCCAAATGTCACTTGTTAGGAGAACCTAAAACCCTTTTCTAAACAAATATCACCTATTCGATAAATTGGAATTGGCACGACATATAGAAATATTTGTTATGAAATCTTAATCAAGTTCAACTCAATCTTATAACTATTGTTAATGCCTTCTGTGTCTGTTACTTTCAGCTCGCACCAGAATTTTCCGTTTGCCTCTTCAATGTTCTTGAACTGATTACTTATTTCGGGATTATTGCTAACCTTTTTACCCAAGTCAACACCTAATAACTCCGTTGATGAAATATTATGTAATTCATCAATAAGTATGGTTTCTTGCTGACCATCTATCATAGTGTAAAACGTCGCCTTATACGAAGTTATATTTTGAATAGCCTCAGGTTGATTGACCTGTAAATTACCGCCATAAAACACATCTTCAGAATCTGACAAAACTATGGTGCCATTTGAAATTTCAAAGCACTCATTTTCTCCATAAAATGAATACACAATAAGTTGCTCTTGCTTCTGATTATTGCAGGCAGTTAACATCAATACAAATAAAAATGCTAAAAATAATGCAGTCAATTTTTTCATAATAAAATCTCCTCGTCAAATTCTTATTTGTCACTTTTTAATAACTGTCTTGCACACCATAAATGCTACAGTGGCGGGTACGAAGAATATGAGCGACGGCAACATATCAATGTAAGTTAAATCTTGAAACTTTATAACATTGTAAGCCGAATAAACCAAATAGATGCCTGTTATAATTGGTATAATCCACCCCAACTTATTATTTTTCTTATAGAAGAATACTTCCGCAACAGTTAAAATTGCGGTTATCAACATCAAAATTAGCATAATTTATCTCCTTTGTCAAATTCTTATTTATCGGTTAGTTGTATTATAGCACAACTTGACTAACAAAGAAAGAGAATATTAAAAACACCCATAGTTTTTAAAAAAACTACGGGTGTTTTTGTGTCGTGTTGTACTGTCCTTAAGAGTACGACCCGTAACAGCAGAGTGTTTTTTATTATAAAAATTAAGCCATTTGCACTCGGTTTCAAGTGTAAATGGCTTATAATTTTTGGAACTTTTACTCTTGCCTTGCCCACTTAAAACCGTCATTTTTTGCACAAAAATATGCATTGGCTTAAGTTTGGCTTATTGCTTACGATTTTAGCGGTTCAAAACCTCGAAAAACACAGTGTTTATGCGGTTTTCTCAGTCCAAAGGTTTCATTGTGGGGAAGAGGATTACTTCTCTTATTGTATCGGAATTGGTGAGGAGCATTACAGCTCGGTCGATACCGATACCCATACCTCCTGTTGGGGGCATACCGTATTCCATAGCGGTGAGGAAATCCTCATCAAGCATTTCTGCCTCATCGTCGCCACGGTCACGAAGCTCTAACTGCTTCATAAAGCGCTCGCGCTGAACAATTGGGTCGTTAAGCTCGGAATATGCATTTGCCAATTCACTGTGGCAAATGAAAAGCTCAAATCTTTCAGTGAGGCGGGGGTCTTCAGGGGAAGCCTTTGTAAGAGGGGACACCTCAACAGGATACATTGTAATAAATGTAGGCTGAATGAGCTTTTCTTCAACTCTTTGGTCAAAGCAAGCGTAAAGTGCATTACCCCAAGTTTTATCTGCGGTTTCTGAAAGCTCAACACCGATAGCAGCAGCGGCGGCAACAGCCTCGTCATCATCGGTAATAGCGCCGAAATCAATACCGACATACTCTTTAACGGCATCAACCATTGTAAGTCTGCGCCAGCCTGGTGTAAGGTCGATTTTTTCGCCCAACCATTCGACCTCATAAGTACCGTGAATTTCCTTTGCAGCACCTGAGATTATGCCCTCGGCAATATCCATCATATCGTGGAAATCTGCATAAGCTTGATATAATTCAACGGTTGTGAATTCGGGGTTGTGCTTGGGGTCCATACCCTCGTTTCTGAAAATTCTTCCGATTTCGTAAACTCTGTCCATACCGCCAACAATAAGACGCTTTAAGGGAAGCTCAGTAGCAATTCTCATATACATAGGTATATTAAGGGTATTATGATGAGTAACGAAAGGACGGGCAGCAGCGCCGCCGACAATTGTATTAAGTACAGGGGTTTCAACTTCGATATAATTCATATCATCAAGATATTTGCGCATAAACTTAATAAATTTTGAACGAATTATAAAGTTATTTTTAACATTGGGATTCATAATTAAATCCACATATCTCTGACGGAAGCGTAAATCGTTATTGGTAAGACCGTGGAACTTTTCGGGCAGGGGAATAAGGGATTTAGAAAGCAACTTAATAGCAGTAGCGTGTACGGAAATTTCACCTGTCTGAGTTTTGAAAACAGTACCCTCAACACCAACAATATCGCCAATATCCCACTTTTTGAAAGCGGCATAAACATCCTCGCCAACATCATCGCGGCGAACGTAAAGCTGAATTTTACCACTACAGTCACTAAGGCCCACGAAGCTTGCTTTACCCATAATTCTGCGAGCTAAAATTCTGCCCGCAATACTAACGGTTTTGCCTTCAAGCTCATCATAGTTTGCTTTAATGTTAGCTGAGTCGTTATCAAAGTCATACTTTGTAATGGTAAAGGGGTCATTGCCTGCTTCCTTCATAGCTGTCAGCTTTTCACGTCTGAGTCTTAATATTTCGTTAAGCTCCTGTTGAGTTTCAACAGGCTTTACATTATTTTCTGCCATAGTTTTTCAAATCCTTCAAAGAAAATTATTTTGAAATTTCAATTATTTTAATTTTGAATTCGCCACCCGGTGCTTCTACGATAACCTCGTCACCGATCTTTTTGCCGAGAAGAGCCTTACCGACGGGGGATTCATCGGAAATTTTGCCTGCACGGGGATCCGCTTCGGTAGAGCCCACTACGCGGTATTCAGACTCATCGCCGTATTCAACATCCAGGACCTTAACTTTAACGCCGATAACAACAGTTTTAGCTTTGCCTTTTACATCTTCAATAATTTCAACGTTTTTAAGCATAGCTTCAATTTCAACAATACGTGCTTCAATTTTAGCCTGCTCGTTTTTGGCTTCATCATATTCGCTGTTTTCTGAAAGGTCGCCGTAGCCGCGTGCTACCTTAATTTTTTCTGCAATGTCTGCGCGCCCCTCGGTTTTAAGGGTTTCAAGCTCCTCTTTAAGCTTTTTAAGACCGTCGTCGGTGATTTTGATAGTTTTAGCCATGAAAATTACCTGCCTTCAAATATTTTTTAAATCCAATAGGGGATAGTAAAATACATACAAAATGTATTATATATTTTTTTGCTACGCTTGTCAAGTAACTAATTTCTTGACAAACTGATATGCGGTAATATATTATATGTGTAATAGTATTAATTATTTTGGTTGTTTTTGTTAAAACACGAAAAGAGGAAATAAAAATGAAAAAAAGATTGATTTGTATAGTATTATCTATTACTTTGCTTTTCTGCCTCGGAGTCACAGGCTGTGCCAAAAGTAATAAATCAGGTACAGTGATCTCTATAGGTTCGGCAAAAGCAAAAGTAGGGGAAAGTGTTAAGATTCCGGTTGAGATAAGCGGTAACCCAGGTATATTAGCGTGGAATATTGTTTTTAAATTTGATTCGGAAGTTCTTGAATATGTCGGTTATGATCAGGGCGATTTGTTCAGCGATTATATGGCTTTTGAAAAAGCAGGTCAAGTAGGTGTAAACTGTATTGAAAATGAAGACATTAAAGGTGATGGTAAGCTTATAACACTTGAATTTAAGGTAATAGGTGATGATATTAAAAAGACACAGATTGCAGTTGATATGGAAAAAAGCAGTATCTGTAATAACAATGAAGAGCTTATCACTTTCACCGATGAAAACGGTACTGTGAAAATTAAATAATTTAATAATGTAAAATGGCGAAAGAGCCTGTATACAAGCCTGTTTTTTGGGTTTGTATGCAGGCTTTTTAATTTTTTTAAAAAAATACTTGATTTTTATGCAAACTACCCTTATAATACTAAATAAGTGGTGAAAAGTGTAGCTAAAAACCATTAAAGTGTATTGAAGTGGTGGAATTGGAGGTGAAAATCCATGCTTTTCGGTGGTTTCGATCATAAAATTGATAAAAAGGGCAGGGTTTTCATTCCGTCTGCCTTCAGAGATGAGTTGGGCGAGAGCTTTATCATAAGTCGCGGTATTTACGGTAAGCGTTGCCTTTGTGTTTACTCTGCTGAAGAGTGGAGCAAGCTGGTCGAAAAAATAGGCACACTTCCCGGAACTAAATCAAGCACAGTTAAACGCTTTCTATATGATGGTGCATTTAAAGTTGAGTTTGATGCGCAGGGCAGAATTTTGGTTCCTCCAACACTGAGAGAGTATGCCGGATTTGACAGTGAGGTACATATTATAGGTATGGATACTAATCTTGAAATATGGGATACTTCACTTTGGAGCAATGAGAACGAGCAGAATACTCTTGAATCAATTTCTGCTGTTATGGAAGAGCTTAACTTTTAATTATGGAATTTAAACACAAATCGGTGCTGCTTAACGAAACTATAGAAGCACTTAATATTAAGCCGAACGGTATTTATGTTGACGGCACTGCCGGCGGTGCAGGACATTCGTCGGAAATAGCGAAGAAATTAATTAACGGAATACTTTATGCTCTTGACCGTGATCCCGATGCAGTAAAGGTAGCAACCGAAAGATTAAGCGGATTGTCTGCAAAGGTTATTAATACGAATTTCAGCGATATGAAAGAGGTTTTAGCGGAGCAGGGAGTAGAAAAGGTAGACGGAATACTTCTTGATTTAGGAGTTTCCTCTTACCAGCTTGATACTGCCGAACGTGGTTTTTCATACCACAAGGATGCACTCCTTGATATGCGAATGAGCAAAAGCGGATTAAGTGCTGCCGATGTTGTCAATAATTTTACCGAAAAGGAATTGAGCGATATCTTTTATCGCTTTGGTGAAGAAAAATTCAGCCAGAGAATAGCTGCAAAAATAGTAGCAGCAAGAAAGGTAAAGGAAATTGAAACCACTTTAGAGCTGGCCGAGATAATTTCTTCTGCAGTGCCTGCTAAGGTTAGACGTGACGGTCACCCTGCAAGAAAATGTTTTCAAGCTTTAAGAATTGCCGTTAACGGCGAACTAGATGCTTTAGAAACAGCGCTAGATAAATGCTTTAATATGTTAAACACCGACGGTGTTTTGGCAATAATAACCTTCCATTCGCTTGAGGACAGAATGGTAAAACAAAAATTCAAAGAATATTGTACAGGTTGCACCTGTCCTCCGGATTTCCCCGTTTGTGTTTGCGGTAAAACACCTAAGGGTAGGCTGTTAACCAGAAAGCCGATAGAACCTACTAAGGAAGAGCTAAGCGAAAATCCCCGCAGCAGAAGTGCGAAATTAAGGGTAATAATAAGAAACTGACTATTTAATATAAAGGAGAGCAAAATGGATAACTTGAAGTATTACAACGAAAGTCTTGCTTACGACTTTGAAATGTTTATGCCTAAAACCGATGCAGTGCCTGAGAAAAAAGATAATATCGTAGTAATGCCTAAAGTTGCCTCCAAGACTAAAAAACGCAGAGCAGCTGCAACAAAAAGTCTTTCTGCTCCTGTATCTCTTCTTATGTGTGCTATTTTTGTGTTGGCAGGTCTTTGCGGAAATATCGCTTTAAGACTTCAGATAAACGAAGTAAATGACGAAATTAATAATGTCAAGGCTGCTATTGCCGAGCTTGACAGCGAAATGGTATGTCTTGAAGTGGAAATGCAGAGAAGAATCTCTTATTCTAATTTGGAGCTTGAAGCCGTAGAGCTTGGTATGAAAAAGCCCGATAAGGAAAATGTAACTTATATAAGAGTTAATGATAAAAATGCCGCAAAAACCATCGACGGCAGTTTTGTAAGTGAGTAGTAATAAAGAGGCACTCAAAATCAATATAATTATTAAGTAACAAGACTACGAGAGTTGATTTTTTCGACTCTCGTAGTCGGGTATATAAGTATAGAATTTTTGAGTTAGGAGGAAGCGTGAATGGCATCAAAACCGGGAAAAATGATGATTACCCGTATAGCAGTTGTAATGCTGGTTATTATTATTGCCCTGTCAGGTGTATCGGGCTATCGCCTTGTCAACATTATGATAATCAACGGCGAAAAATATCAGAATGACGCTTCTGAGCAACAGCTTTATGACAGCCTTATCACAGCTCCCAGAGGGGACATATATGACCGTAATATGCGAAAGCTTGCAACAAGCTCGAACGCTTGGACGGTTTACATAACCCCTAACGGTATCAATAAGTTGGAAGATGCCGATGAAAAAGAGACGGTACGAAAAACAATTGCTGAAAATTTAAGCACTATTCTTGAAGTTGATTATGATAAGGTTTATGAGGATACCGCAAAGAAATCCTATTATGTAATAGTCAAGAAAAAAATCGACAAACCGGTTGCCGATAAGGTAAGAGAATTCTTAGCAGATAAAAAATATGAAGACTTACAGCTTGTAAAATATGTAGGTCTTGATGAGACCACTAAAAGATATTATCCTAACGATAGTTTGGCGTCGGTTGTATTGGGCTTTGTGGGTTCTGATGACCAAGGTCTTGCAGGGATAGAAAGCTATTATGATAACGAGCTTACTGGTATTCCAGGACGTGTGGTAGCAGCAAAAAATGCAGCCGGCACTGATATGCCGCTCACGTATGAGAGGGTAGAGGACGCGATAAAGGGTAATGATCTTGTGCTGACCCTTGATTCTTATATACAGTACACTGCCGAAAAATATCTTGATATGGCAATAGCCGAAAATCAAATAGCAGAACGTGGTGCCGCTGTAGTAATGAATGTTAAAACCGGTGCAATTCTTGCTATGGCAGTAAAAGGCGACTTTAATCCTAATGATCCGTTCACATTGTCTACCGCAGATCAGCAGAAAGTGGATGAGGTTACTAATGAAGAAGAAAGAAAAGCCCTTAACACCGAGCTTTTAAACCGACAGTGGAGAAATAAGGCAGTCTCCGACACTTATGAGCCGGGCTCTGTTTTTAAGGTGATTACGGCAGCGGCAGCTCTTGAAGAAAACCTTATAAACAAAAATAATACTTTTTTCTGCAACGGTCATACTACAGTTGCGGGACAGCATTATAATTGCCACAAAACCTCGGGACATGGCTCACAAAGTCTGGAACAGGCAATTTCTAATTCCTGTAACCCTGCTTTTATTACGATTGGTCAGCTTGTGGGAGTAAGCTCTTTTTCAAAATATTTCCAAGCTTTCGGTTTTGGTGAAAAAACCGGAATCGATTTACCTGGCGAAGCAACTTCTACCTACCATAAGGAAGAGAATATGGGTCCCGTAGAGCTTTCATCATCATCATTTGGTCAAACCTTTAACGTAACGCCTATGCAGCTTATAACTGCAGTTTCTGCATGCGTTAACGGCGGTTATCTTGTTCAACCGCATTTGGTTTATAAAATGTTAGATAAAAACGGAAAGGTTATAAAATCCGCAAGCGAGGGATATAAGCGTCAGGTTATTTCAGCAGCCACTTCTTCTACCATGAGAGAGCTTATGGAGTTCGTATCAGAAAACGGCGCTAAAAACGCATTGGTTTCGGGATATAATATAGGTGCAAAAACAGGTACGTCGCAAAAGGTATCCAAAATTCAGGCAACGGGTGATCATTACCTTTATATAGGTTCTTGCGTGACGGTGGCTCCGATAGATGATCCTGAAATAGCTGTTCTTGTAATGCTTGATGAGCCTAAGGGTGATAAATACTACGGCGGTATAATCTCAGCTCCCGTAAACTCAAAAATTATGAGTGATGTTTTACCTTATCTCGGATATGAAGCAAGCTATAGCGAGGAAGAACTTAAAAATCTTACTATAAGCGTACCTGAAATTGCAGGCTCTGCTCTTGACGTAGCAAAGCAGAAGATAAGCAATGCTAAGCTTCAGTATCAGGTTGTAGGTTCGGGAGATACTGTTATTCGCCAGTTGCCCGAAGCCGGTAATCAGGTACTCAGAGGTGGTGTAGTTATTCTTTATACCGAGGAAACGGGAGATAAAACCGTAACAGTGCCTAATATGATAGGACTTACAGCTACGGAAGCGAATAGGGCAGCAGCAATTGCCGGAATCAATATAGAATTTTCAGGTAACACAAGCTCAAGCGGTTTAAAATCTTATAATCAGAGCATTGAGGCGGGTCAAACTGTTAATGCAGGCACTATCGTTACTGTATACTTCAGGGACGAAACTGCAGTAGACGGATAAAGGCGATAACGTGAAAAATCGCGCTAAAAAATATAAAGGCACGTGTTTTCGCCGTTTGTACGGCAATCAAAACACAAGCAATATAAAAATTGTCGTATCAGTGATTTTTAATTGCGGTTTGTGTCTTGGCAAAATATGGTGATTTTAATGAAACTTAAAAATTTAATTGAATGTATCGGGGAATTAGCTAATACTGAAATCACAGGCGTTACCTGCGATTCAAGAGCGGTAAAGGATGGTTATATATTCGTATGCATCAAAGGGTTTGCAAGCGACGGTCATAAATTTGCGGCTTCCGCTTTAAAAAATGGTGCAGCGGTTATAATTGCTGAATACGATTTGGGTGTAGAAAACCAAATCATAGTAGAAGACACCCATGCCGCTTATGCTGATATATGTGCTAAGTGGTTTGGTAATCCTGCAGACAGTCTTAAACTGATAGGTGTTACAGGTACTAACGGTAAAACCTCTGTAACCTATATGTTAAAAAAGATTTTAGAATCAGCAGGGTATAAGGTCGGTCTTATAGGCACGATACAGAATATGATTTGCGATGAAGTAATTGCTACCGAGAACACCACACCTAACGCTTATGACCTTAATTCTCTTTTTGCTCTTATGAAAGCAAAGGGCTGCACTTATGTAATAATGGAGGTTTCCTCACACGCATTAGACCAGTGTAGGGTATATAACCTTGATTTTGAGGTTGCGATGTTTACAAATCTCACTCAAGACCATTTGGATTATCACAAGACAATGGAAAACTATCTTGCAGCTAAGAAAAAGCTTTTTAAAATGTGCAAAACAGCAGTTATAAACAGTGATGATGAGTATGCTGCCGAAATAATAAATGAGTTAAACTGTAAGGTGGTAACATACTCCGCAAATGATAATTCTACCTACAGTGCAAAGGCTGTACAGTATAAGCCTACAGGCGTGGATTATGAATTTGTAAGTGATAAGGATATTTGTCACATAAAGGTAAACACCGGCGGTAAATTCACTGTTTATAATTCTCTTTGCGCGGCTGCAACAGCGGTTGAATTGGGATTGCCAATAGAAATAGCAGCAACTGCTATTGCCGAGCTTCCTGGTATAAAGGGCAGGGCAGAGGTAGTACCCTGTGACCGCGATTTTACAATAATTATAGACTATGCTCATACACCTGACGGTCTTAAAAATATACTTACCACCTTCTGTGAATGCAAAAAAAATCGCTTGACAGTTGTTTTTGGCTGTGGCGGTGACAGAGATAAAACTAAAAGACCTATTATGGGGAGTACAGCTGCAAGATATGCGGATTTCGTTATAGTTACAAGCGATAACCCGAGAAGTGAAGTACCATCGGCTATAATTGATGATATACTTGTAGGTATGGACGGAACTCCCACACCTTATAAGGTTATAGAAAACCGTGTCGAGGCTATAAAATATGCAGTTGAAACGGCTGTAAAAGATGATATAATAGTATTAGCAGGTAAGGGTCACGAAACCTATCAAATTCTTAAAGACGGTACTATTCATCTTGATGAACGTGAGGTAGTGGCAGAGGCTCTTGCCCAAAGATAAGGAGCGATAAATATGAAAGATATGACTTCTATAATAGCGGCATTAGTTGCCTTTGCCGTTACCGCGGCTTCGGGTTGTATTGTGATTCCTTATTTAAGAAAGCTGAAATTTGGGCAGACTATACTTGATATAGGCCCTAAATGGCATAAGGAAAAGCAGGGAACACCCACAATGGGCGGTGTTATGATAGTATTCGGTGTGCTTTTAAGCCTTGCTATAGCCTACAGTTATTCTGCGATATCAGGTAATCAGTTTGCATTGGAATTAAAAGATTCATACCGTCTTACTAATTTCTTTGCCGGTATAATTATGGCGCTTTTAATGAGCGGTATTGGTTTTATGGATGACTATATAAAGGTCGTAAAAAAACGCAATTTAGGTCTTACTGCTAAACAGAAAACCTTTTTGCAGCTGCTTATTGCGTCAGGCTACCTTGTATCACTCTTTTTGGGTGGGATGCGCACAACTAATATTCCTTTTATAGCTGATATTGATTTAACACATGGCTTTGGTCTGCTTTTCTGGCCTATTGCTTTAATGTTTATTTACGGCTTTACAAATGCCGTTAATCTTACTGACGGTGTCGACGGTCTTGCATCTTCGGTTACCTTAGTAGTTTCCTGCGCATTTATGTTAGGGGCAGGCTTCCTTAATGTTATGTCCTTTAATGTGACATCTGCTGCTTTGGCAGGTGCCTGCGTAGGTTTTATTTGCTGGAATGCTAAGCCTGCTAAGGTATTTATGGGTGATACAGGCTCAATGTTTCTCGGTGGTATGGTGGTTGCCCTATCCTTTGGAATAGGTCGCCCTGTTTTACTTATATTTGCAGGCTGCACATATTTTCTTGAGGCTATTTCTGATATTATTCAGGTGGCTTACTACAAAAAAACAAAGAAAAGATTTTTCAAAATGGCTCCGCTTCATCATCATTTTGAAATGTGCGGATGGTCTGAACAAAAGATAGTATTTGTTTTTTCTCTTATAACCCTTGTAGGTTGCGCAATAGCTATTCTTCCTATAGTACTTAATCTGTAATTTTTTTGGAGGCAGTTTATGGCCGATAACAAGATTAAAAAACGTGAAAACAGTTCGAATCACGGCAAGATGGACATAGTCTTTTTGTCGTTGGTTTTAATACTTCTTACAGTAGGCCTTGTTATGCTGTTCTCCGCCAGCTATGCCTTTTCTTTAGAATATTACGACAACAGCTATAAGTTTATAAGCCGTCAGGCTATGTTCGGTGCAGTGGGTATTGTTATAATGCTCGTTGTATCTAGAATCGATTACCATTTTTGGCGAAGGTTTGCTTGGGCGGTTTATGCTATTGCCCTTATTTTGCTTGTAATGTTGCTTGTTTTTCCGCCTATGCTTGAGGGGATGGATGTTAAAAGGTGGATAGTTATCGGCTCGTTTAATTTCCAACCGTCAGAGGTGGCAAAATTCGCAATAATTTTGCTGTTTTCTTCTCTTATTGCTGCAAATTATAAGCAGATGAAAAGCTTTGGCTTTATATTCTTTTTAATTGTATTATTAGGAATTACCTGTGTGCTTATCGTTGCGGAACCACACCTTTCGGCAACGGTTTTGGTTTTCTGTATAGGCGTTGTGTTGCTTATCGTGGGAGGTATTCCTAAAAAATATATTTTCGGCGGTATTGGTCTTGTAGGCATCGGCGGAGTCATATTTGCTTTATCAGGCGCCATAAGCTATGTCAGTGACCGTTTACAGTATTGGTTAGACCCTTGGTCTGATGCTACAGGTAAAGGCTTTCAGACAATTCAGTCTCTGCTTGCAATCGGTTCAGGCGGAATTTTAGGTAGGGGAATAGGTCAGTCAAGACAGAAATATCTATATTTGCCTGAGCCTCATAATGACTTCATTTTTTCTATTGTGTGTGAAGAATTAGGTCTTATAGGCGCAATGGTGGTAATTCTCCTATTTTGTCTTCTTGTGTGGAGAGGTTTTTCCATCGCAATGCATTCATCGGATAAGTTCGGCGCACTAATGGCAATCGGTCTAACCTTTCAGGTAGGACTTCAGGCAATGCTTAATATATGGGTAGTAACAAACACGATTCCCAATACAGGCATAAGCCTGCCGTTTTTTAGCTATGGAGGTACATCCTTAGTTATACTTTTGGCAGAAATGGGAATAGTGCTCTCAATATCCCGAGGCGCTAATATAGAAAAAACCTAAAGCGAGGTTGGAATTATGCATATTTTATTTGCAGGCGGCGGTACGGCAGGTCATATAAATCCTGCTCTTGCCGTAGCTGGGTATATTAAAGAGCGTCATCCCGATGCTAAAATAAGCTATATCGGTACAGCAGAAAAATTAGAGGCAAGATTAGTTCCCGAAAAGGGATATGATTTTTATACAATAGATGTTGCTGGCTTTCAGCGTAAGCTTACACCTCAGAATATTGTGAAAAACATATCTGCCGTTAAAAAAGCTGTTGTTTCTTATACGGATTCAAAACGATATTTACAGCAGCTCAAACCTGATATTGTAGTGGGTACAGGCGGTTATGTAAGCGGTCCTGTTTTAAAGCAGGCTCAAAAGTTAGGATTAAAAACCGCTATTCATGAGCAAAATGCTTTTCCCGGAGTTACTACAAAAATGCTGGCTACTGACGCTGATGCTGTAATGCTTGCAATGCCCGAAGCTAAAAAGTACCTAAAGCTTAAAAAGGAGCCTATAATTACAGGAAATCCCATAAGAGGGGAGCTTTTAAGTGTTACACGTGATGAGGCTCGTAAGAAACTTGGACTTGATAACCGTCCGCTAATACTTTCTTTCGGTGGCTCTTTGGGTGCAATGCGTGTTAATGAGGCTGTAGCTGAGCTTATAAAAGAGCATAAAGGTAGCGAAAAGTATTACCATATTCACGCTACAGGAAAATTCGGCTTTGACGCTTTTAATGAAGCTATAAAGGATATTAATTTATCCGATATGATTACGGTTAGGGAATATATCAACGATATGGATATATGTATGGCGGCAGCAGATTTGGTTATTTGCAGATCGGGAGCCATAACTCTCGGGGAGCTACAGGCTTGCGGTAAACCGTCAATTTTAATACCATCTCCTTATGTCGCAGAAAATCATCAGTTCCATAATGCTATGACTCTTAAAAAAGCAGGCGCTGCCGAGCTTATTGAGGAAAAGGAGCTAAGCGGAAATACTTTGTCTCAAAAGGTTAATGAGCTTTTACAAAACCCGTCACTTCTTGAAAAGATGGGCGAGTCTGCAAGAAAATCTGCAATAATTGATGCAAATGAGAGAATTTACAATACTTTAATGAAGCTTTACACTAATTCGTGACAAAAAACGCATTTTCACATAGTATGAATTGTGCTAACAACTTACTGTGGGAAGGTGCTGTAAATGTCTGAAATAATTATAAACGGCGGCAGAAAATTAGATGGCGAGATTATCGTTCAGGGGGCTAAAAACAGTGTTTTACCTGTGCTAGCGGCTACAGTTCTGTGTAAAGGCGAATGTGCGGTACATAATTGCCCTGCTCTCTCTGATGTAGAGACCTCAATTAAAATTTTGGCAAGGCTTGGCTGTAAATGTCTTAAGGACGGTAATACCGTTTTGGTAGATAGCCGTGATATCTCAGGCTATGAAATACCTGAGGAATTAATGCGTGAAATGCGTTCTTCTGTAGTATTCTTAGGCGCTGTAATAGGCAGAACGGGTAAAGCGGTGATAAGTAGTCCGGGTGGCTGTGAATTGGGCCCCAGACCTATAGATCTGCATTTATCCTCGCTAGAAAAAATGGGTGTGGAAATTAAAGAGGAACACGGTTTTCTATATTGCAATGCGCCTAACGGAATTAAGGGTACAGATATAACCTTAGGTTTTCCAAGTGTTGGCGCTACCGAAAACATTATTTTGGCTGCTGCTACTGCCGAGGGTACAACCGTTATTCATAATGCAGCCCGTGAGCCCGAAATCAGTGATTTGGCTGACTTTTTAAATAGCGCAGGCGCAAGGATTTGCGGTTGCGGCTCTGATACTATTTGTATTAAAGGCGTAAAGCATTTAGGCGGCACGGAACATTCAATAATTCCCGACCGTATTGCAGCAGTGACTTATATGGCTTGTGCTGCGGTAACAGGCGGTAATATTAAAATCGACAGTATTATGCCGTCACATATGGTGGCAATGCTTTCCGTTTTCAGGGAAAGCGGATGCAGTATTGATGTTTCGGGCAAGTCACTTGTTCTTAAATGCAATAAAGGTCTTGTACGTGTGCCAACTGTTCGTAGCCTTACTTACCCAGGTTTTCCTACCGATGCGGGACCTATAATAATTTCTATGCTTTGCAATGCACAAGGCACCTCAGTTTTTGTGGAGAATATATTTGAAAACCGTTTCAGATATGTTGATGAGCTAAAACGCTTGGGTGCGAAAATTAAAACCGAGGGTAGGATAGCGGTAATAGAGGGTACTAAACATCTTTCGGGTGCAGGCTGTAAATGTACCGACCTTCGGGGCGGTGCGGCACTTGTAGTTTCGGCACTTGCAGCTAATGGCACTACGGTAATTGATGAAATCCGTCACATAGAACGCGGATATGATGATATAGTAGGAAACCTTAAACAGCTTAATGCTGATATTGAGTTAAAAGGAATGGTTATTTGAAAAAAGATATAAAGCAGGATGAGTTTCTGCGGAAACGTGCAGAACGGCAAAGAAGGATTAGAAAGCGGAGAATAAAAATATTTTTTTCACTTTTTATAGCCTTTATTTTAGGATTAAGCGTCGTCCTTTGTTTGACGGTATTTTTTCCAATAGAAACTCTTAATGTTAAGGGTAGCAAAATTTACTCAAGTGAGCAGATAATTAAAGCTTCGGGTATAGAAATAGGGGATAATCTTTTTACCACTGCAAAGGGAACAACACTTAAAAAACTTAAATCAAAATTACCTTATATTGAAAGCATTGAGTTTAAGAGGGAATTGCCAAACAGCCTTACCGTTACAGTCAAGGATGCAGGGGAATATGCCTGTTATTATGACGGAAAGGCTTATTTCACGGTAAGCGAAAGCGGTTGGGTGCTCAATAAGGATTATGAATTACCAACCGATATTTTTACGGTTTTGGGAGCAAAGGTTAAATGCAAGGTCGGTACCGAAATAGAGTTTATCGATGAAGAAACGAAGGCTCTTACCGAAAAAATAATAGCCGCTCTAAATGATGAAAAGCTGCTTATAAACAGTATTGATGTTACCGATACGGTAACTATTACATTAAATGTTGAGAACCGATTTGAGGTTAATCTTGGTACTGCCAACTCTATATCCGAAAAAATAAGGCATTTAGCTTCTATGG
This sequence comes from Acutalibacteraceae bacterium, assembly GCA_045128715.1. Lineage (GTDB taxonomy): Bacteria > Bacillota > Clostridia > Oscillospirales > Acutalibacteraceae > UBA737. Next base: position 15,034 of record JBGVRU010000025.1, on the reverse strand, counting down.
TGGAAAATATTTCAGTCGAAAAATCGGGAAAAATAAACCTAAGTATGTGGACAAACGACAATACACAGGGTACTTTTATTGAGCAAACTAACGAATAAATAAAAAAATGACAATTTTGTAATAAAACTATTGAAATTTAAAAAAATATATGTTAATATCATAATATATGAAAATAAAAGCGAAATTATACATAAATACGGAGGAATTTAAAATGCCATTTGAACATGAAGAGGCTAATGTAGTACAGATTAAGGTTGTTGGTGTCGGCGGCGGCGGCGGTAACGCTATTAACCGTATGGTTGATGCCGGTGTTAAGGGTGTTGAGTTTGTTGCAGTTAATACAGATAAGGCTGCTTTAATTAAATCAAAGGCTAACCAGAAGATACAAATAGGTGATAAAACTACCGCAGGTATGGGTGCCGGTGGAAATCCTGATAACGGTCGTGCTGCTGCTGAGGAATCTAAGGACGAAATCGCAGCTGCTATCCGCGAAGCTGATATGATTTTCATTACCGCAGGTATGGGCGGCGGAACAGGTACAGGTGCTGCACCTATCGTTGCTGCTATTGCTAAGGAGCTTGGTATCCTTACTGTTGGTATTGTTACAAAGCCCTTTGCTTTTGAAGGTAAAAAGCGTATGACTCAGGCAGAAGCCGGTATTGCGGCTCTTCGTGAGCATGTTGACAGCCTTGTTGTTATTCCTAACGAGCGTCTTAAGTTTGTTTCTGAGCAGAAGATTACTTTCAAGAATGCCTTCGATATTGCTGACGATGTTCTCCGTCAGGGTGTTCAGAGCATTTCTGAGCTTATCAATGTAACTGCTCTTGTAAACCTTGACTTTGCTGACGTTAAGTCTATTATGTCAAACGCTGGCTATGCTCATATGGGTGTTGGTGTTGCTACTGGTCGTGATAAGGCTGAGCAGGCTGCTCGTATGGCTATTAACAGTCCTCTTATTGAGACTTCTATGGACAATGCGCGTGGTGTTATCATTAGCATTACCGGTTCTGACGATATCGGTCTTGAAGAGGTTGAGCTTGCTTCCTCTATCATTTCTGATATGGCTCATCCTGATGCAACCATCATTTGGGGCGCTCAGCTTGATGATACTTTAGAAGATACTATCCGTGTTACAGTTGTTGCAACGGGTCTAGGTGATGATAAAAAGGATGAAGCAGGTGATTTAGCGTCTTTCCTTAACAGCAACAGCAACGATGATGACGAGTCTTATATTGACGCTTTAAGCTTCTTCAAGAAAGACTAATTTAAGAATATATTTAAACGGTGTGCTAAAGGCACACCGTTTTTTTATCCGTCATAATCTTCAATTGCTGAAACTGCTTCTTCACGGGTGAGAAAGGCTATTCCGTTATTAAGCAGACGACGGTCCTCCTCAGGTAAAGTGTCTAACATTATAGAGCCGTATACTTCTATTATGTCATCTCCGTTATAAAGTGCTACATTATTCCCATAAGAATGCAGCACCCACTGTGCGGGTTCTTCGGTTTTGGTTTTTAAAGCAAAACTAAAGGCTATTATTATAATAGCAATGCAAATTGATACAGAAATTGCACATATTCCGTAAATTCTACCCTTTGAAACAGACATATTATAGCACCGTCCTTTTTAAATATCTTTACCAAAAGCAGGTAATTTTATACAATGTTAAAATTCTTTAGGTACTATTCCGTTTAATAAAAGTACTGCCACACTTGCCATAACGGAAAATGGTGAGTAGCTTTTGTTAAGCTTAATTTTAAACTCTGCAGGCTCTATTTCAAAGCCAAGGTTATCGGTAAAGCTTCTTTGTAGGGTAGCTAACAGCGTATCGTCCCCAAGGCTTGAAAGTGTAATGGTATTTTTTCCGCTCATACCGCAGCTAATAACAGGTATTCGGCTTTTATGAAATAGCTCCAATGCTTTTGTGTTGGTGTCCTCGCATATTCCTATAATTCCTTGCGGAAAGGTTTGACCGGCAAATCTTTCGGTATTGTCGCAAAAAACAGCAATACCTTTTTTAAGTTTAAGCTCGGTTTTTTTATATTCACTTATAATAGTAAAAGCACCCTTGCAGTAGCAGACCTTTTTATCTGATATGTGGTCTGCTCCAACAAAGGTGAGAATATCTGTGATTTCTTTTTCTGCGTTGCTGTTTCTGTCCGAAAAAAGTATAACCAACTGTTTTCACCTAAAAAATAGTATTAGCGCAGAAACAGAAATTATTTATATAAATTTGTGATTAAAAAATCAAGTGTTTTTACCGTAATGATAAAACTTTCTTTTTGAAATAATAAAAATTATTGTAACGCTAAATGCCATTAATTCGGCGATAACTATAGAAATCCAAATTCCGTCAATACCGAAAATAAAGGGTAAAAGCATAACTGCAGTTATTTGAAACACTAACGTTCTTAAAAAAGATATTAGTGCAGAGATAAGTCCGTTATTAAGAGCGGTGAAAAAGGAAGAACCGAATATAGTGATACCTGCAAATAAAAATGAAAATGCAAAAACCTTGAACCCCTTTAAAGTTAATTCATAGAGCTGTTTATCATACCCTGTAAAAATCAATGAAAGAGGTTTTGCAAGCAGTTCACCTACTAACAGCATAGAAAAGGAGAAAATTCCTATTATCGTAAGGCTTTTTCTTAAAAGGCTTTTAAGCTCAGTGTGATTTTCTGCTCCATAATGATAGCTGATAACAGGCGCTGTGCCTATTGAGTAACCTATAAATGTGGCTAGGAAAATAAGATTCACATACATAAGCACACCATAGGCCGCAATACCGTTTTCACCTGCATATTTTATGAGCTGGATATTATACAGCATATTTACAAGTGACATTGAAAGATTACTCATAAGCTCAGAAGAGCCGTTAGTGCATGCTTTTAATAAGGCTTTTCCGTCAAACCGGAATTTGGTAAGCTTTAATATACTTGAATTTCTACGTGAAAAATAAATAAGAGGGAAAAACCCACCAATGATTTCGCTTGTGGCAGTGGCTGCGGCGGCACCTGCAATACCCCAATGGAAAACAGCGATAAATAAAGCATCTAAAACCATATTGGTAATCCCTGCCGCAACAGTTACAAACAAACCTAATTGCGGTTTTTCAGCGGTCACAAAAAAGCTTTGGAATTCGAGCTGAAGTATAAAAGCAGGCATTGAAACAAGCGAAATTCTGCCATATATCAGACATTGTTCAAGAAGCTCGCCCTCAGCACCCAAAAGAATAGCAATAGGGCGCAGAAAAACAAATGAAATAGCGGTAATAACAACGCCTATTGCCAAGGAAATATAAACAAACATTGAAAATAGCTTTTCAGCTTTTTCTTTATCGCCTTCGCCGTAGGTTTTGGATACGAGTGCGCTTCCGCCTGTGCCAAACATAAATCCTACTGTACCTAAAATCATTAGGAAAGGCATTATAAAGTTAACTGACGCGAAAGGAGTTTTACCGACAAAGTTAGAAACAAAAAATCCGTCTACAACACCGTAAATAGATGTAAATATCATCATAAAAATAGATGGCATTGTAAATCTAAGTAGCTTTTTATAGCCAAAGTGGTCAGATAATTTTATATTCATTTTGTATTACCAAACCAACCAGCTATAAAACCCGCAACAGCAGGGGCTAAATTTTTAATTTCCCAGCCTGTTGTATTAATTATTAAGTTATAGTTGCTGCGGTCTCCCCATTTAGTGCCTGAAATAATATCTCTCGTTCTGGCACGATTTTTATCAATAGTACGTATTTTGTGCTTAATCATTTTAGCGGTTAGGGCTTCGCTTTGTTCTGCTCTCTCAAGACAACGGTTAATTCGGGAGTCTATATCGGCGCAAACGAATAAATTTAGCGGATTATACTCTTTTAAAATAAAGTCTGCATTTCTGCCTACAATAATACAGTCCTTGCCGTTTTTTGCAATGCTTTCAAGCACCTGTGTTTGCTCGGAAAGGAGTTCTGTATGAGGAGTATGTATTATAGTAGCTCCTGTAAATGAGTGACGGTAGGTGAGGGGGATGGTTTGCCATGAGTGATTTTCGAGTATTCTTTCTACATAATTGGGGTCAAGTCCTTTTTTTTCAGCAATAGCCGTAATTATTTCACGGTCATAATAGTCGAAATCCAATATATCGGCAAGGCGTTTGCCAAGCTCTCTGCCACCGCTTCCAAATTCACGGCTTATTGTAATAATTCTCATAATTTATCACCTTTCTTAAACTATTTCGGAATCTGCTTTTAAAGATGCTCCTGTATGGCGCTTATACATTTTGGATAGGTATCCCGCATCATTAAAGCCTACCTTTTCTGCTATTTCCTGTAAGGTAAAGTTTTTTTGATACAATCGTTTAGCTTCCGTGTAACGTATTTCATTGCGGTAATCAATTGGGGAAATACCTGTAGATTCCAAAAATTTTTTTCTAAAATGACTTTCACTTATTTTGCATTGTTGGGCATAAATGCTTACGGGCAGGTTTTCGTTGTAATGCTCCGTAATAAAGGCTAGTGCAGGTTCAATAAGTGTGTGATTACCTTTGGATGCCGTTTGAGACTTTGCAAGGGTGTGTATTAGTTTTAATAAAGTGAGTTTTAATGTAAAAGTGGCGGTAGGGGAAAACTTATATAAGTTGCTTAAATCCTCAAAATAATCCGTTACATTATTCTGCCGCTCTCCCCAATCATAGTAAATATCAGGTTGGATGAGTATTTTTTCGCCGCTTTGATCTTTAATATCAAAACAAATACCTATACCGCTGCAGGGAATATCATCTAAGTCTATTGATGTGGTTAAATAATGGGTGGTATCGGGTATAAACAGCACAGTTCCTTTTTTGAGACGGAATACCTTATCGTTAAATATATATTCTCGCTCACCCGAGGTTATAAGGTGTAGAAGATTCTGCTTTCTGCCAACTGTCCTGTAATCTGCTTTGTTGTCATTATCAAAAAAGCTTTTTGCCAACTTAATATTATTAATATCAAAATTACTGTAAATCAGTTGTGAAAAGGTTTTAGACTGCATAAATTTCACCTTCTATCAAATTCCTCATTTGTATTATATAAAAAATTGTATACACAAGTCAAGAAAATAAACCAAATACTACTAACTTTTAATCGAATATGACCTTGAATTATATGTCGCAACCCATTATATTAATATAATAGGATATATGTAAGAAGTACCTAATTTTAACAGATGGGAGTAAAAAATATGACAACTAAAATTAATAATGTGACCTGCAAGGTTGTAGAAAACGAGTGGGATATTTATTTTGATATGGCAATGACGATGCTTGAAGAAATAATCTACCATAATGAAAGAAATGAAAAAACAGTTATGATAGTGCCTGTAGGACCTACAAATCAGTATCCTATCTTGGCTGAAATGGTTAACAGACTTGGTGTTTCTCTTAAAAATGTTCATTTTTTTAATATGGATGAATATATGATTAGCAATACCGAGACTATTGATTACGGTGACCCCCTTAGCTTCCATTACAGAATGAAACACGAATTTTATGACAGAATTAATCCCGAGCTTGTTATGCCCGAAAGTCAGCGTCATTTTCCAGTTCCCGGCAAGGAAGCCGAGTTCGATAAGCTTATAGAGGAGCTTGGAGGTATAGATCTTTGCCTTGGCGGACTTGGTATAAATGGTCACGTAGCCTTTAATGAGGCTGCTGAGGCTGATGCCACTATTACAGCTGATGAATTTGCAAATCTCGGTACAAGGGTACTTCCAATTTCAAGAGAAACTAAGACCATTAATGCTTACGGTTATCAAAGAGGCGACCTTTTTGGTATGCCCGAATGGTGCATTACTATCGGAATGAAGCAAATTATAGGTGCGCGCAAGATTTATATTGCATTAAACCGTCCTTGGCAGAATGGACCCTTTAAGCACGCTTTGAAGGGTGAAGAAAAACCGCAGATTCCTGCAAGTCTTTTGAGAAGAAACGGCAATCTCACATATTGCCTTACAAAAGAAATTGCAGAAGGCTTAATTTAAGATTTATAGTTAAAAACTCCTTACAAGTAAACCTTGTAAGGAGTTTTTTTGAGATGCTTTAATTATTTTTTCCTTTTTAAAACCATTATTAAAATAAACGCCATAACTCCTAATAACAGCGCAGCAGCCGCAATAATGATAACTATTTTTATAAGATTAGAATTATCGACCTTTTGGTTACTCTCTTCGTTATCTATTATTATTTCCGAAACAACTTCTTCGTTCTCTGCAACTGTGGAATTAATCTCGCTCTCGGATTCTGTAATTTTTTCTTCACTCTGGGTTGAAGCGGTTTTTGTACCGCCGACAAAGGCGAAATATCCGAGAACATCGGTTTCGAAGATTGCATTACCGTTTTCAATAGTATAATTAATCAATTTAGCCTTATCAACATCTGCAATATATACAAGACTTATATTCCTGTACTTATTAAGTGCGGCAATATCAACAGGTACGGTGATTTTAATTTTTCCGTTCATTTGAAATTCTGTATCAACAGACTTTCCGCTTGAATCAATGTTTCTGGAATAGAGTCTCAAATCAAGTATAGAAACTATTTTGCGGCTTTTAATTTGGTCTTTAAGTCCGTTAACACCATGGATTATGGTGTTTTTGTCAGCTGTTTTTATTGTTGAAGTGATATTCTGTGCTTTGAAAATTATTTCGGTGGAGATATTTGTTTCGCCAATTGTTTCCGCAGTAGCAGCAAGACCTTCGACCTTATTGCCGTTAATTGAGGTCGCAAGTTTTGGTAGTAAAGTAACCTCGTTTTTACCACAAATAATACAAGCCACAGTGTTTGTGCCGTATTGAGAGGTGGTAGGATTCACAATAATAGGCTCGCCGTATTTATGACCGACTACATCGCAAGTAGTACGCACGGTATTGAATTTTTCAACATCCTTTACAAGCATCATATCGCCTACATAAAGGGTTGCGTTGTCCCAAGCTGAGTCATATACTCCGTGACTTTTGCATTTTTCTCTGTCAAAACCTTTGGAATGACAGAAAAATGTAACGCTTATAAGCTCGGATAAGGGTTTGCCTTCAGCCATATCAGCAACTGGCATCACTATCCAACCGTCAAATCCGTTTTCAACCTCAATATATTTCATATCAGGTGTGGGTCCGCTAACAGTGCGGGTATTATTATTAATAATATATGTACCTACCATATTATCTATATATTGGTCTCTACCCTTGGCTCTGAGCATAACAGATAGAATTTTTTTCTGAGAATCCTTTCCGCCTTCGATTTTGATGCGAGTGGCAATATATTTATAAGGTGTAGTGTCAATGTAATTACCTAAAGGAACGCTTTCGCCGCTATCAAAGGCTGCTTTATCAAACTGAATCTGAACAGGCTGAATTGCAAGCAAATTGCATCCGTCAAGTGTATCGAAGGTAATAGCTCCCATATTAAATTCAGCTTCATAGAAGTTTTCGCCGTTTATGGTTTTGGTGTGTATATAACCGCTACTGTCGCTGAAAAGGAATTGATTTGAATCATAGTGGTGCCTGCCAAAGGTCTTAAAGCTTGACCAAACAAGACCGTGTGCTTTCCAACTGGCATAATAAATATAATTACCCTCATCAGGAACCTTTAAAAGATAGTCGGCACTATCATCTATACCTGATGGGATAGGTGTTACCATGGTGGCATTTACATTAATTACCGTAAAAGTTAGTAAAAGAACTATTATAGTAACGATGGATAAAATACGTTTTTTGATAATTATCATTCCTTTTTAAAACCATGTAATAATCTTTAATATTATACATTACATCTCTCTAAAAATAAATGCATAATTACAACAATTTGATATGAGTTTTTTGTGTAAAATCCATAATATTTAAATTTATTGCATTTTGAAATATAATATTGAATAATTTTACAGATAATGGTATATTATTAATGGTGATATAAATGGCTGTTAAATTAAACGAAAATAAAGAAATTGTAGCAAGCATAAAAAAAGGCTTAAAAGAGAAGGGTGGCTATTGCCCCTGCAGATTACAAAAAAGCGAGGATAATAAATGTATCTGCAAGGAATTCAGAGAGCAAATAGCAGACCCTGATTTTGAGGGTTATTGCCATTGCAGGCTATACTATAAATCTAAGGATTGAGAGGGAATATAAATGTCAGTGCTTATGATTACAAAAGAAAATTTTGAAAAGGATATACTTCAATGTGACAAGACCGTGCTTCTTGATTTTTATGCTGATTGGTGCGGTCCTTGCAAAATGATTTCTCCTATAGTGGAGGAAATAGCAAGGGAAAATCCTCAGTATTTTGTCGGAAAAATTAATGTTGATAACGAGCCTGAATTAGCAGCGGAATTTTCAGTTCAAAGTATACCGATGTTAGTCGTAATGAAAAATGGCAAAATTGCCGATCAGGTAGTAGGCTATCGCCCCAAAGAGCAAATTTTAGGATTATTAACAGAATAAAAATAAAGCAAAAGGAGATAACCTATTTTTTGGTTATCTCCTTTTTAATTCAGCATAAAGCTTATTTCATGCTGTTTTCATAAGATTCGATCATCTTTTTAACCATCTGTCCGCCGATAGAACCAGCCTGCTTAGAGGTAAGGTCACCGTTGTAACCCTGCTTTAAGTTAACGCCAACCTCCCTTGATGTTCCCGAGTGTTATTAAAATGCCATTAAAAATAAATACATAGGCTAATCGAACCACTATAATAGCACTTTAAAAAACAGCATCATTTTAATTCTTTAAGGAGCAATAAAACCTCTTGTAAAAAGCTATCATTTATGATAAAATATAATCAAACATTAGTTCGGTTTCGATTTTTTAAATGGGGAAATCGACAAAAAATAAGGAGCGTATTTTATGAGTTTACAAACAGAGTTTTTGGAATTTAATAAAAGAATTAAAGTTGACTATGATACTAAATCAGAATTGGCTGAAAAAAGAGATATATTAGTAGGAATATTGCGCGGAAGTGATGAATTAAACGGTTTTAAAATAAGAAATCAAGGAAGTTACGGAATGTGTACTGGTGTAGAACCGGTTGGGGATAAAGAATATGATATAGATGTTGCTTTAGAATTTAACTGCAACAAGGATGATTTTGGACCATTAGATTATAAGAAAATAATTTGTGATATTTTAAAAAACCATACGCATTACGGTGCAAAAATCAAAAAGCCTTGTGTAACGGTTACATATATGAAAGATGGAGAAAAAGCATATCATGTAGATTTGGTTGTTTATATGTATGAAGATAAAGATGATGAAAGTAGTCAATTATATTTGGCAAAAGGAATTGAGGGTAATCCGGATGAAACTTGTTGGGAAAAATCAGATCCTAAGGGGTTGATCGAATACATAAATGATTCTGTAAATAAAGAAAACAAGGAACAATTTAGAAGAATAGTTAGATATTTTAAGCGTTGGAAAAACTTAAGATTTAGTAGTGCTGGGCATGCCGAACCTAGTAGTATAGGCATAACCCTAATCGTAGCAGATAATTTCACACCATACACAAATAATGATGGTTATGATGATTTAAATGCTTTAATATCGGTTGCAAACAAAATGAAATCATTGTTTCAGTTTGTTGGTTATAATTCGGACAATAATCGTCCGTTATATCGTATTAAATATTATTTGCCATTAACACTAAAATTTGAAATGTCAACAGATTTATTTGAAAAAATGACCGATATACAAATGACAGATTTTAAAGATAAGTTAGAAAAATTTGTTTCCGATTTAGAAGCGGTTGTATCTGAAGCGGATGAAAATGAGCAATACAAAAAACTCAACAAGATTTTCGGAGATGATTTTCATGTTCCGGATATGACTGTGACAGCTAAATATCAAAAGAATTATATACCCTCTTCAAGTTCTTCAGGTGCTTCTAATGAATAAAGAAGATATTAAAAATATTTTATTAGACAATAAAAATGTCAGCGATATTGTTTTTTTGAAGGATATACCTGACTTGAAAAATGTATATAGTTTTTCAATTTCATGTAGCGTAATAATTGATGAATCAATAGTACCAATATATATTGGTGTTTCTGAAAATTGGAGTCAAAAACTTTTTGACATCTATATTAAAGATTATGAACAGTTTCCGTTTATTCCTCATGTTGAAGAAATGGGTAAGTTGTGCTTATATGACTTAGAGGGGATTTTAGTTGATACGGATTTTGAGGGATTGTTGAATACTTGCATAGACAGGGCAATAAAGATCATTTATGAGGGCATTAATAGAATCAACGAGGAAGACTTTGTAAAAGAATTTTCTTCCTATTGGAATAAATTTAAGGGCGGCAGATTTGCAAAAATAGTCATTCCTATGAATAAAAAAACTTCTAAAATTGCCTATGTTGAAGATGTGATCAATCGGAGAAAAAATGAAAATCATGTTACGTATTTGAATAGAAAAAAACTATCTAAAATATTTATTTCTTCAAATAGAACAGATTTTGATTTGTGGAATAAAAAAGGAACAAATAAATATGCATCTTATATTTTAGTCAAATCAGATGTATTAATTATACCTCCGGATTTTAGAAAAAAACTAGATGCTTCCTATTTTAATAAAATCTTTGAAAAATTAGATGTTGAAAGCACTAAAAATATTATAGATTTTAACGGGAAAAGCAAACTGTTTATTTTTCATGTAATTCAACCTAATGGAATAGAAAACATATTTTCCGCTATTTTCGAAAATGTAGAAATTGATGTAATAAATTCAAAGTACATAATTAAGAATAACCCAATTATTACACCCTTGTATTTGGAAAGGGTTGATAAGTCTGCTTTAGTGTGTCGCACAAATGAAATATCTCAACATGTTTCAAAAAGGGTGTTACTTATTGGCTGTGGTTCAATTGGTAGTTATTTTGCAAATGAGTTAGTAAAAGCTGGTTTTGAAAACATAACACTTGTAGATAAAGATTTGTTGTGTGCAGAAAATATTTATCGACATTTTTTAGGAATAGAATATGTGGATAGGTATAAAGCTGAAGCGTTGAAAAATTACTTTAATAAAAATATACCAAATCTTAGCATAGTCTCAAAAGTGCAGTGTATATACGAACTTGTTCAAGATGAGGCAATAGACTTTTCAGATTACGACCTTGTTGTTTCTGCTGTCGGTGATCCAAATCTAAATCGGTTTTTAAATCGATTTATAAGAGAAAAAAGTATAAACGTCCCAGTAATGTATTTATGGAATGAACCCCTTGATATAGGATGTCATTTAGCGCTTATAAAGCCAGAGTATAAGGGTTGTTATGATTGCTTTTTTAAATATGATAATAACGATGAACTATATGATTCAACAGCATTCACTCAAAAAGGTCAAATAGTAACTCGAAATTTTTCTGGATGTGGAGGTTCTTTTATACCTTACGGTTCTACAACATCATTAAAAAGTGCTACATTAGGAATGGATTATGTAGTAAAATTATTTGATGGCACAATAAAGGAAAATATTTTAGTTTCTTTAAAAAGTGATGGAATATATTTCAAAAAGGCCGGATTTGATACATCAAATGTGTATAAAGAACAAACTGAAAGGGAAAGGGTTGTATATGGCACAAACTTTCTAAATGGTAAATGTACGATTTGTAAGGGGAAAGCATGATTATTATATTACAAGATAGAAAAATTAAAATTTGTGATGAAGTAATAAAACTTATCAAGCCTTATATACAACATAAAAGTGATAATGAGTCTGGTGGAATATTGATCGGTAGAGAAAATTTATCAAATGAAAATTTGATAATTGAATTTGCCACCGAACCCAAGCCAAAAGATAAATGTGGAAGAAGTTTTTTCAAAAGAAGGGACAAGTTTCATATAGAGTATTACAATAATCTATATAAAGAAAGTAAAGGCACATATAGATATATCGGAGAATGGCATACACATCCAGAATTAATTCCCAACTATTCGAGTATTGATATAAAGAATTGGGATATGATTGGAAGGCAAGCTAAAAATCAAAAGAATCAAATACATCTTATTGTAGGACAAGCTGCAATAAGATTTTGGGAATATTGTGCAAATAGTAAGACGGCTAATTTGATAGCTACTATTTGTTGGTCAGAAATATCTGAATAAGAGGATGATAGTTAAGTGTTTAATAAAATCAAAAAGTTTGCAAAAAGTATAAAAACATCAGTTTATATTTTTCTAAATTTTATAATACTATTATTATTATTTATATCCTTTGGCAAGATCGAATGGTTAAAATCGATAGAGATTCAAGATATAAGTGCTTATGCAAATACTATTTCAACTATTGTAGGAGAAAATTTAAAATACTTGCAAACTACCACTGTTAAGATGTTGTTATTGGCTTTATTAATAATAGCTAACACACTTTGGATAATTAAAATTATCTCAAAAGATAAAATATTGTTGATAAGACATAATAGTTTTTCTAATGCAATTGAAGGATATAATTCAAAAGCTTTTAAAAAGAAAAAAATGATTATAGAAAATATAAATATTACAAAAGAGATAGAAAAAGATAAATATGAAGCTCTTAGATTACAAGATCAATTTGTAAAAAGAATTAAGGACAAGTTATCGCCTGAGTGTGAGCTTTCGTATTGTGGAATAGCGCACATCCCATTTATAGCTCGAATGGGTTATCAAATTGGCGATGAAAATAATGTATTATTATTACATAAAAATAGAAACAATGATTCTGTATTCGATAAGCTAGAGTCAAATGCTGATTACAGCAATAAAATAGAACATGAATATGTACCAGGAATTATGGATGGCAATAGTTTATTGGTTACAGTATCTACCACTTTTTCAATCGAACCAACAGATATAAGTCAATTTTATACAAAAGTCTCTCACATTTTAAAATTTAATCTTCAAAAAAAGGGATTTGATGTTCTTAATAATATGCCGCTTATGGAAGTTGCAAAAAATGACATACTAACGAAAATAAGAGACATAGTAAAACGAAAAAATATAAGTATTATTCATTTAGTTATGGCTACTTCCAGTGACTTTGCCTTTTTCTTGTCTCAGGGATTCAGTGAAATGCATGATCCCAAAATAATTGTTTATCACTATTCAAAACAGTCAGATATTAAATATCCTTGGGGCATAAGTTTGATGGATAAACCAGAAGAATCGATAATAGAATAATGCTTTTGACGATTTAATAATATATCGTTTTAATTTAGTTATTAATACTTAATGTGGTTCAATATAAAGAGATTCGTTACTGAGAGATTTTCAGCGAATACTGTATGTGTTGTTAGCAAGAAGAAGCATACCTTTATATTCCCGAGTGTTATTATAATCGTCAAAAAAATCAATACATTGGCGAATTGAACCACCAAAATGACACATAATATTCTTAAAATTTGATGTTGAATTTTACGAAGAATTGGTGTATAATATTATCAGCAGATAATGAAAGGAGAAGTATTATGCCTAATATTAAACCGGTTTCTGATTTAAGGAACTATAACGAAGTTTTGCGTGACATTGCCGTTGGTGAGCCAGTTTTTCTTACTAAAAACGGTAGGGGACGTTATGCGATTGTTGATATAACCGAATATGAAAGAACAAAAGCTATTGTAAAGTTGATGGGAGAACTTAACAAAGGGGAAACCTCCGCTAAGGCTGATGGTTGGAAAGATATTTCGGATGTAGAAAAGATGTTAGGAGTAAGTGATGTATAATATTGTTTTTTCACCTGAAGCGATAAAGGATTTGGAAGAAACAAAAGCGTATATCACCGAAGAATTGTGTAACGAACAAGCAGCAGTTAAGACAGTTTCTAAAATATTAAAAGATATCCGTATGTTATCGGAATTTCCCGAAAGCGCACCGTTGCTTTCTTCAATAGTTGATTTTGATACTAATTATAGATTTTTAGTATGTGGAAATTATGTTGCTTTCTATCGTTTGGAAGAAAACGAAGTTCGTGTAGTGCGAATCCTCTATGGTCGTAGAAACTTTATGCAAATCCTTTTTGGACAACCACAGGAATAAAGTAAAATAGATTTATAATTAGTTGAATTTATTGCTTAAATATTATATAATTGACTAAAATTAAAGGATGGTGTAAAGAATGAATAAAAATTATGCAAATTTTATTCGCCTGATTTTCGGAGAAAAAAGTATTGACTTAGACGAAGAAACTATAAACAAAAACGAGGAACTTGCACAAAAAGCAGAAGAACTGCTTGCGGAATGTTGGAGCCCACAAGATATGCATTATATCGCAGTTAACGATTTTATTTTAGAGGGCAAAACAAAAGAGGATTTTGCTGAATATATTAAGGAAAATGCCGATGAATTAGCAAACTACTATACTGCAAAAGCGCTAAGAAAACTTCGTCATCCCAAAAATTCAGGTCAACTTAAACCTTACATAAAATTTAGAGAAGACTAATTTTGAGCCCGAAGATTTTCTTCGGGCTTTTTAGTACCAAATTTGGTTCGTAGTTGATCATATAATGTGATTATGGTTTAATAAATTAAACTGGTTTGGAGGTTCGAAAAATGGAAAATAGTGATTTTGCAATTAAAAATAATGTACTAATAAAATATAATGGCAACTGCGAAAAAGTTTTGATTCCTAATACAGTAAGTAGAATCGCTAAAAATGCATTTAAAAATTGCAGTACTATTAAATCGGTTACGATACCAAATAGTGTATCTGAAATAGACGAATGTGCATTTCATTCGTGTAAACACCTTGAAAGAATTATATTTTCAAAAAGCAACATTAAAATCGCTTCGTATGCATTCGCTGTATGTGAAAATCTTTTAAGTGTAGATCTTCCCGAAGGTTTAACTACGATTAGTGATGGGATGTTTGCGAATTGTAAAAATCTTGTATCCATCTGTTTGTTGGGCACTTAAAATGTAATCTTGCTTTTCTCAAATACCTTTACAAGAATCGTACCGATAATAAGCCCGGCAATACCCTGAATAACATTGGCGGGAATGTTGACTAGAGAGGGGCCGAAGCCATACAGGAATCCTTCAAAGATAAA
>JBGVRU010000024.1:0-6825 GCA_045128715.1 Acutalibacteraceae bacterium | reverse complement strand
TGTACTGCCCCAATTTGTGCAGACAGTACAAAAAAGGCCTTTATGGTAGCAAATATTAAATTTTAAGCAACATACTGACATCGCTTTTCAAGTGGTGTCAGTTTTGTTTTAAGTTGGATTCGTTGATGATTGTAGAAATGGATGTATTCACCTATGAGGAGGCGAGCCTCCTCATAGGTCTGAAGTTTTGTGCGGTAAATACACTCGGTTTTAAGAATTGAGAAAAAATTTTCTGCTAATGCATTGTCGTAAGGATTACCACGTCTTGACATTGACGGCGTAATGCCGTATGATTGTGTCAGGCGATAATATGCTTGAGATGTATATTGAAAGCCTTGGTCACTGTGGAGTTGCAGCTCTGCAGTGACATTTTCTTTTTTCTTAGCTTCTTTAATGGTACTCAATACAAGATTTACGTTTTGTTCAGTACCGGTCTTGTATGCAACAATACTGTTGTCATACAAATCTCGGATGATCGACAAATACAAAACGCCCTGTTTTGTGTGTATGTATGAAATATCTGTAACCCATTTCTGATTTGGTTTTTGGGCAGAAAAATCTCTGTTCAACAAGTTGGGGTATTTATGCAGATATTCTCCGTAATTGCGATATTTCTTTCTTCTAATTACCGATAACAAACCATATTTCTGCATAACCCGGAGTACTGTTTTGGGATTGCGATAAATGCCGTTTCTTTCAAGCCATATATGTACTCTGCGGTATCCGTAAGTTTTACCACATTGTTCCTGACATTCTCGTATTTTCTCTGCCAATGGTAAATCCCATGCAGGTATGTCCATTCGAGATACATAACCATAGTATCCACTTCGGGATACTTTAAAGAACCTACACATTTCACTAACGGAATATTTATCTTTGTGCCGATAGATTACCATATATTTTACGCTTGTTTTCACTTCCTTTCTGTGAGCGAGAGAAAATCCCGCATCAACTCATTTTCCATTTCTAATGATTTAATCTTGGCATCCTTGCGCGCAAGGATGTATCTGAGTTCTGAAATTTTCGATTCTTCGGTAACAACATAATCTCTCGGTGGTCTGCCTTTGCGTTTGAGTGAGATTCCTGCCTGAATTTTCCTGTCAGTTACATTTTTACGGTAGAAGTAGTTGCGCATTTGTTTGTAACTAAAACCTAATTTGTTTCCTATTTCTCTGCTTGTGTATCCTTCTTTTCGTAATTCTTCTATTTCGTATTCATAATCTTTTATGTGACGATAACTTCTTGGCATTACAAAAGCCTCCTACGGTAGTTTCTTTAATTCTACCATAGGAGGCCTCTTTTTTCTATTGTCCGTTTTTACTGGACTTGTTCAGTTAGTGGGAGCCTTTCTGTTATAATAAATAAAAATGAGAGAGTATTAATTGATCTATTTGGAGGTTATTATGTTAGCACTTTTAGCATTTATTCCCATTCTGGTGACACTTATACTTATGTTGGCATTCAACTGGCCTGCGAAGTGGTGCCTGCTTATTTCCTGGGTCATTGCCGTTGTGTTTGGCTTCATTTTCTGGGATATCGATGTAATAGCTCTGCTTGCAAGCTCGCTGTACGGTATGCTCAGTTCTTTAGATGTACTGATTATTATCACCGGCGCTATTCTGGTTATGAATACCCTTAAAGCTTCGGGTGCTACTGCCTCAATTAACCGCGGCTTTATGAATATCTGCCCCGATAAAAGAGTACAGGCATGCATAATCGGATTCTCCTTCTGCTCCTTTATTGAAGCTGCTGCAGGTTTTGGAACCCCCGCCGCTTTGGCAGGCCCTCTGTTAGTTAGCTTGGGCTTCCCTCCAATGGCTGCGGCTATGATTGCATTGGTTTTTGATTCTACTGCTGTTTCCTTTGGCGCTGTCGGCACTCCTGTTACAGCAGCTCTTAGTGCTCTTGATATGGCTGGTAACGAAGCCTTTATTTCTCAGTTTTCTTTATGGACCGCACTGCCACATGCTATTATGAGCATCTTCTTGCCTCTCATTGTTTTGATGATGACCACAAAATTCTTTAGTAAAGAAAAGTCTTTCAAGCCTGCTTTAGAGGCCGCGCCTTTTGCATTGTTTACAGGGTTATCCTTTGCTGTGCCCCTGCTTTTGACCTCAATATTCGTAGGATATGAGTTTGCCTCACTGTTAGCAGCTTTGTTCTCTATTGCTGTTACCGTGTTAGCCGCCAAGTCGGGCTTTTTGGTGCCTAAAAAGGCATGGGATTTCGGCAACCCCAATGAGTGGGACAAGGAATGGCTTGCTACCAGCAAGGTTTCTCCTGTTGCCGAATCCAAGATGTCCCTAATAAAGGCTTGGGTGCCATATTTGCTGATTGCTTTAATCCTTGTTGCTACACGTATTCCTCAGTTGGGTCTTAAAGACTTGCTGACAGGCGGATTCCCATTTGTTATCAAGGTAAACAACCTGTTGGGATTTGAAAATCTGGATTGGAGCCTCAAGTGGGCATATCTGCCTGGAACCGTTTTTATACTGATTGCTTTGATTACCAATATAATTCACAAAATGAACCGCGAAGAGATTAAGCAGTCTTGGAAAGATACAGCCGAGCAGGTATCGGGCGCCGCTTTGGCTCTGCTCTTCGGTTTGGCTTTGGTGGAGGTTATGAAGTATAAAAATATTGATGGCATCAGCATGATGGATGGAATGGCAAACGCTCTGGCAAAGGTTGGCAAGGAGCTTTACGTATTGATTTCTCCATTTATCGGTGTTTTGGGCTCATTTGTTTCCGGATCTGCCACTGTTTCTATGAATCTTTTCTCCAACCTGCAGTTTAATACTGCCACAGTTTTGGATTTGCCCACTGTGTTTATTATTTCTATGCAGTGTGTTGGTGGGGCTGTAGGTAATATGGTATGTATTAACAATGCCGTTGCCGCAAGTGCTACCATCGGTACTATTGGTAAGGAGGGCAAGCTTATCAAGATTAACACAATCCCGATGGTGATTTACACTTTAGTCACAGTTACGTTCTTCTATATTGTCTTAGCTCTCGGAATCAGACCAGGTGTATAGGGTAGAGCAAATAATAATTTTCAGCTTTTTCTTGTTTAATCACTGGTACCAAATTCCCAAATCAGACCTTTAGGTTTGGTTTGGGAATTTTTTATTTATATGTAGCAGGAATTAAAGCTTTACTTAATATATCTATATAAATATTGAATTTCAAATAATATGATGATAGAATATTATTGTAGAATAATTTGATGTTCTTTGGCTAGTCTAAGCATTTAAACAAAGAGTGAGCGGAAATCCGCCTTTTAAAAACGGTGTTTGGAGTATTCGCTCTGCCTAAGGAGTAAAAAAATGAAACAAAAACCTTTATGGCTCAAATGGGTATTATGCGCTATACCGGCAGTTGTTGCCATGATTATGTATTTTTTATTGCCCTATTTCCCACGGTTTACGGAATATGCTATCACCCGAGGTGTTTTCAGGGTAGTTGCATTTCCTTTTCAGTGGCTAATATCGGTTATACCGTTTTCAATTACCGAGGCGGTAGTGGTTTTATGTGTTCCTGCGCTTATTACTTTGCTTGCTATATGGATAAGCAGAATAATACGCCGCCCAAATCGCCTATATATCTTTGAACGGGGATGCCGATTTGTGGCTTGGTGTTTGTCACTTGCGTTGCTTATATATATGGTAATGCACGGTGGCAATTATTCAAGAATTTCAACAGGTGAATTATTGAAGCTGCCTGACGGTACATATACAGCCGAAGATCTTTATATACTTACATGCGATTTAGCTAAAAAAGCCTCCGAAGCACGTGAAAGGCTTACCGAAGACGGGGACGGCTGTGCTATCCTTTCGGCAAGTCAGTCGGAGCTGCTGTCGCTTGCTGATGACTGTTATGAAGGCTTACGTGAGGAATATCCCTTTTTGCGAACCGCGGTATCACGCGTAAAATCGGTGCGGCTGTCACATTGGTGGTCCTATACGGGTACTACAGGTGTATACTGCCCTTGGCTTTGTGAGGCTAATGCGAATACCGATGTTCCTGCGCATGAGTTGGGGCATACTGCTGCTCACGAAGTTGCACATACTATGGGTTTTGCTAAGGAAAACGAATGCAATTTTTTGGCTTGGCTTGCCTGCGCGCAAAGCAAACAGGCGGATTATGTATATTCGGGACATTTGCAAGCTTACGTTTATTGCGCTAATGCGCTTTATAAAGCTGATAAGGAATTATGGCGACGGGCATATTCGAATTGCTCTGACGGAGTTGTAAGAGATTTAAAACAAAGCAATGCCTATTGGGACAGCTTTGAGGGTAAGGTTGAAGAAGCATCCAAAAGCTTTAACGATTCGTTTATCAAGGCTAACGGTGTCGAGAGCGGAGTTTTAAGTTATAATCAAATGGTAGAGCTAATGCTTAGATACTACGATAAACAGGGTATGTTAGGCAAAACCACATAATAAAATTTATATTTCAAAATTCGGCTAAATCTATATATTTTTGTTGCTATTTAATGACAATTTTGGTATAATAATTCTGTAAAATAGAGAACGGAGGGATTAGCTTGGTTGAAAGCGGCCAAAAAAGGATTTTGGAAATTGATCCGTATCTTACACCTTTCCAAGAGGATATCGACCTTAGAATGGAGCTTTACCTAAGAAAAAGGGAGGAGCTTGTAGGCGATTTGAAAAATCTCTCAGAGTTTGCTGACGGATACAAGTATTTCGGGTTTCACCGTACACGCTCAGGTTGGGTATACAGAGAATGGGCGCCCTCTGCTGACGAAATGTACCTGACTGGAGATTTCAACGGATGGGATATAGAAAGCTGCCCGATGACACGTCTGGAAAACGGTGTGTTTGAGGTTGAGCTTAGGGGCAGAAATGCGCTTCAGTGCGGACAAAAAGTGCAGGCTATTGTTATAAGCTCAGGTCAAGTGCTACGCCGAATTCCTACTTATGCTACACGTGTTGTGCAGGATAAGGATACATATTTATGGTGTGCCGAAGTTGAGGATACTTATAAAAAATTCCCTTGGACAGATAAAAAATTCAAACCCGAAAAAACCCCTTTTATTTATGAATGCCATATAGGAATGGCTCAGGAAAAGGGAGCAATTGGTACATACAGAGAATTTAGTGAAAATATATTACCCCGAATTAAGGAACTGGGTTACAATACTATACAGATTATGGCTGTTATGGAGCACCCTTATTATGCTTCATTTGGGTATCAGGTTTCAAATTTTTTCGCTGCATCTTCACGCTATGGCACAAGCTATGAATTAAAGGAGCTTATAAACACTGCTCACGAAATGGGTATTGCAGTATTACTTGATGTTGTGCATTCCCACGCAATTAAAAACACTAATGAGGGGCTTAATGAGTTCGACGGTACCGTTTATCAGTTTTTCCACGAGGGTGAAAAAGGCAACCATAGTGCGTGGGGCACCAAGCTTTTTAACTACGGCAAAAACGAAGTGCTACATTTTCTGCTTTCAAACCTCAAATATTGGATGGAGGTTTTTCATTTTGACGGCTTCCGTTTTGATGGGGTAACCTCCATGCTTTATCACGATCACGGATTGGGAAGTGCATTCAGTAATTATGATATGTATTTTTCTATGAATACCGATGTTGAGGCAGTTACATATTTGCAGCTGGCGAATGAGCTTATACATAAAATAAACCCCAATGCTATTACTGTGGCAGAGGATATGTCAGGTATGCCTGGAATGTGTATTCCTATTTCTGACGGTGGAATAGGCTTTGATTATCGTCTTTCTATGGGTGTGCCCGATTTGTGGATAAAAATGCTCAAGGAATACACCGATGATAATTGGGATATGGGTAAGCTTTGGTATGAGCTCACATGCAGACGTGTAGGCGAAAAAAATATCGGCTACTGTGAATCTCATGATCAAGCGCTTGTGGGTGATAAAACCATAATGTTCCGTCTTTGCGATGCCGATATGTATACCAGTATGAATAAGTTTGGCGGCAGTTTTGTAATTGATAGAGGCATTGCGCTTCACAAAATGATTCGGCTAATTACAGCTTCCTTGGCAGGCGAGGGCTATCTTAATTTTATGGGTAACGAATTCGGCCATCCTGAGTGGATAGATTTTCCCCGCGAGGGCAACAGCTGGAGCTATCACTACTGCCGCAGACAGTGGAGCTTGGTTGATAATAATGAGCTTCGTTACAGGGAACTTAATGAGTTTGACAAGGCTATGGTAAAGCTGTTGAAAGGGGACGGCTTACTTACACTTAAGGCTGAAAACCGATGGCTTCATCAAGATGATAAAATTATTATTTACACCAAGGATGACACAGTGTTTGCCTTTAATTTCCATCCCACAAAATCCTTTGACGGATATTTCATACCTGTAGGGAAAGAGGGTATATATCAGGTGGCGCTGTCCTCGGATGACGGTAAATACGGTGGATTTTCCCGCGTGGATACATCTGTTAGATATGAAACCTTTACCACACCTGTTGGTTGGATAGGTTTCAACTGCTATCTACCTAACAGAAGTGCCGTTGTTTTAAAAAGGATAGGGTGATTTTTACGGCACAATTTTTCATAAGCTTCTAAAAACATTAAAGGTGTTTACTATTGCACTTTTGGAATTGGATGTTGCATTTAGCTCCTTTTTGCCTATTTACGGCAGTGCGGGTAGTATTACTTATAAAGAAGATGCTTGTTGGTTTGTCAATGATGTGTTACAAAATTAGAAAACTTCGCCGTTAATAAGAAAAGCCTTTAAATAATCAGCAGGAGATTTCCAATTAAGCGGACGCATAGGGAAATTATTGTATCTTCTGTTGTGAACAGAAAGTT
>JBGVRU010000023.1:0-30997 GCA_045128715.1 Acutalibacteraceae bacterium | reverse complement strand
TAAAAAATTTTAGTTTTTAATAATACATAATTTAATAATTCAACCACACACTATAACAGAAGGAGGAATTACAATGAAAAAATTAATTACAGCATTACTTGCATTAACCCTTGTATTCTCACTTACTGCCTGCACTAATTCAGGTGACAGTATGGGAAATAATTCCGATAACAAAGGTATTGAAGACAAGGTCGAATCTATTATGCCAGACAACAATATGTCGGGGACTTCTACTCCCCTCAATTCTGACGGAAACCAGAATAACGCTTCGCAAGCAAAGCTTAGTTATGACGAAGCAAAAGCCGCTGCTTTAAAGCACGCAGGCATTAATAAAGACGATGTTAAATTTCTTCGTTGCGAGCTTGACCGTGATGACGGTGCACTGAAATATGAGGTAGAGTTTACCAAAGACGGTGTTGAATATGAATACGATATTGATGCAAACAATGGTACTGTTCTTTGGGTAGATAAGGATTACGACTAAAATTAAAAAGCTGCCTCACTTTTAAGTGAGACAGTTTTTTGTACATATAATAATCGCAAATTACATAAGACTTCAGAATTAATATTTAATATGTAAAGCTCAAAAAAGCTTAATTACCGTTTTTAGCCTTTATTTTATTCATAATTCTTACTGATTCTTTATAATACTTGACTACTTTGTCGTTTTCTTCAAGCAATGTATCAGAAACACGTCGAATAGAAAGTGTCAAACCTTCTGTGAGGGGACCTATATCCTCTGATTCGGTAGCTTTATAGAAATCCTCGCCCAACACTAAAGGCTCGCCCTCAAAGATATAGACGTCTGAGCTGAAATTATCGAAATATGTAATCGATTTACTGTCAGTTATAAACAGCAACGCTTTTTCATCGGTGGCAATAATTGCCTGAAGCTTTGAAAGAATTGAAGTTTTGTACTGCGTATCCCCTGTTTCACTGACACTGCAGTTAACAAGCTGAACATTAACCTCACCGTCACCATTCATATCCTTAGCGTACTCCTCAAAATACTCTGCCACAGGAGCTATTTGTTGGTCAAGGACCGGTGTATACGAAAAATAAATTATTTCCAAATCAGGAGCTACACGCGAAGCGCATTGTGAAATAAGGACAGCCAGCACAATAACAGATACCACTGCCGTTACTACCCACCATTTATACTGAAACCAGAAGTTATTCCACTTTTCTTTAGGTGTTGTCGGTACAATAGCAACCTCGTTTGGCTTGGGACCTGCATAAATTTCGCCGCTTTGCATTTTTTTTAGTCTTAAAAATTCCGCTCTTGCACGGCGTTGTTCTTCGATAATATCATTTTTTTTATTATTAGCCATATTTTTACACCTTTTATATCTAATATTTTAATATTAGCATAATAATTTTTAATTTTCAAGTAAAGCCAGCTTTAAATATACATTGTTTTAAATTTTTTAACAGTTGATTTACAAAGTACATCCCACCGAGCATTCAACAGTCATTAAAGTGAATACCATAATTTTATTTGATTTAAAGATGTAATTATGGTATACTTCCTTTTAAAAGGAGACTTGATAAATGGACTACCGTATTGAACACGATTCTATGGGTGAAATTAAAGTTCCTGCAGACAAGCTGTGGGGAGCGCAAACCCAGAGAAGCATAGAGAATTTTAAAATAGGTGTTGGCTGTGAAAGTATGCCAAACGAAATCATTTGCGCTTTTGGAATTCTAAAAAAAGCGTCAGCAATAGCAAATAATGCACTCTGTCCCCAAAAGATGACCGAACAAAAGCTTACTGCTATTTGTAAAGCTTGTGATGAAGTAGCAAACGGCAAGCTGTCAGAGCACTTCCCATTAGTCGTCTGGCAGACAGGCTCGGGCACACAGTCTAATATGAATGCTAACGAGGTTATTGCTAATAGTGGCAACAAAACAGCCGGCAAAAAGCTTTTGCACCCTAACGATGACGTTAATATGAGCCAATCCTCTAATGATACCTTCCCTACAGCTATGCACATTGCGGCAGTTATAGCTTTAGAGGATAAGCTAATACCTGCAACCGAAGAACTGATAAATACCTTTATTCGACTTGAAAAAGAAAATGAGAGCATTGTAAAAAGCGGCAGAACACATCTGCAGGATGCTACACCTATTAAATTCAGTCAGGAAATAAGCGGTTGGCGTTCGAGTTTGCAACGTGATACAGCACTTATTAAGCAAGCCGTAGAGCCTTTACGCGAATTAGCTTTAGGCGGTACTGCTGTGGGTACAGGCCTTAACGCACCTACAGACTTTGCTGAAAAGGTTGCCGAAGAAGTATCAAATATTACAGGAAAGCGTTTTGTAACTGCCCAAAATAAATTTCACGCACTCACATCTAAAGCTGAATTAGTATTCGCCCACGGCGCTATAAAGGCATTGGCAGCTGATATGATGAAAATAGCCAATGACATTCGTTGGTTAGCATCAGGTCCACGTAACGGTCTCGGCGAAATACATATTCCCGAAAACGAGCCGGGCTCTTCAATAATGCCAGGTAAAGTAAATCCCACTCAGTGCGAGGCTGTTACAATGGTTGCAGTTCAGGTTATGGGCAATGATGTAGCGGTAGGAATGGCGGCTTCACAAGGCAATTTCCAGCTTAACGTATTTATGCCTGTCTTAATTTATAATTTCCTACAATCTGCAAGACTTCTCAGCGAGGCTATTATCTCATTTAATAAAAACTGCGCCGCGGGTATAACCGCCAATAAAGAGAAAATGTACCACAACCTGCATAATTCGCTTATGCTTGTAACCGCGCTTAATCCATATATTGGTTATGAAAACGCCGCAAAAACTGCTAAAAAAGCTTATGAAGATAATATAACCCTCAAAGAAGCCTGCGTCGAATTAGGTTTCCTTACAGCAGAAAAATTTGACGAAGTATTCCACCCTGAGCAAATGATCTAACAAATATAAAAGTTGTCTGCTTAGCGAGACTTGCTTATAAGAATTCTCGCTAAGCAGACAACTTTTTATCTATTTATGTATTTTAATTTTTCTTGCCAAATTTCAATCTTGACCACATAAAAATAATTATCTGTCCAGGTATACCTAACAAGAAAATTTTAGGTATACTTATGCCAAAAATTAAAAATGTGATAAATAAAACCGCCAGTGACGACCACACAAGCAACGAAATTATAAGAAAATTACGGTGATGGTTAAACCAAATTGAATTGAATACAAGCCACACTATTAAAGTTATAGGCACAGCATATACATAGGGCAAAACCGAAAAACGCAGGTTATTCGTAATAACATCAAGTATGAAAAATACAAAGGTTGCTACAAGCCATACAAGTAAAATGCCCATACCTGATATCAGTGCTCGGTTTTTAACCTTTAAAATTTTAGTAGCCTTATTTTCAGGAATTACTTTTTCTCCCTTGTGCTCTTTTGTTAAATAATCAAGTGTTACTTCAAAAATTTCTGAAATCGCTATAAGGGTGGTAATTTCAGGTAAAGAATCCCCTTTTTCCCACTTTGAAACAGCCTTATCCGAATAATGCAGCTTTTCGGCTAATTCAAGCTGAGTCATACCCTTAGCTACACGCAGCTCGTATATATTTTTTGCAATAACAAATTTTATATCACTCATATAAGACCTCAAAAAATTTAATTATATTTATATTACCACAAAAAACTCAAAAAGTAAAATATTTTATTTAATTATCTTAAAAGCTAAAGCTCACAATATTGAGAGCTTTAGCTTTTTCTTCCTAAACATTAATTTCCATTATTTTTCCAATAAACTCTTTTATAACATAAAGCTCGCTGGGCTTAGCGCCTGAAAGCCAGATTTTTTCATAACCCTCAAGCCACTTTTCAGATTTTATTTTCCAAGCTTTTCTGTCCTTATCGTTATAAATAATATCTGCCGCTTCATTAAGAAGTGCTACACCCTCAGCCGCATTAACAATATGTTCAATAACATTTTTCTTATCAGGGATAGCCTTTAACTGCTCAGCTATTTGGAGACATTCCTCCGAAAGCTCTGCCGCATTGGTATAATCCTTGAAATAATCCTTGCTCTTCCAGGATACCCAACAGAAGAAAGCATACCATTTAGCGCTATTAAGATGTATATCAGCAACTCTTGAAATTAAAGGTATAATATTTGTTTCGCTTCCGTAAACAAAATAAGAAACTGCCTTTTCAAAATCCTCGTTTACTTCTGTATCAACTGTCCAGCCGACACAAGCGCCTAAGGTAGTACCGTAAAGCGCACATTCAGGCGAAGACGGATGACCGTAATCACCCCAGTTAGTATTAAGAATACCCAATCCGCCTTGATTATTGCAATGACGAGCAAATTTGGTAATGTTAGGTATTGCCACAGAGGGTAGCTCAATAAGTCTTGTCCAGGAGGTAGTACCGGGGCAAACTATTTGATTAAGACCCTGCTCTTTAATACGAATAACCTTTTCCTCACTTGGGTTAGAATCATAAGCCCAGTTAAGAAGTATTGTATCCTTTGGTATTCTGTCAAGCGCGTTCGGATATTCAAGCGCAATATCACCCCACATCATAACTGTTTTACCCATAGAGGTTACGTGCTCAATAATCTTAGCCACAAAATCGCAATATAGCGTTCCTCTGTCCTTACCCGTGTTTCTGCCCTTACCCAAATCAAAGGTCTCATCACAGCAGATATTGAAATACTTAGAACGGAAAAGCGGTAAATACTGGTCAATGAGTGAGCATATAAGCTCGAAGCTTTTGGGATTAGTAGGGTCTATTGTATGGTGCTCCATACGGTCTTTCCAGAAATGCTGTTTGGATTCAAAATTTTCAAGCTCGCATAAATCCTTGTACTCCTCTTTCATTAGCAAATGATATAAATGACCAAAGCTTGAAAGCGAGGGTACAAAATCGATAAAATTATCATAACAGTATTGGTCAATTTCCAAAATATCCTGTGCAGTTAAGTAATCATCCTCAGTTTTACCGTCATTCTTAAACTCAATAAAATCAAACGGATGCTCAACATAAAGCTGCAAAGAATTAACCTTTAAGCCTGCAAGGCGGTCAACCATCTTTTTTATTCCCTCAACCGAAGGCACTCTGCCTCTTGTTGCATCGTGATAAAAGCCACGGTAAGCCATATCGGGGAAGTCTTTAATTTCAAGACAAGGAAGCTTTTTGCCGTAAGCCTCAATAATCTGCTTTAACGTGGTAATACCGTAAAAACAACCCGCAGCATCACCACCGCAAATCTCTATATCCTTTTCGCAAATAGTTAAAGTATATTCTTCAGCTTTTAAGCTTTCGTTTAAAGTAATGCATACCGCATTTTCTAAACTGCCGTCTACCCTACAGAATTTATGCGCACTACCGTCAGCATCAGCCATAAAGTTTCTAAGAGAAGCCGCAGCTTTAACTACACGGTAATCAGTATCGCCTTTTAGCTGTACACAAGAGTCGGTTGTCACAAAAAAGCCGTCTTTTTCTGTAAGCGTTTTTGGTATTGGTAAAATTTGATATTTCATAATTAATGTTCCCCTAAGGAATAGTGGTTAATATTTACTGTGTAGCTTCCTCACCCGTGCTTGGTGGTTGGGGTGGATTAGTCGGGTTTTCAGGCGAAGTAGGATTTTCAGGCTGAGTACCTGTGCCGCCGCCTGTCGGTGTAGAGGAGCTACCACTCTCACTACTACTTCCGCCTGGAGAATTGCCTTCCTCATTAGCTGGTGTACTTTGGGTCCCTTCTGAAGGCTCAGTGGTTGTAGTGCCGCTTGAAGTAGTATCAGAGGGAGTGCTTGTTGTAGGTGTTTGGCTAACCGTAGTATCAGGTGCCGAGCTAACGGGAGCTTCGCTTGAAGATGATGATCCACCTATAGCGATAGTATTATCAGGTGTTGTTCCTATTTTATAATATCCTGAACCCTTTTTGTATACTTCCTCACTATCCTCAAAGGTTTTCTTAGCAAGACCCTTATGAACTGTTTTCATAACATCACGCCAGATAGTAGCGGCTGCTGATGTACTTTTAATTTCCTGAGGCTTATCAAAGCCGTACCATACAGAACCAACATAATAAGGCGAGCCTGCAACCATCCAAAGATCATTGGATTCGCTTGAAGTACCTGTTTTGGCATAAGCCTTCAAAGAATAATTAAATCCCCTGATACTGCTGCCCGTACCTTCGCTACCGTAAACAACACCTTGTAGCAAATGGTTCATTATAGTAGCTGTTGCAGGGCTTATTGCTTGCTCGCCTGTGGTATCGTATTCTAAAACAACCTCGTCGCCAAGGCGTTCGATTTTGTAATAGGTTGTAGGTTTATGATATACACCCTGATTACCAAAAATAGCATAAGCTGCCGCAGATTCGGTAGTAGTCATACCGTAAGCGCAGCCACCGAGTGCCAAAGAAGCTAAATTCTTATCCACATCGGTAAGGTACTTGCATCCCAGTTTATTTGTAAGAAAATCAAAGGATGTATCAATACCTATATCCTGCAAAAGACGAACGGGTATTGTATTAGCCGATTTCCTGATAGCATAGTCAAGAGTTATAGTACCTTTATAGTAGCCGTACCATTCTTTTGGACCTTTTTTACCGTCGGGATAATAACTATCAATTGGCCTATCCTGCACCTTTGAAGTGTAGTGAACAAGATCCTTTTCAATGGCAAGTGCATATACTCCCAAAGGCTTCATAGTTGAACCTGGCTGTCTTGGAGCTCCTGTAGCGCGGTTAAGACCTCGGTTAACGGTCTTTTCGCCGGCACCGCCCACAAGACCGACAATATGGCCCTCATAGTCCATTATAGTCATTGCTGACTGCGCATGAACGGTTTCACCCTGAAGATTAGTGCCTTTTAGCTTAAAATACCTATTGGTGTTAAGATATACGCTTTCCATAGCGGCCTGTATATCAGGATCAAGAGTAGAATAAATCTTAAAACCACCGTTATAAAGCATCGAGGATGCAATATCCTCGCTGCAGTTATATTTTTCAGCTAAATCAGCGATAACCTGCTCTATAAGTGCATCAACAAAGTAATTGTTGATTTCTATCTCGTAATCGTCCTCCTGAGTGTCGTCAAGCATAATATCCTGCTTATAGGCAGAAGCAAATTCCTCAGTAGAGATAAAGCCTAATTCGTGCATTTTTTCAAGCACCAAGTCACGGCGTTCTTTATTATTCTCCATACCTGTTACAGGATTATATTTTGAGGGGTTTTGAGTTATAGCTGCTAATGTGGCGCATTCGATTAAGGTTAAATCCTCAACGTCCTTGTTAAAGTAATAGTTAGCCGCAACCTGAACACCACATATACCGTTACCTAAAGCAATGGTATTAAGATACGCCTCCAAAATCTGAGTCTTATCAAGCTGACGTTCTATAAGCAAGGCACGTATAATTTCACGCGCCTTTCTAAGTGCGTTTCTACCGTTATCAAGTGTAACGTTTTTAATAAGCTGCTGTGTAATTGTAGAGCCACCGAACTCGGTATCATCAAACTCAAAGAAATAGTTGCCGATAGCGCCCATAGTTCTGCGCCAATTTATACCCTTGTGGTTTTTAAAGGTTTTGTCCTCTATAGCAATGAAAGCATTTTGCAAATTTTTAGGCATTTTATCAATACCCACCCATATGCGGTTTTCGTCACCGTGCAGACGCTGATATTCCTGCCATTCTCCGTTGTTATCCTGAACATAAATAATAGAGGTCATATTAAGCTCAAGGTTTTTGATATTCTCAGCTATCATATTAGCTGAAAAAATATCAAGCTTATAGCCATTTCTTTTATGTATGGGATAAGATATAATGCCAACGATATTAGCTATTATTAAAAGAAAAGATAAAATGATAACTAGCTTTTTAAAAATCTTTTCCATACCCAGTGCCTTTCTTGCAGATTACTTTTGATTTATATTTGTATATTATATCACCGAACATTCTGATTGGCAATCATTTTTTACTGTTTATTTCCTTAATCGGGAGTTTTTTGTATAAAGTTTAACAATATTTTTTTAAAGGTTGACTTTGCCTTTAAAAATGATATAATAAATAAAATAAAAATTTATAAGGGAGTAAAAGAAATGGCATATTATTTTAAAGAAGTTTCACATACCTTCAATGAGTACCTATTAGTACCAGGTTATTCCTCATCTGAATGTATTCCTGCAAATGTAAGTCTCAAAACTCCATTGGTAAAGTTCAAAAAGGGTGAAGAACCTGCAATTTCTATGAACATACCTATGACCTCTGCTATAATGCAGTCGGTTTCGGGCGAAAAGCTTGCAGTAGCATTAGCACGTGAAGGCGGTGTTTCTTTCATTTACGGCTCACAGTCTATTGAGGACGAAGCCGCAATGGTGGCAAGAGCAAAGTCCTATAAAGCCGGTTTTGTTGTAAGCGGCTCAAATGTTACTCCTGAAGATACCTTGGCAAAAATCTTGGAGCTTAAGGCTCAAAACGGCTTCTCTACTGTTGCTGTTACTGATGACGGTACTGCTAACGGCAAGCTTTTAGGTATTGTTACAGGCAGAGATTACAGAGTAAGCCGTATGTCAACCGATGTTAAGGTTAAGGAATTTATGACTCCGTTTGAGTCTCTTATCGTGGCTGATGAAAGCACAACCTTAAAGCAGGCAAACGATATTATTTGGGATAACAAGCTTAATTCACTCCCCATTATCGATAAGGACCAGAAATTAAAATATTTTGTTTTCCGTAAAGACTATGACGCTCACAAGGAAAACCCCAATGAGCTTCTTGATAAGGAAAAGCGCTATGTTGTAGGCGCAGGTATCAACACACGTGACTATGAACAGCGTGTTCCCGCTCTTATCGAAGCAGGCGCAGATGTACTTTGTATTGACTCCTCTGAGGGCTTTAGCGAATGGCAGTCGAGAACAATCGCCTTTATCCGTGAGAAATACGGTGACACCGTAAAGGTGGGTGCAGGTAACGTTGTTGACCGTGAAGGCTTTATGTTCCTTGCGGAAGCAGGCGCTGACTTTATTAAGGTTGGTATCGGCGGCGGTTCTATTTGTATCACTCGTGAAACCAAGGGTATCGGACGTGGACAGGCTACCGCTCTTATCGAGGTTTGCGAAGCACGTGATGAATACTTTGAGAAAACCGGTATTTATGTTCCTGTTTGCTCTGACGGTGGTATCGTTCACGATCATCATATGACCTTAGCTCTTGCTATGGGTGCTGACTTTATGATGCTCGGTCGTTACTTTGCCCGTTTTGACGAAAGCCCCACAAACAAAATCGCAATTAATGGTAATTACTATAAAGAATACTGGGGCGAGGGTTCTAACCGTGCACGCAACTGGCAGAGATATGACTTAGGCGGAGATAAGAAGTTATCCTTTGAAGAGGGCGTTGACTCCTATGTTCCCTATGCCGGCACCTTAAAGGACAATGTTAGTCTTTCCCTCAGCAAGGTTAAATCAACAATGTGCAACTGCGGTGCGCTCACTATCCCCGAGCTTCAGCAGAAAGCAAAATTAACCCTTGTTTCTTCAACAAGTATTATTGAGGGCGGCGCTCACGACGTTATCCAAAAAGAAACCTCAACAGGTATGATTAAATAATAAAGCATAAAATATTTAACAGCTACAAGCCAATTGGTTTGTAGCTGCTTTTTTATATGCTGAAATCAACTTATTAAATTTATAAATTTAACAATCATTATAAAAAACACTTGCAAAAAAATTATAATAGTGGTAATATATAAAGGATAAATGCGATGACAAAGAAAAGTAAGCAAATAACAGCTTTAAGAGAGCGTCTGACACAGGCTGAAATCAGATGTAAGAGAAGTGTTTGCCCAAGTTCCCTTTTGAGCAGCAGTGCTGAAAAATTAGTAGGTGCTGACGGGTAACTCCGTTAACGGTTGCAAGAGTGTTTGCTCTTTGAGCTTAAAGTACGGGTGGTACCGCGGAGAATTTTATTGCTTCGTCCTGTTTTATATAACAGGCGGAGCTTATTTTTTTGTATGGAGGATTAAATATGAAAGAAACTTTAAATTCCATCAGCATTGCTGCTAAGGAAGCGATAGCTGCAGTTGCTGATGAAGCCCAAATTGAAGAAATCAGGGTTAAATATTTAGGTAAAAAGGGCGAGCTTACCGCAATTTTAAAGCAGATGGGCACTCTTTCCCCTGAGGAGAGACCTAAAATGGGAGCTCTTGTAAATGATGCCAAGCAGGAGCTTGAGGTACTTATCGGTGATAAAAAGGAGCAGCTTAAAGCCGCCGCTCAGGAAGCTAAGCTTTTGGCTGAAACCATTGATATTACAATGCCTGCAAAGGAATTAAAGTCGGGTAAGCTTCACCCTCTTAATACTGTGCTTGACGATATGATTAACATATTCCAGTCTATGGGCTTTGATGTTGTGGATGGTCCTGAGGTTGAAACCGACCACTATAATTTTGAATGTCTTAACGTGCCTGCAGACCACCCCGCACGTGATATGCAGGATACCTTTTATCTTGCAGAGAATATTTTACTACGTACACAGACCTCTGCCGCACAGATAAGAACAATGGAGACAAGAAAGCCACCTATCCGTGTTATTTGCCCAGGTAGAGTTTTCCGTGCTGACGAGGTTGACGCTACCCACTCACCCGTTTTCCACCAAATTGAAGGTCTTGTTGTTGACAAGGGCATTACTATGTGTGACCTTAAGGGTATTCTTGAGCAGTTTGCCCACGAAATTTACGGAAGTGAGACAAAGGTTAAATTCCGTCCCTCCTTCTTCCCATTTACAGAGCCATCTGTTGAGGTTGATGTTACCTGTTCAGAATGTGGCGGTAAGGGTTGCCGTGTTTGTAAGGGTGACGGCTGGATTGAAATTTTGGGTGCAGGTATGGTTCACCCCAATGTTTTACGCAGCTGTGGTATTGACCCTGAGGAATATTCAGGCTTTGCTTTTGGTATCGGTCTTGACAGACTTACCACAACACGCTATAAGATAAGCGATATCCGTCTTTTATTCGAGAACGATAAGCGCTTCCTTGACCAGTTTTAAAGGAGGGTTTTAAATATGAAAATTTCACTTAAAGCATTAAAATATTATGTTGATATAAATGTTACTGTTGAAGAGCTTTGCGACCGTATGGTTATGGCAGGTTTCGAGGTTGAAAGCATTGAAAAGCAGGGCGATAATCTTGTAAATGTTGTTGTTGCGCGTATTATGGAAATTACTCCCCACGAAAACAGCGACCATTTGCAGATTTGCCAGATGGATATAGGCGCAGACGAGCTTGTACAAATAGTTACAGGCGCACAGAATATTAAGGTTGGCGACTTAGTACCCGCCGCTCTCAATGACAGCTATCTTCCCTGCGGTGCGCACATTGTAAACGGCAAGCTAAGAGGTGTACCCTCTAACGGAATGCTCTGTTCAGGTGAGGAGCTTTGCCTTACCGAAGCTGATTACGAGGGTGCTTCTGTAAACGGTATTCTTATTCTCAAGGATACTCACCCTGTTGGTACAGATATGCGTGAGGTTTTAGGTCTTGACGATTATATAATCGACTTTAAAATTACCGCAAACCGCCCCGACTGTAACTGCTTTATAGGAGTTGCTAAGGAAATAGGCGTTGTTTTGGGTACTAAATTTAAAGCTCCCGTACCCGAATATAAAACCGTTGGCGGCGACATTAACGATTACATCAGCGTTGAGGTTAAAAACTATGACCTTTGCCCTCGCTATATTGGTAGAGTTGTAAAGAATTTAAGAATTAAAGAGTCACCCCTTTGGATGCAAAAAGCACTTTTAGCTTCGGGTATGAGACCTATCAATAATATTGTTGATATTACAAACTTTGTTATGCTTGAAACAGGTCAGCCTATGCACGCATTCAATTACAACGATTTAGCTGACAAGAAAATTATTGTAAGAAATGCCCGTGCAGGCGAAGCAATTACCACACTTGACGGTAAGAGCTATAATTTAACCGAAGATATGCTCGTTATTGCTGACGGTGAAAAGCCCTCCTGCCTTGCAGGTATTATGGGGGGCAGAGAAAGTGAAATTGAAAACGATACTAAGGATTTATTCTTAGAGTCTGCTAAATTCCGTCGTGACAATATCCGTCACACAGGCAGAGCTTTAGGTATCAGAACAGAGGCAAGCGGTAGATATGAGCGTGGCGTTGACATTATGAACGTGGAATATGCCGCAGAACGTGCTTTACAACTTATTTACGAGCTTGATGCAGGTGATATTATCGAAGGTGTTATTGACTGCAACGAGGGTCTTCCTGAGGACAGAATAATAACCGTTACCACCGATAAAATTATGGAGCTTATCGGCGTAGATGTGCCTGACGAGACTATAGTTGACATTCTTAACCGCTTAGGACTTCCTACCACTATAAGCGGCAAGGAAATCACCTGCCATGTTCCATCCATTAGAGACGATGTTGAGGGGAGAGCCGACCTCGCAGAGGAAGTAATGCGAATTTACGGTTATGACCATATTATTGGCACTCCTATGAAAGGTACTGTAATCCGAGGCAATTTATTACCCGAAAGAGTTAAAACCAACAAAATTAAAAAGCTTCTCACAGGAGCCGGCGCTTATGAAATTGCAACCTACTCATTTATAGCTTCTAAGGCTATTGACACTCTCAATTTAGCTGAAGATGACGAGCGCAGAAATCAGATTAAGATTATTAATCCTTTGGGTGACGAATATTCAACAATGCGCACCCAGCTCACAACAAGTATGCTTACAGTTCTTGCAACTAACATCAACAAGAAAATTACTGACGGTAAATTCTTTGAAATAAGCAAACGCTTTATTCCAAAAGCATTGCCACTTACAGAACAGCCCTTAGAGCTTCCCACAATGTCTATCGGTATTTACGGTAAGGACGAGGATTTCTTCTCATTAAAGGGAATGATAGAAGCGATAGCTAAGCTTTTCGGCGCTCATACCGAATACCAGAGAAGCGCTGAGCCTTATCTCCACCCTGGCAGACAGGCACTTGTTAAAGCTAACAATAAGGAAATTGGTACTTTCGGTGAGGTTCATCCCGCAGTTGCTGCCTCTTACGGAATTGAAGAAAAGGTTTATGTTGCTGAAATTAAGCTTGATGTGCTTTTAACTATTGAAAAGCGCAAAACCACCTATAAGCCACTACCAAAGTTCCCTGCCGTTGAGCGTGACTTTGCAATGCTTGTCGATGCAGATATACCTGTTGGCACACTTGAAAAGGCTATTTCCTCAGGCGCCGGCAGATTACTTGAAAAAATTGAGCTTTTTGATATTTATCAGGGCGCACAGATACCCGAGGGTAAAAAGAGCGTTGCTTACAGCGTTTGGCTCCGTTCTCAGGAAAGCACCCTTACCGACAAGGAAATTGAGGATGCCTCGGGCAAAATCATAAAGAAGCTTGAATCGGTTGGAGCAGAGCTTAGAAAATAATACTTGAACTTTTTCACAGTTTGTTATAAAATAAATATAGATGTTAGTTTGAGAGGTGTTATTTATGAATGACAGAACTATGACCTTTTCAATAGGTGATCAAACCGAACAGGAAATCAGAAACATTTTGGTTACGGTTTACGATTCTCTTAAGGAAAAAGGCTATAATCCCATTAATCAGATAGTTGGTTACATTTTATCCGAAGACCCCACATATATTACAACTCATAATAATGCCCGAAATCTTATTCGCAGAATTGACCGTGACACTCTGTTACAGTCACTTGTTAAATATTATTTAAGTGCATAAAAAATTATCCCCTTCACAATTGTGAAGGGGATAATTTTTTATTTTACTGTTTTTCTTAAAACAAGCTTTAAAATTTCGGTTACGGGGATTATTAAAACCGATAGTGCAAACGAAACGATAAACTCTTTAAAGCTTAATATTTTAAGACCGAATATAAATCCTGCAGGGGTGAAAATTAGGAACAGGATTATGAAAACTGTAAGACCTACTGAGTAATTCATAAACTTATTTGAAAGAATATTTTTACCTAGAACAGAGCCTTCAAACTTATTGTTTATGCAATGGAATAGCTGTGAAATTCCCAAGGTTGCAAAAGCCATGGTCATAGCAGTTTTACTGTCGTCAAAATCATAACCGCAGGAATATGAAACCAAGGTTATAACAGCTATAAAGACACTTTGCACCGCAATTGAAATAATTGATTTCGAATCAAAAATCCTTCCAAGCGACGAAAGCGGCTTGCTGTTCATACAGCTATCCTCTGCCTTTTCCATACTAAGTGACAATGCAGGAGCGCAGTCTGTAAGAAGATTAATCCATAAAAGTCCAGCTGCGGCAACAGGTGCTTCTTTGAAAATAAGCAAGCCGAAAAGCACAGCTAAAATTTCAGCAAAATTACAGCTAAAGAGATAATTCACCGATTTTCTAATATTGCTGAAAAGTCCTCTGCTTTCTTTAATAGCTTTAACCACCGAGTCAAAGCGGTTATCCGAAATTATAATATCGGCATTTCCCTTTGCAACATCTGCACCAAATTTACCAATAGCGCAACCAACATCTGCCAAAGCTAAGGCATCAGCATCCTCAACGCTGTCACCTGTAATGGTTATAATCTTTTTGCGCTGCTGCCAAGCCTTAACTATACGTAGCTTATCATTAGGAGAAATGCGTGCAAACACGCTATACTTCTCAATACTGCCTGCAAGCTCAGCATCAGTAAGCTCATTAAGCTCTGCACCTGTAATAGCAAGCGTTCCGTCCTTTAAAATACCAATTCTTCGGGCAATAGCCTTTGCTGTGCTTAAATTATCACCTGTTACCATAACAGTTTTAATACCTGCCCTGTCACAAGCTGCAATATCTTCGATAACTCCCTCTCTCGGTGGGTCATCAAAGGCTAACAGACCTAAGAACACAAGCTCATTTTCAATTTCCTCTGAATTAGGGTTAGCAGGTATGGTATCAAGTGGCTTCATTGCAAGAGAAACTACCCTGTATGCCTCATTTGCCAAAGACTCATTAATCTTTAAAATTTCCTCACCGCTACAGCCCTTGCAATTTGGTATAACCGTTTCGGGAGCTCCCTTGACAATAGCAAAGGGGCGTTCGTTAATCATTGTGATAACGGTCATTGTTTTTCGTTCCGAATTAAAAGGAACTTCAGCTATATGTGGAAAAATACCGTTAACATCCTGAACAGACATAGAGTTATAAGCAAGGCATGCCTTTTCAATAGCGTTTTCGGTAGAATCGTTATTAAGAGTGGAGCAAGCGGTTGCCAATTTTAATATAAGCGAGGTATTTTCATCAATACCCTCATTTTCTAAGTCTGTAAGCTTTTTACCGTCAAAAATTTTGCTTAAAACCATCTTATTGCGTGTAAAAACGCCTGTTTTATCACAGCAGATAACATCAGTTTTACC
Organism: Acutalibacteraceae bacterium; assembly: GCA_045128715.1. GTDB lineage: Bacteria > Bacillota > Clostridia > Oscillospirales > Acutalibacteraceae > UBA737. Next base: position 15,618 of record JBGVRU010000023.1, on the reverse strand, counting down.
GAGCAGCTCTGCCGCCGAAGCATCCTTAACGATGATTTTATCCTTTAAAATTCGCTGTATTCCTATAGCGATTACTATTGTAGTAATTGCGGGCAAGCCCTCGGGTATGGCGGCAACAGCTAATGCCAAGGAATTCATAAAATTATTTACAGTCATAACCGCAAATTGGTTAGCGGAAAAATTCTGTATCATAGCTATTAAGAAAACTACTGCACAAACTACAAGTACTGCAATATTAACTATTTTTCCAATGCCTTCAAGCTGATTTTGTAAAGGAAGCCTGTCCTCCCCTGTTTGCTGCAGCAAAGCCGAGGTTCTGCCGATTTCGGTATTAAGACTCGTTGCTACTACTACAGCCTTTGCAGTACCGTGAACAACGCTACATCCTGAAAAGACCATATTACTGCGTTTTTCAAGCGTTGTGATTTCCTCAAATATATCATCGGGATTTTTTTCAACAGGCACTTCAACACCTGTAAGCACCGTTTCGTTACAACGAAATTCATTAGCTTCAATAAGGCGTGCATCGGCAGGGATATAGTCACCCTCCTCAAGCAAAATAATATCTCCTGTCACCAAATTCACCGCATTAACCGATTTTAAAATGCCGTCACGCAAAACCGTTACAGTAGGATTAGTGGTCTGCTTTATACTGTCAAGCGCATTATTGCAGGAAAAAAGATAATATGCGCTTATAAACGCATTAATAACCACAATAGCAATAATTAGAAGCGGTGAATAAATGTTAACTGTATCCTGCATAAGAGATACAATAAATGCCACAACTGCTATAACAAGAAGTGAAATCACCAGCTTGCTTTTTAACTGTTCTAAAAAGCAACTTAAAAACTTAGGTCGCTCGATACGTGAAATTACATTCTGACCGCTTTCCTCAAGGCGCATATCGGCAACACCATTAGCAAGACCCACTTTGTCGTCAACCTGTAATTCCTTTAAAACATCTTCCGAGCATGAGCTATGCCATATCATTTACTCTCCCCCTTTGCAACAGAAAGATAATAATCCTTCATCTGTTTTGCATCCTCTGCCTGAGTTCCTGCCGATTCACAAATAAAAACAGGACTGCAGCCGTACTTATACGTCAGCTCCATAACAGGCTCAAAATCAGGACCGTAAACATTATCCTCAAAAGTAAGGTGGCGCTTTTCGCCGCCTGTAGTATACTCGATTTTTGAAAAATGTGAATGGAAAGCCTTTAATCTGTCAGTACCCAAAGCATTTTGAATAGATAAAAAGATTTTTTCAAAATCCTCTTTTGTTTTTAAAATTCCCATATCCCTTGCATTAAGGTGACCAAAGTCAATACAAGGAATAAGCCGTTCATCAATTTTGCAAAGCGCTAAAACCTCATCCAAAGTACCCAACTGATTAACCTTACCCATAGTTTCAGGACAGATATGAATATCACCGAGTCCTTCACTGTCTAACGCATTAATTGCTAATTTCATTGTATCTATTGCAAGCTCTAAAGCTCGTCCACGGCTTATTTTACCGCAAGAGCCTGTATGAACAATAATGCGGTTTCCACCCATAGCCTTAACAGCCTTAGCAGAAGCCATAATATAGTTTACAGAATTAAGGCGTTTTTCCTCTTCCACAGAGGACATTGAAATATAATAAGGCGCATGAAGAGAAAGCTTAATATTGTGCTCTGCCGCAATTTTACCAAGAGCCATAGCCTTTTCTTCGCCGATATTAACACCTCTGCCACATTGGTATTCAAAGCAGTCAAGCCCCATCTTAACAATATATTCGGGCACCTGAAGGCTATTTTTATATCCCATTTGTGTAAAGCTGTCCGAAGTCCCTGCAGGACCGAAAATAGCAGACATATTATGCCTCCTCAGTATTTTTTATCTTATAAAGCTTATAAATAAGTCGCTCGATTTTTCGTTTAAATTTAAAGCCGACAGTAGTTTCAAGCTGAATAGGGGTAAGTAATACCGTTCTTACCCCAACTAATCTGCCACCTAAAACATCGGTAAAAATTTGGTCGCCCACTATTGCAGTTACTTTCCTTTTGGTTCCCAGATTTTTAAGTGCCCTTATATAACCGAACGGCAACGGTTTTAAACCTAAGCTTATGTAATCCAATTTAATATTTTCGGCAAAGGGTTTAACTCTTTCTTCCTTAGAATTCGAAAGCACAATAAGCTTGATGCCGTTTTCCTGCATCAGCTTCAGCCAATCAGAAAGTCCATCCATCAACACCTGACCATGATGGGTAGATAAAGTATTATCCACATCAAGAATAAGTGCTTCAATTTTGTATTTTTTAAGGATATTTAAACTTATATCCGTGACACGTTCTAATTTAATTTCCGGTTTAAATAACATAAGTCTTCTCCATAAAGTGACAAAATAATACAAATCAAAAATAAAAAGCGGTTAAAATCTAACCGCTTTTTAGTCTTATTAGCGGAACTTTCTTTTACGAGCAGCTTCCGACTTCTTTTTACGCTTTACAGAGGGCTTTTCATAGTGCTCTCTCTTGCGAACCTCTTGAATAACGCCATCTTTAGCAGTTTGTCTCTTAAAACGGCGTAAAGCGTTATCAAGTGATTCATTTTCTTTAATTCTAACTTGACTCATTTACATTCCCTCCCTCCGCACAAATAGCAGGGGTCTTACTTAATATAAGGATTTTAATCCCAAAGAAAAGGTTAATAAAATTAACCCCTTAAAGCGATAACATTCGTAACAATAGCAAGGATAAAGAAAATTATTGCTACATACTTTGTCCAACGTGCCAAAAAAGCATCAAAGGTTCTTGCCTTGTTCTTAGAAAAAAAAGTATCAGCACCGCCGGAAATTGCTCCGCTTATACCGGCACGGCGACCGGGCTGCAAAAGAACCGCAATAATTATGACAAGGGAAACGAGTATAACTAAAATACCTAAAATAATTTCAACTGCGTTCACCTGTTTCACCTCCATATAATCAATAACTCACAAAATTACCGTTATTCGGCAATGTACATGAATATAATAACATACACTAATAAAATTTGCAACAATTATTTTTATAAAATTGCATTATTTTACAACTAAATTTACAAGTTTCTTAGGAACGTAAAGCTCTTTGACAATATTTTTGCCTGAAATCTCAGTAGAAACCGCATCTTGAACCTTTGCCAGAGCAATTACATCAGGTGCGGAAATATCAGCAGGTATATTAATTCTTGCTTTAATTTTACCGTTTATCTGAACTACTATCTCCACATTAGACTCCACACACTTAGTTTCGTCAAACCGAGGCCACTCTGTACCGTTAAGCATACCCTCAAAGCCGGCTTCACACCAAAGCTCCTCTGTGATATGAGGTGCAAATGGGTTAAGAAGAATAATAAAGGTTTTAAATTCATCCTTAGTGATTTTGCCGCTGCTCTGAACAGCATTAAGCAAAGACATAAGCGCTGCAATAGCAGTGTTCATTTTAAGTCCTTCAATATCCTCGGTAACCTTCTTAATAGTACGGTGGAATTCAGTCTCCAAATCCTTACGGTAGCCGCAATCATCCGTCATAATATCTAAGAGTGCCCAAACCTTATCAAGAAAACGCTTACTACCCTTTATTGAAGACTGGCTCCAAGGAGCAGCCTTTTCAAAGTCACCGATAAACATTTCATATACACGCATAGTATCTGCGCCGTAGTTTTCGATAATTTCATCAGGGTTAACAACGTTACCACGAGATTTTGACATTTTCTCTCCGTTTTCACCCAAAATCATACCATGACTTGTACGCTTAGCATAAGGCTCGGCTGTTGGAACAACACCAATATCATAAAGGAACTTATGCCAGAAACGGCTATAAAGCAGGTGGAGAGTTGTATGCTCCATACCGCCGTTATACCAGTCAATAGGACTCCAGTATTCGAGAGCCTCTTTAGAAGCTAACTCTTTATCGTTGTGGGGGTCGCAGTATCTTAAGAAGTACCATGAAGAGCCTGCCCACTGAGGCATTGTATCGGTCTCACGTTTAGCAGGAGCTCCGCAATGAGGACAGGTAGTATTTACCCAATCTGTCATCTTTGCTAATGGGGATTCGCCTGTATCGGTGGGCTCATAAGAATCAACGTTAGGAAGCATTAAGGGAAGCTCACTCTCAGGAAGCGGTACATATCCACACTTCTCACAGTAAACCATAGGAATAGGCTCGCCCCAGTATCTCTGACGGGAGAATACCCAGTCACGAAGCTTATAGTTAGTCTTAACAGATCCAAGACCCTTGTCACGAAGCCATTCCTGAATTTTCTTTTTAGCTTCCTCTACTGACAGACCATTAAGGAAATCTGAATTTACAAGTGTGCCTGTAGCACATTCGGTGTAAGCTGCCTTTTGAACATCCTCGCCGCCTGCTACAACCTCAATAATAGGCAAATCAAACTTCTTAGCAAAATCCCAGTCACGTGTATCGTGAGCAGGAACAGCCATAATAGCGCCTGTACCGTAAGAAATAAGCACATAATCCGAAATAAATATCGGAATTTCGGTATTATTTACAGGATTAATTGCAGTAACTCCTGAAAGCTTTACACCTGTCTTATCCTTAGCAAGCTCTGTTCGTTCAAAGTCAGACTTTTTAGCTGCCTGTGCTTTATAATCCAAAACCTCGCTGTAATTTTCGATTTTGTCAGCCCACTTTTCAAGCAACGGGTGTTCGGGTGACATTACCATATATGTAGCTCCGAACAAGGTATCTGCACGAGTTGTAAATATTTCAAAGGTGTCACCTATATTCGTACTAAAGGTGACTTGAGTACCGTAAGAACGGCCTATCCAGTTACGTTGCTGAGTTTTAACTCGGTCAATGAAATCAACTTCTTCAAGACCATCAAGCAATTTTTCTGCATAGTCGGTAATTTTTAGCATCCACTGGCTTTTTTCTTTCTGAACAACCTCGCTGCCGCAACGCTCACAAACGCCGCCAACAACCTCCTCGTTAGCAAGAACACACTTACAAGAGGTACACCAGTTAACCGACATTTCTTTCTTATAAGCCAAGCCTTTTTTGAAAAGCTGTAAGAAAATCCACTGAGTCCACTTGTAATATGAGGGATCGGTAGTATTTACTTCCCTGTTCCAATCAAAAGAGAAGCCTAAAGACTTTAACTGTCGCTTAAAGTTTGCAATATTATTTTCTGTAACAACAGAAGGATGAATATGGTTCTTAATAGCAAAGTTTTCGGTAGGAAGACCAAAAGCGTCCCAACCCATAGGATAAAGAACATTGTAGCCCTGCAAACGCTTTTTGCGGCATACAATATCAATAGCTGTATATGAGCGTGGGTGACCTACGTGAAGACCCTGACCCGAGGGATAAGGGAATTCTACCAAACCGTAAAACTTGGGTAAGGTATAGTCATTCTTTGCGGCAAAGGTATCATTATCGTCCCAAATTTGCTGCCATTTCTTTTCAATTTGTGCGTAATCGTAATTTTTCATATTCAGTCCTCCTGAGAGTTTGTGAGAATTTCTTCCATATTAATAGGCTCGCCGTCGCTCCACATTTTATCAAGACCGTAAAACTCACGCTGGTCACGTGTGAAAATGTGAATAATAACAGAGCCATAATCAAGGCAAACCCAACCTGTGGTTTTTCCCTCAATATGATGAGGCTTAACACCGTTTTCTTCAAGCTTGTCCTCCACTTCGTCGCAAAGTGCTCGAAGCTGTGTAGTAGAGCCTGCGGTACAAATAAGGAAATATTCAGTTAAAACAGTAAGATTATCAATTTTGACACCTAAAATTTCCTTTGCTTTTTTCTCATTTAGTGCATTAGCTGCAATTTTTAAAATTTCAAATGCTTCCATTATTTCCTCCCATGCATACCTCATTGTATGCCTCTATTGTATCAAAGTGAACAGCTTTCGACTGCTCTATTAAATCAACTATCGAATATTTAAGTGCATAAGCCATAGCCTCTTCAAGTGATTTATCTACAAGCCCTCTTATAACCTCAACATCTTCATAGTCACGATCAAGTGAAGTGAAATCTGCCAGATAGAGTATTTTTGCCGTAAGTGACATATTTTTCTTTGCTGTTGTATGATAACGCACTGCATCAAGCAGTTCGGCATCATACAGACCTAAAACATTTTTAATATATGCCTCGCCCGATATTGCATGCCAAAGCTTTTTAGCATTTTTCTCAATATCGTTTAGCATTATACCAAAGCTTAGAAATATTTGCAAGTGTTCTTCATCGGGAGTATTTTTAGTAATATCGTGAAGCAAACCAGCAAGGTAACATTTTTCACTGTCACCGCCGTATTTTTCAGCTAACCTCTTAGCCTCGTCAGCAACACAAAGGGAATGATAGTAACGCTTTTCGTTAAGACGTTTTTTTAAAATTTCCTTATATGTCTCATAATCATTATTCACCGTACACTCCCCTTTCTACTAAATAATCATATATTTTTTTAGGTAAAAGTTTTTTTGTTTTTTTAAAATCCTCACGTATTTCGGTAGAAGATACTGATGGAATAATTTCTTCCTTTAGGGTGATTTTCATACCCTCCTGCGACAACCGTTCGGTGACTTCAACAAATAAAGTATTGTCGATATCACTTCTTTTAAAAGCAATAAAGGGTACTTCTTTCATTAATTCTTCGTACTTATACCATCTGTCAAAGGTAACAAGCATATCGCCGCCACAAACAAATACGAAGTCTTTATCCTTATACTTGTCCTTAAGATTTAAAACGGTATCATAGCTATAGCTTTTGCCCTCCCGTTCAAACTCTATAAGGCAAAGCTCTGCTTTGCTGAAATCCTCTGCAGCTATTCGGCACATTTCTATTCTTACATCATCTTCCGCCAAAAAATCACAAACCTTGTGTGGTGGAATCCTATCAGGCATAATAAATATTTTTTCAATGCTGCTGTCGTTCTCCAAAGCCCGCAACATCTCATAATGCCCGATATGAAGAGGATTAAATGTACCGCCGAAAATTGCAGTAAGTGCCATTATTTCACCAGCTTGATAGTTTTATTATTTTTGCTTTCTTTATATAAAATAAAACGAGTACCTATAACCTGTACAACATCGCATTCTATTGCTTCTGCTAATAGGTCAGCGGTTTCTCTAGAATTGGTAGGACAGGTTTCAAGAACACGGAGTTTTATCAGTTCTCTTGCCTCTAAGGCATCTCTTACCTGCTTTACAGTATTTTCATTTATACCGCCTTTGCCAACCTGTAATATTGTTTCCATATCATTTGCCATTGCACGAAGCTGTGCACGCTGTCTGCTGTTTAACATAAATAACTCCTTAAATATATTTAGCCAATTCTTCCTTAAATAATCTTAAAGCTTTTCCTCTGTGGCTTATGCTATCCTTTTCCTCGGCAGATAAATGACCGAAGCAACCCTTTTCACTGATAAACAAGGGGTCATAACCAAAGCCGCAGCTACCCGATTCCTCAAACGCTATATGACCGTGACATTCGCCTCTTACGGTAAACTGTCTGCCATCAGGAAAAACGCAGGCAATAGCCGCAACATAGTAAGCGGTGCGTTTTTCCATCGGTACACCCTCAAGCTCGCTTAATATCTTTTTATTATTATCGTCATCGTTGCCGTGACCGCCCGAATAACGTGCAGAATAAATACCAGGGGCTCCGCCCAAGTAATCTACGCAAATACCTGAATCATCAGCTACGCTTATATATCCTGTTTCCTTAAGCCCTGCCTTAGCCTTTAAAATTGCATTTTCTTCAAAGGTAGTGCCTGTTTCCTCAATTTCCTCTAAAGGCTTAGGTAAATCCTTTTCGCATACAACCTCAAAGCCCATAGGCTCTAAAATTCTGCTTAATTCCACAAGCTTTTTTTGATTTTTTGTTGCAATAAATACCTTCATTTTACTCCTCCACAGGGAAAATACCGTCAGCGAATTCTTTTGCATTAAAGGGCTGTAAATCGTCAATACCCTCGCCAACACCGATATATTTAACAGGTATATTAAGCTCGTTTCTAATAGGAATTATTATACCGCCCTTGGCAGTACCGTCAAGCTTAGTAAGCACAATACCCGTAATATCAGTAACATTTTTAAATTCTCTTGCCTGATTTACAGCATTCTGACCTGTAGTGGCATCCAAAACAAGCAAGGTTTCAACCGATGCTTCGGGTAACTCTCTTGCAATTACACGGTTAATTTTGGCAAGCTCATCCATAAGATTTTTCTTGTTGTGAAGTCTGCCTGCTGTATCGCAAATTATAACATCGGCATTATGAGCTTTAGCAGAAGCTATAGTATCAAACACTACAGAAGCGGGGTCAGTACCCTCTACACTTTTAACCATTGATACTCCCGCTCTCTCTGCCCAGATTCCCAACTGATCGATAGCAGCAGCACGGAAAGTATCAGCCGCGCCTAAAACAACATTTTTGCCGTCATTTTTAAGTTGAGCTGAAATCTTTCCTATAGAAGTGGTTTTTCCAACACCGTTAACACCGATAACAAGCATTACCGAAGGCTTAGTTTCGAGCTTCAGTCCCTCATCATCGCCAAGCATTTCTACAATTATACCCTTTAAAAGACCTTTAATGGCATTAGGGTCTTTGGTACCTGTTTCTTTGATTTTTTTGCGTAGCAGTTCACAAATTTCGCCCGATGTAGTAACACCTATATCGGACATTATAAGGGTTTCCTCTAATTCCTCGAAAAGGTCTTCATCAATTTTAGTAAAGCTGTTTATAACACTGTTAACACTTTCTGAAATAGAATTTCGGGTTTTTTTAAGTCCCTCTCTTATCTTACTAAAAAATCCCATTATATCACCTTTTAAATAAAAGTATCTAAGAAAAAGCTCTGTGAGTCAGCACGTTTGCCGTTTTCATCAATTACGGACAATCTAAAATAACCATCGGTTTCTTTCAGGTTAAAAACAGCCTCGTTGATAAAACTATCCTTTTCTGCAATTATACTTGCTGCTCTGCGACCTTTAGTTGAAAGACTAATTTTTTTGGCATTGGAACACTTAACAGTTACTGTCAGATCCCCCTCTGAAATCTCATAAATCTCAGGTCCTGTGGAGGTGTAAAAATCACCGTTGAGCAAAGCATCGATTATTTCCGCATACTTCAATTTATTTGAATTTACCATAATAAATGTACCGAATGAGTCATCACTAAGATTATGATTATCATCCCCAGAAGTAGCGAAAACTCGCTTGCCGTCCCTTAAAAAATCATCAACTACATTTATATCGTATTCATACATACCGCCTACATTACAGGAAGTATTATAAATTTCCACACCCCAAAGTCCTTCATAGCCGTTATAGTCACCGTAATTTTCGAGAGACCATCGGGGATGATTATAGGCAACGAAAAAGCCTCTAGCATTAGCTGTTTTTATAATATTATTAATACCATCTGAACAGTAAACACGCTCAAAATCCTTATGAGGTCTTTTTAAACCCCTACGGCGTTCCTTGGCTGAAAAATGGTCATACACCTCGCTATAGCACACATTATAGTCATTACTCTGCTCTTTTGCATAAAGATTCAAATGACAAACCTTCATATTATGATTACGCAGTGTTGACTCATTTGGGAATTCCTTAATAGCAATCTCACAGCTTGTTATTGTCAAAAAATCCTCATCATCAAGGTAAGAATTATTATTAATGTGCTCGTGGTCGGTAATAGCCAATATACTGTAACCGTTAGATTTATAATAATCCTTTAGTTCTTTGGGAGATAACCGACCGTCTGAAAGATTACTGTGACAGTGCATATTGCCCTTGTAAAAATTCTTTTTGCCGCCAAACAACATCCTTTTCATAATTTATGCCCCTTTATTGCCCTCAAGCAGTTTCCTTTCAAGCTCTGCGACATTAAGCTCTAAGAGTTTTGTTATACCCTTTTCCTGCATAGTAACACCGTAAAGCATATCGGCGGCTTCCATAGTGCCCCTGCGGTGGGTAACACAGATAAACTGAGTTGCAAAATCCGATTTTTTCATATAATCCGCAAAGCGGTCAACATTAATATCGTCTAGTGCAGTATCAACCTCATCAAGGAAACAGAATGGCGGTGCGTTTACACGCATAATCGCAAAGTAAATAGAAAGGGCAATAAGTGCCTTTTCGCCACCTGAAAGACCTTCAAGACTGGGAACATTTTTACCGGGTAATTTAGCGTTAATATCAATTCCGCTTTCAAGAATATTCTCAGGGTCACTAAGAGACAGACTCGCAGTACCTCCGCCGAAAAGCTCTGTAAAGGTTTTAGAGAAATTCTCGTTAATTTTTGCAAAGCCCTCGGTAAAAATATCCTGCATTTGAGTAGTAAGCTGATTAATAAGCTTATGAAGCTCGGCACGTGAATTTTCAACGTCCTCTATCTGAGCAGATAAGAAATCGTAACGCTCCTTAACCTCTTTGTACTCCTCAATAGCTGAAACATTAACATTACCAAGATTTCTTATCTTACCTTTAATTTCAGTGAGAGCTCTCTTGGCTTCGGTGGGGTTTTCGGGCTCTGAGGCGGTCTTCTCAGCCTCAGAGCGTGTTAGCTGATATTCGTCATAAAGCTTACGAATAACCTCGTCATACTCTTTGAGCATAACCTCCTTACGCTCGGTGAGTCGGGCAAGCTCACCGCCTATCTGCTCACGGCGAAGTGTTTTTTCCCTTTCGCTGTTTCTAAGCTCAACGCCTGCCTTTTCGGTCTGGTTACGTTTTTCAAGCATCTCAGTAATATTAGCTTCGCTCAAATTAATCCTTTCTTTTAGCGACAAAATACAAGTTTCAATTTCAGCAATTTTTTGATTTATTTCTTCATTTTTACTTCCAATTTCAGCTATTTCAGCATCAATTTCACCGCTACGCTTACCACGTGAAGAAATAAGAGCTTTAAGGCTTTCTGCAGCAGCATTTAACTGCTCAATATCCTTATCAGCCTCAATAACAGAAAGCTTAGCCGCTGTAATATCGGCAGAAATTCTTTCTCTGCTTTCATTAAGGCTGTCTCTGCCTCCTGTCATTTTATCAATTTCAGACTGCAGCTCGGTTTTCTTGCCGTCAAGCTCAGCAATTTTCACAGCAGCGTCCATCGACTGCTGCTTCAATTTTGCAAGCTTTTCCTCGTTAGAGGCTTTTTCATCGGTCAATTGCTTTAATGCAGATTTTAAATTACCGCGTAAATCATCAATTCTTTTAAGCTCTGCCAAAGCTCTGATTTTATCCTCATTAGCGGTAATAAGCTCTGCTTTAGCGGAAGTAATATCGGCTTCAACCACTGCTACAGCTTCACTAGCGGCGGTAAGCCTTGATGAAAGCTCCTCTGCCTTTACTGTAGACTTCTTTATTTCCTCTTCCATTTTTTCTATATCAGAGGAACGGCTTAAAAGTCCTGCATTTTTAACAAGTGAGCCACCCGTAAGTGAGCCACCTGGATTTATAACCTGACCGTCAAGAGTAACGACCTTAATCCTATAGCCGTATTTTTTGGCGATAGTAGCCGCACTGTCAATATCCTCAGCAACAACTGCGCCGCCTAAAAGGTATTTTATAATCTCACGGTATTTACTGTCACATTCAACTAAGTCAGAGGCGATACCTACAAAACCGAACAGCTTTTCAAAGCCTTCCTCTTTAAACTCACGTGACTTTATTGTAGCTACCGGTAAAAATGTAGCGCGACCGCCACCCGAGGTTTTTAGGTAATTAATGGCCTTCTTAGCGTCAGCCTCGGTTTCGGTAATAATATTTTGAATAGCCGCCGCCAAAGCGGTTTCAACCGCAATACTGTATTCCCTATCAACCTTAATAAGCTTTGAAACAGGACCGCAAATTCCCATAAGAGTGCCAAGCTCGGCCTGCTTTATAACCGCCTTTACAGAATGACCGAAGCCCTCCATATTATTTTCAAGCTCACGGAGTATCTGAGCTCGGCGGCGTTTAGCCTCAATATCAAGGTTAAGCGACTCTAACTCCTCTTTAACAGCCTTTGCAGACTGTTCCTTAGAAGCAAGACGAAGCTCATAGCCTTTTAAGGTATTGTTATTGCTTTCAATTATTTCTTCGAATTTTTGCAAGAGCTTATCAGTCTCGCTAAATTCTGCATCAAGCTTTTGGATTTCGAAAGTGTACTGTTCTATTTGCTCCTTAGAGTTTTCACCTCTGCCGTTTATTTCTTCAATAGCAGTATCAGCAGTAACCATAGCAACACGCATATCGGCACTTTCAGCCGACAAAGTGTTTAACGCTCTTATCTGAGCTTCAATTTTTCTGGAAATACTGTCGCTGTCACTAAGCAATTCCGATAGCTCTGTTTCAAGTGCGTGGAGCTTTTCTTCAATTTTTATGCGTTCTTCTTCCTTTACTGCTGCAAGGCTTTTCTTTTCCTCAATTTCGTTAAGTGCCTCACTGTCAGAACGGCCTAAAACAAGCTTTTCTTCATTAAGACGGCTTACAGTTTCTTCATTATAAGCAATATTATTTTTAAGAACGGTAATTTCACCGTTTTGCTTTACAATTTCCTCGTTGGTTGAAGAAATGCTGAGTCGCTCACCCTCAATATCAGAGGTAAGCCTTGCAAAATAGGCAGTATTTTGCTCTGTCTTGCGGTCAAATTCCTCTAAAGCCTCTTCAATTTCACGGTACGAAAGCTGAGCCGCCGCAATCTTGCTTTCCTGATTTCTGAGAGCATCCTTAGAATTATTTAAGGTATAAAGCCAAAGACCTATTTCAAGCTCTTTCTTTTGGTCGGCAAGCTCTAAAAATCGATGAGCCTTACGACTTTGCTCTGCAAGAGGTCCTACGCGTGACTCTAATTCATCTAAAATATCATGCAATCGAAGAAGGTTGTCCTCAGCGGCAGTAAGCTTTCTTTCTGCCTCTATTTTACGGTAGCGGTATTTTGAAATACCTGCCGCCTCCTCGAAAATGTCACGTCGCTCGCCTGATTTTGAGCTGATGATATTATCAATCTTGCCCTGCCCTATCATAGAATATCCGTCCCTGCCGAGACCCGTATCCATAAACAGCTCATGTATATCCTTAAGGCGAACTGAAACACCGTTTATAGCATACTCGCTTTCGTGCGAACGGTAATAACGTCTTGTAATAGCTACAAAATCATTATCAAAATTAAGACTTCTGTCAGTATTATTAATATTAAGGGTTACCTCACAAAAGCCGTGAGGACGTCGGGTTTCGGTACCACCGAATATAACATCCTCCATAGACTGACCGCGAAGGCTTTTGGTGGACTGCTCACCAAGTACCCAGCGTACAGCATCGGAAATATTACTTTTACCGCTACCGTTAGGTCCTACTACCGCGGTAATACCCTTACCGAATTTCAAAACTGTTTTATCCGCAAAGGATTTAAAGCCCTGTATTTCTATTGAGCTTAACAGCATCTGTGTTACACTTCCCTTTCAATTTGAATACTTAAGTTTTCTAAACCGTCTTTTGCCTTTACCTTACAGTAAAAACCGTGGGATTCTAAATATAAAATATTACTTTTCTTTTGACCTATCATTTTAGAAACATCGCTTTTATTTACAGATATTATATACCTGCCCTTTTCGCCTAACTGCTTTAAAGCCTTATTAAGCATTATTTGAGACTGGCAAAGCTCGCTGAAAGCAGGATGCCACGGTCCCGAAAGATAAGCCTTTTCTTCAATAGAATGAAGACCGAGTCTAATAACCCTTATTCCCGCCTCCGTAAACATTGTATAAAGCCTTGTCGCAAGCTCAACAGCCTCGCCTAACGACTGAGGTTTATATTTTCCGTCGTCATATAAAGCGCCCAAATCTGTATCCTTTAAAACTATTGTCGGGTAAATTCTAACCGTGTCAGGCTTAATTTCAATAACCTTTTTAGCGGTTTTTATAGCACCCTCATCGCTATCACAATAAAGCCCTGTCATTATCTGAAGACCTAATTCAAAGCCTTTTTCTTTAATAAGCATTGAAGCATTCACAACATCCTGAACGTTATGCCCGCGGTTGTTCATTTTAAGCACTCTACCCACAAGGCTCTGTGCTCCAAGCTCGATTGCGGTGACACCTCTATTTTTTAGAATTTCAAGAATTTCCTCATCAATAGCATCTGGTCTTGTTGAAATTCTGATACCCTTAACGTCACCGTTTTTAACAAACTGTGATGCAGTATCCAAAAGGTCTGTCATATAATTACGATTAATTGCCGTAAAGCTACCGCCGAAAAATGCAATTTCGGTAGTTTTAGAATCAAATTTAGGGGATTTTTTTGAAGTTTCTACTGCTGCTATAACATCTTTAGCTCTGGGTGCCTTGCAAACACCTGTAATATATCTTTGATTACAAAAGCTGCATTTATTTGGACAACCGATATGGGGCACAAAAATCGAAATATTTGAGTGAACTGCACTCATATTTCAGCACCCATAAGACTTAAAGCCTGTTTTGCAGCCATTTGCTCTGCCTGCTTCTTAGATTTGCCCTTACCCTTGCCGATAATATTTGAATTAAGATGTACCTCAACCTCAAAGAGCTTATCGTGGTCGGGACCGCTCTCACCTGTGAGAATATAGGTTACATACTCCTCGGGGTTGCGCTGTATAATTTCCTGAAGTGCCGTTTTATAATCCTTAAACACCTCATCATCGGTATGCTTCAGCTCTTTGAGAATAAATCTCATAACAAAGCCACGTGCTGTTTCCAAATCGCTATCAAGATAAATTGACGCAAGAACTGCCTCAAAGGCATCGGCTAAAATTGAGTCTCTTTCCCTACCGCCGCCTTTTTCCTCGCCTTTGCCGAGCCTTAAAAATAAGCCTAATTGAAGCTCCCTTGAAAAGCCGCAAAGTGATTTTTCGCACACAAGTGATGCTCTGAGCTTTGTTAGCTCACCCTCAGGAAGATTCCCAAACTGCTTATATATATAATCCGAAACTATGACCGATAAAACCGAATCACCTAAAAATTCAAGTCTTTCATTGGAGGTTACTCCACCTCGTGCTTCATTAGCATAGGAAGAATGTGTAACCGCATTTAAAAGAAGTGACTCGTTTTTAAAGGTATAGCCTAAATTCTTTTGTAAAGCCTTCATTTAAAAATTCCTTTATAGATTTATGTAAGTTGTTCTGAAATTGTATCAATAACACCGTTTTCAGTAAATATAACTGCCTGACGTATAGCATTCTTTATAGCCTTAGCGTCCGAGCTACCGTGAGCCTTGATAACGGTCTTTTTTACACCTAGGAGTGGTGCTCCCCCTACTTCCGAACTATCCATCATACTTTTAAGAGCATATAAATCCTTTTTAATTACTAACGCTGCCAATTTATTGAATATATTTTTATAAAGAGCGTTTTTTATTAGCTTAAAGAAAGTAATTGCGGTACCCTCTATAAGTTTTAAGGCTATATTTCCTGTAAATCCGTCGGTAATAATCGCATCACAAATACCCTTAGGCATTTCACGGGACTCAATATTACCCACAAAATTGATAGGAGCTTGCTGTAATAGCTTATAAGCCTCTTTTTGAAGCTCGCCGCCCTTACTATCCTCAACACCGATATTAAGAAGACCGATTTTAGGCTCTTTAATACCCTCAACCTTTGATAGATATGTGCTTGCCATAATACC
>JBGVRU010000022.1:0-3090 GCA_045128715.1 Acutalibacteraceae bacterium | reverse complement strand
AAGCAGCTTTTAGCCAATTATGAAGATGTTCCCGAAAATCTTATTGAAGCCATTGTGGAATCAAATCGCACAAGAAAAGACTTTATAGCCGACAGAGTGCTTAATATTGCAGGCGGATATACTTATAATTCGGAGTTCAATAAGGATAATGAAAAAGAAGTTACCGTAGGCGTTTTCAGACTTACAATGAAAAGCAATTCGGATAATTTCCGTCAAAGCAGTATACAAGGTGTTATGAAGCGAATCAAAGCTAAAGGAGCTAAGGTTATTGTTTATGAGCCTACTCTTGAGGACGGCAGTACTTTCTTTGGCTCGCTTATTGTAAATGATATTGAAAAATTTAAGGCACAAAGTCAGGCAATAATTGCAAACCGTTATGATAATTGTTTGGATGACGTTAAGGACAAGATATATACAAGGGATTTGTTCCGCAGAGATTAAATTTGATGAAAAATCTTAAAGGAGAAGCAAATGAATTACGCATTGATATTTGCCGGCGGAGTAGGAAGCCGAATGAACAGTAAAGCTTTACCTAAACAGTTTTTGGAGATAAATGGTAAGCCAATTATAATACATACTATTGAGATTTTTGAAAGGCATCCTGAAATAGATGCGATTTGTGTTGTTTGCTTATCTGAATGGTTGGATTATTTGAAGAAACTGTTGAGAAAATTCAATATTGAAAAGGTGCGTTGGGTGGTTTCTGGTGGGGAATCTGCTTTGGATTCGCAGTATAACGGTCTTGCCGAAATTTTCGGCAGCGGAAAATGTAGCGATGAAGATACGGTTCTTATACACGACGGTGTAAGGCCGCTGATAAATGAAGCTCTTATCAGCGAGTGTATTTCTACTGTTAAGGAAAAGGGATCGGCTGTTACGGTTTCTCCCGCAATTGAGACTATAATAAAAACCAATGATAATAATGAAATAGTAACAACTATTCCAAGGTCAGAATGTAGTCTCGCAAGAGCGCCACAGTCATTTAAATTTAAAAATATTTTCGATGCACATAACCGTTCTATAAAGGAGGGTAAGCGGGATTTTATAGATTCCGCTTCTATGATGCTTTATTACGGATATTCTGTTTGTACGGTCGAAGGCCCTGCCGAAAATATAAAGGTTACCACACCTTCTGATTTTTATTTGTGCCGAGCTTTGCTTGATGCGCGGGAAAATTTACAGGTTTACGGTTTACAATGACAACAGAGAGAAGAATAGAAATGTATTCTAAGGAATTAAAAGAGGATTTATCAAGGCTTTCAGAGTATGCTGAAACAATAAAGCTTGGCGGAAATAAAGTTATGGTCACCGGCGCTACGGGACTTATAGGCTCGCTTATTATAAAAAGCTTTATATATTATAATAAAAAACACGATAAAAAAATCAGTGTTACGGCAATGGCGCGTAACAGAGAAAAGGTTGAGGATATTTATAAAGATTTTTTTGAAGAGGATAAAAAAATACCCTTTGTGGAATTCTTTTATCAGGATATTTGCGCGCCGATTCCTCATAATATAAACTGTGATTATATTATTCATACCGCAAATTCTACTACTTCAAAGTTTTTTATCACAAACCCTGTTGATGTAATCGAAAGCATTTATATGGGCACAAAACAGATACTTGATTACGCAAAAAGTCATAATGTTAAGGGCGTAGTTTACCTTTCTTCAATAGAGGTTTTCGGTCAGGTCAATAAAGAGTATAGAGTAACCGAAAAAGAGCTTGGGTATTTGGATATTCAGAATGTTCGCAGTTGTTATTCTGAGGGTAAGCGTCTGGCTGAATGCTTGTGTATGTCTTATGCTTCTCAGTACAGGGTTCCTGTAAAGGTGGCACGCTTGGCACAAACATTCGGAGCAGGGGTGCTCCCAGGTGAAAACAGAGTTTTTGCCCAGTTTTTAAGGTCTGCCTTAAAGGGTGAGGATATTGTATTACATACAAAGGGACAGTCAGTAGGTAATTATTGCTATACTGCTGATGCGATTGAAGCTATTCTTTTGCTATTGGTTATGGGTGAAAACGGTGAAGCCTATACAGTAGTTAACGAGGAAACAACCACGGCTATTGCAGATATGGCAGATTTAGTGGCTAGGTATTTCTCAAACGGAAAATCAAAGGTTGTTTTTGATATTCCCCAAAATAACAGTTTCGGTTATGCACCGGATACTAAAATGCGATTGAGCTCTCAAAAGCTTAGAAATTTAGGTTGGACTCCACGTGTTAGTTTGTTTGAAGCCTACAAACGTATGATTTCTGATTTAAAATAAAAAGTATTACTAAAATTAAATATCGTTTGAAGTTTTGAGACGCACTCCATAGAGTAAAATCGTTTTTCTGCTCTATGGAGTGCGTCTCTTTGGCGGTGTTTTTTAATATTATTTGTGCGAATATTTTCAACTCAAATGCAAAATTTATTAGTAGCCACAGCATAAAATCATTGTTTCAAAATCTGATTCAAGTTTGAACGCTTTGGCTAGTTTGATTTTGAGGTGGAAATATGGCACGAAAAATAGGTTGCAGAACCATAGAGCTCGAAACTAAACCGCATATTATAAGCTACGGTTCGGTAGTAGGTAAAAAGGAACATGAGGGTCCTCTGAGCGAGGAGTTCGATTTTTATACAATTGATAGCTTTTTCGGTGAGGAAAGCTTTGAAAAGGCAGAAAGCAAGCTACAAAAAACTGCAATACAGATAGCTCTTGACAAGGTTGGGCTACAGCCCTGTGATATTGATAAAATATTTGCGGGTGACCTGCTTAATCAATGCATAGGTAGCTCTTTTGGTATAAGGGAGTTCGGTATTCCGTTTATAGGGCTTTATGGGGCTTGCTCTACAATGGCTTTGTCTACAGGTTTGGCTGCTCTTTTTGTAGACTCGGGAGCGGCAGACAGGGCAGTTGCTGTTACATCCTCTCACTTTTGCTCGGCAGAAAGGCAGTATCGTTTTCCTTTAAACTATGGCTCACAGCGTACACCAACCGCACAGTGGACGGTTACGGGGTCGGGTGCCCTCGTTATTGAAAGAGAGGGTAGGGGTCCTTATATCAATTCGGTTACATTCGGCGAAATAGAGGATTACGGCATAAC
>JBGVRU010000021.1:0-9727 GCA_045128715.1 Acutalibacteraceae bacterium | reverse complement strand
AAAAAGAACATTATTTACAATGAGAATCTTTTGCTTGACGGACTTCGTGCTATCTACGAAAAGAACAATTAGGTAATTACTGTTAAAAAACAGATTACAAATATTATTAAGAACTGTATCGAAAGAACAGTATCGGAGGTAATTTTATGGAAACAAAAAACAAAAGAAGAAAACAAACCGAAGCTTTAGTGCTTGGTGCTGTGTTGACTGCACTTGTAATTATATTGCAGTTAATGGGTTCGTTTATCCGTTTCGGTCCCTTTGCAATTTCACTGGTGCTGATACCTATTGTTATAGGAGCGGCAACTTGTGGGATTAAGGTTGGAGCATGGCTTGGATTTGTATTTGGAGCAGTCGTTTTATTAAGTGGAGATGCAGCCGCCTTTATGGCAGTAGATGTTTTTGGAACAATAGTTACAGTTCTGCTTAAAGGTACCGCTTGCGGATTGGCGGCGGGCATT
Organism: Acutalibacteraceae bacterium; assembly: GCA_045128715.1. Lineage (GTDB taxonomy): Bacteria > Bacillota > Clostridia > Oscillospirales > Acutalibacteraceae > UBA737. Next base: position 9,266 of record JBGVRU010000021.1, on the reverse strand, counting down.
GTTTATAAGGTACTTGAAAATTTTAACCGATATGTTGCTGTTATTGCGGCAGCTATAGTTTGCCCGTTAGTAAACACAGGTGTGTTCCTTTTGGGATGTGTCGTATTCTTTTTGGAAACGGTAACTGAATGGGGACTTTTAGAGGGCTACGGCGGAGCATTTTCATATATGTTCTTAGGTCTTGTCGGTGGTAATTTCTTATTTGAGCTTGGTTCAAACATCATACTCAGTCCGGTAATTGTAAGGATACTCAGTATGGAGAAAAATAAATCTAAACTGTAATTTTTACGGTTTTTAGGAGAAGTTTATGGCATTTTTGCATTTTCTAGAAAATTTACGTACACCTTTCGGTGATGCATTTTTTTCGATAATAACACATTTTGGCGAGGAAACCTTTTTTATCGTTTTCGGGCTTATTTTCTTTTGGTGCATAAATAAAAAAGAGGGCTACTATCTGCTCTCTATCGGATTTATAGGCACAATTGTTAATCAGTTTTTAAAGCTCTGGTTCAGAGTGCCGAGACCGTGGGTAAAGGACAAGGATTTTACTATTGTGGAGTCTGCCAGAGGTGAGGCTACAGGTTATTCTTTTCCAAGCGGACATACTCAATCCTCGGTTGGTGTGTTTGGCGGAATAGCTAGATTTAATAAAAAGCTATGGCTTAGAATAATTTGCATTTCGGCTTGTATATTAGTGCCGTTTTCAAGAATGTATCTCGGTGTGCATACACCTGCCGATGTGGTGGTTTCATTAGTAATATCACTTACACTTATTTTCGGGCTTTATCCTTTAATACAAAGGTGCTTTGATAATACAAAAGTAATGCGAATATTACTTATATCAATGGTAGCGCTTGCTACGGGATTGTTGCTGTTCGTATCGTTTTACAATTTTCCTGCTGATGTAGATTTAGAAAATCTTGCAAGCGGCACCAAAAATGCTTATAAAATGCTTGGATGTACATTAGGTATCCTTATTGCTTTTGAAATTGATAATAAGTTCATTAATTTTGATACAAGCGGTAGCTTGCTTTCACAGATTTTAAAGTTTTTGTCAGGTCTTATTCCGTTGCTTGGAATAAAAGAGGGTTTAAGAATGCCATTGAGTGCACTCTTTGACGAAAGTTATTTGGCAGACGGTGTAAGATATTTGCTTATAGTTTTGTTTGCGGGCTGCGTATGGCCACTCACCTTTAAATGGTTTGCAAAAATAGGCAGAAAATAACTAAAAGCAGAGTTGGAATTTTCCAACTCTGCTTTTTTAAGGCTTACATTGTTTACAAGGTGTGTAGTTGTCTGCTACAAGCTGATTGCGGTCACTTAAATAGAATTTATTATCTTCCTTCATATTCTTTACCGCTCCGCAATCCAATTTATGAAAAACCTTGCTGTTTATGTTGGCACAATATTTTGTGCTGCTTTCGGTTATATCTGTTCCGCTTTGGAAATGGGATTCAACAGCTACCTTATCGGCACTTATTACAGCGTCGTCTGCATTTTCACTTTTAGAACTCTCAAGTCTGTAGCCGTTTACCGTGTTATCCTGCGGTATATTGATTTCAACAGGAGCTTTATGCTCTGTTGCTGTATTCCCGTTACAACCTATAGGTAACGCGGCCACTAATAAAATCAAAAATAAAAATAATAATCTTTTCAAAATAATACCAACTTTAACATATTTCTTGCTCTAAATTATCAAATTCCGGCGTAGAGAAAAAATTTCCTAATGTAATATCCAAACCATCACAAAATTTTTTGATTGTAATAATTGATATATCACGTCGGTTTTTGTCCATCATGCTGTATGCAGTTGAAGGAGTAACTCCGGATATGTTTGCCAATTCGTTTATTTTTATATTTCTTTCCTTGCATATATCTTTAAATCTTTCTGCCACAACATCCTTTACGCTCATTTTGATTCACCTCAAATGTATTCTATAATTTTATTCGCAAATGCGTATACGCATTTGCGTTGTTTTTCAAAATAAATTATCTGTAAAAAACCGAATTTATTTTGTCCATTAATTATATCATTAATCTATAGTTTTTTAATATATTTGACAATAAATATAAGGATAATTTCATAAATTTGGTTGAAAGTTTTTGGAAATTATGGTATACTAATAAGGCATTTTATTAGTTTGGGTGATTTGATATTGTTCGAGCAAACGATAGATATTGAAAGAATTGAACAGATAGTAAATCTTTTCGGCAATTTTGATGAGAATATCAAGCGCATTGAAAAGCGCTACAATGTGGCTATTACTTCTCACGGAAGCTCCATTAAGGTTAAGGGCGATGCAGAAAGTGTTATTTCAGCCTGCCGCACTATTGAGGGACTTATCTCTATGATAAATAAGGGCGAGCAGATAACCGACCGTAATGTTGATTATATGGCTTCTCTTGTCGAAGACGGTGAGGATGGTAAAATAACCGAAATCACAGATGCTAACTGTATTTGCATAACCTCTAAAGGTAAGCCTGTAAAGCCAAAAACCTTGGGTCAGAAGCAGTATGTTGAGGCTATAAGAAATAACACCATAACAATAGGTGTCGGTCCTGCAGGCACAGGTAAGACATATCTTGCTGTTGCTCAGGCGGTAAGCGCTTTCAGGGCAAAGCAGGTGAACCGAATTATTTTAACCCGACCCGCAGTTGAAGCAGGTGAAAAGCTTGGCTTTTTACCGGGTGATTTGCAACAAAAGGTAGACCCATATCTTCGTCCGCTTTATGATGCGTTGTTTGATATGTTAGGAGCGGAGAATTTCCAGAAATGTCAGGAAAGGGGAGATATTGAGGTTGCTCCCTTGGCATATATGCGAGGCAGAACTCTTGACGACAGCTTTATAATTCTTGATGAAGCTCAGAATACAACTGCTGAGCAGATGAAAATGTTTTTAACTCGCTTGGGCTTTAATTCTAAAGCGGTAGTAACAGGAGATATTACTCAGATAGATTTGCCTGACGGTAAAAAATCAGGACTTAAGGATGCTATAAAAATTCTTAAAAATATAGATGATATTGCAATAACAAGGCTAACCGGTAAGGACGTTGTACGCCATAGGTTAGTTCAGGAAATAATAAAAGCGTATGAAAGAAGTGCAGAAAAGAATGAGCGTAAAGGTTAATATAAGCTTAAAGCAAAAAAAGGTTAAGCTTCCCACAGGTACTAAGCTCCTTATTCGTAAGGCTTGTATTGCAACCCTTGAATTTGAGGGTATGGGCGATGAAAATTTTGAAGTAGATGTAAGCATTGTTAATGATGATATGATAAAGGAAATGAACAATGAATTCCGCAATATAGACGCTTCTACAGATGTTTTGTCCTTCCCGCTGGGAGTAGATGGTGTTTATGATGTAAACCCCGAAACAGGCGCTAAAATGCTTGGTGATATTGTGATTTCGGTAGACCATGCGCTTTATCAGGCAGACCTTTACGGTCATGGTATTGAACGTGAAATTGCATTTTTAACAGTTCACTCAATGCTCCATCTTTTAGGCTATGACCATGTGAACGGCGGTCTTGAACAGACCGTTATGCGAGAAAAGGAAGAAAGTGTGTTAGACGCTTTAGGCTTAGCGGTTAATAAGGTATAAAAAATATGAAAGAAAAATCAGCATTTATAACTATTATAGGCAGACCAAATGTGGGTAAGTCCTCATTAATGAATAAGATTTTGGGGCAAAAGGTTGCCATTGTTTCAAACAAACCGCAGACCACACGCACCAAAATTATGGGTATCTATACAAAAGAGGAAACTCAGATAGTATTTATTGATACCCCAGGCTTTCACAAGGCAAGAAACGAGCTTGACCGTAATATGAATAAGGCTGTGGGCGACGGTATGGCGGATGTTGATGCCGCAGTTCTGGTGGTTGAGGCGGTTACTAAATTCAAGTCGGAGGACGGCAGTCTCCCCCCTGCAGAGCTTGAGCTTATAAAGGAGCTTAAAAAGCGAAAGCTTAAAGCGGTACTTGTTATAAATAAAATTGATTTGCTAGAAAATAAAGAAGAATTGCTTAATATGATTTTGCGTTATACCGAGCAGTTCCCATTTGAAACAGTAATTCCGCTTTCGGCAAGAACGGGTGACGGGGTTGACAGAATGTTAGCTGAGCTTAACGGCTTTGCTAAGGTATCACCGCATTATTTTCCCGATGATGATGTAACAGACCAGCCTGAAAAGGTTATGGTTGCCGAAATGATAAGAGAAAAATTACTTCATACTCTTGATAAAGAGGTGCCTCACGGAATAGCAATTGACCTTGAACGCTTTGTTGAGCGTGATACAGCCGCGGGCGAGCCTATTGTTGAGGTTGAAGCTACTGTTATATGTGAAAAAGAGTCGCACAAGGGAATTATTATCGGTAAAGGCGGAGCTACTCTTAAAAAGGTTGGCTCAATGGCAAGAAGAGATATTGAAAATTTCTTCGGAATAAAAGCCAATGTTAAGCTTTGGGTAAAGGTTAGGGAGGATTGGCGAAACCGTCAGGGACTTATCCACACCTTTGGACTTGACTAATTATTTCCTTTTATAATTAAGGATTTAAAAGCACAAACTTATTTTGTAAGGAAGTGCTTTTATGACACCTGAAAAAGAATGGTTGCGATTTTTAAAAAGCGGCAGAGTTGCCGATTATTTAAACTATGTTAATTCCTGCAAGGAGAATATGATTAGTGGCGGAACAACAGACACGGTTCACAACAGATGGCTTGGTAATAAAGGAAATGAACGTAGGGGAGAGTGACCGTCTGGTTACTCTCTTTACGCGTGATTACGGTATTATCCGCGCCTTTGCATCAGGGGCTAAAAATATTAAATCAAAAAAAGGTGCGGCAACCTCGTTGCTTACATATTCGAGCTTTACTATTCTAAAAAAAAAGGATAGTTACCGTATTTATGAGGCAACTCCAATTGAGCTTTTTTTCTCCCTTGGTGCCGATATAGAGATACTTTCCCTCTCTCAGTATTTTTGCGAGCTGGCATATAATTTCGGTGAGGAAAATTCTCCTAATGAGGAGCTACTGCGGCTGATATTAAATTCACTTTATTTTTTGACCAAAAAGCAGAAGTCGCCCTCGCTTATAAAGGCTATAACGGAGCTCAGATTAGCCTCGGTCTGCGGCTACAGTCCTAATCTTGTTGCCTGTCAGAATTGCGGCTGCTTTGAAGCGGATATTATGTACTTCAATTTAAATGACGGCTCGCTTTGTTGCGGTGACTGTAATCCCCAAAAACAAGGAGTGCCAATCAATAAAACTTTGCTTTCTGCTATGCGGCATATAGTATACTCCGAATTTGGAAAGCTTTATTCCTTTGAAATACCCAAGGAAAGCGCCGAACAGCTTTCAAGGATAACAGAAAAATATATAACACTTCAAATAGATTACCATTTTCACACATTAGACTTTTACAATAGTATTAAGGAGTAGATATGAGCTACAGTATCGGAAGATATGTTAAAACCTTAGAGCTTGATAAAATATTGGAGCTTTTGGCAAGTGAGGCTACTCTTGTTGACTCTAAAGAGCTTGCAAGAGCCACATTGCCTGAAACCGATATGGGCTTGGTAGAAAAAAATCTTAAGGAAACAGAGGATGCATATACTTTTATGTCAAGGTATACAGCCCCCTCATTTGGGTTTGCTTCAAATGTTTCTTCCGCTTTAAGAAGGGCGGAGGCATCGGCGGTGCTGTCTATGAGAGAGCTTTTGGATATTGCTGAAACCCTAAGAGTTATACGCTCCTTAAAGGATTGGCGTGCCGATTGCTCGGGAATGACCGATACTACAGTGGATTATCTTTTTGATACTCTTTTTCCAAATAAATATTTAGAGGAAAAGATAACCTTTGCAATTAAAAGCGAGGACGAAATATCCGATAATGCTTCATCCACCCTTTATGATATAAGACGTAAAATTATTGCAAAATCGGGCAAAATCCGTGATATTCTTGATAAAATAGTTCACGGTCCTACTGCTAAATATCTGCAAGAGACTATTGTTACTCAGCGCGACGGCAGATTTGTTGTGCCCTTAAAGGTTGAGCACAAGGGTCAGCTTGGCGGTATTGTGCACGATACCTCGGCTACAGGCTCCACAATTTTTATTGAGCCTATGAGTGTAGTTGAAACCAATAATGAAATCAGGGTTTTAAGACTTCGTGAGCAAGAGGAAATTGAGAGGATTTTAGCTGAATTATCAGCAGAGACAGGTAGCTTTGCCGATACGATTATCAGCTCTTATGAGGCTTTAGTAAAGCTTAATTTCATATTTGCTAAGGCGCACCTTGCATATAAAATGAAGGCTATAGTGCCCCAAATTAATAATAAGGGCGAAACTTTTCTTAAAAATGCAAGACATCCGCTTATTAATTATAAATCGGTTGTACCTATTACAGTAGGTCTTGGCAAGGATTACAATACCCTTGTTATAACAGGCCCTAATACAGGCGGTAAAACCGTTACCCTTAAAACTATAGGTCTTCTGACACTTATGACTATGTGCGGACTTATGATTCCCTGTGATGACGGTAGTTGCGTTGCAGTATACGATAAGGTTTTTGCTGATATTGGCGACGAGCAGAGTATTGAGCAGTCACTTTCTACATTTTCTTCGCATATGGTTAACATAATCTCTATTTTAGAAAATGCGGACGATAGCTCGCTTGTGCTTTTTGATGAGCTTTGTGCAGGTACAGACCCTGTTGAGGGCGCGGCTTTGGCAAAAGCAATTTTAATGCGGCTATCAGCCTTTGGCACTAAGGTTGCGGCTACCACCCATTATCCCGAATTAAAATCGTATGCCATTGATACCGACGGTGTTGAAAACGCTTCCTGCGAGTTTGATGTTGCAACCCTAAAGCCTACCTACAGGCTTATTATCGGTATGCCTGGTAGGTCAAATGCGTTCGCTATCTCTAAGCGCCTTGGCTTGGCTGAGGATATTATAGAAAATGCTAAAGAGCAGGTAAGCGACGAGGATATGCGTTTTGAAAGGGTCGTTGCCGCACTTGAGAGGGCAAGAAGCTCGGCTGAAAGGGAACAGCAAAGGGTTAGAAAATTAAGGGCAGAGCTTGACGCTTCAAAACGCAAGGCAGAACAAAGAGAGCATGAGCTTGAAACAGAGCGCCAGAAGCTTATGGATAAAACAAGAGAAACCGCTAACGGTATTATCGAAGCGGCTCGCTATAAGTCGGGATTACTTCTTAATGAGCTTGAAGAATTAAAGAAGAGCCTTAATGCAGAAAACGCCGCAAGTATGGCAGAAAAGGCAAGAGCGGCATATAAATCTACCCTTAAAGAGCTTGAAGAGACTGCTGACCCTGTAACCGAAAAAACTGTTTCGGGTGAGGCGGTAACAAATATTAAAAAAGGCGATATTGTGGTTGTTGCCGATATTGGCAGAGATGCTACAGTTATTGATGTTAAGGAAAATAAAAAGCAAGCTTATGTAATGTCGGGCTCAATTAAAATGTGGGTAGAGTTTGACAATTTGCGAAAGAAAAAAGGCTCACAGTCCACCGAAATTAAAAAAACACGCAAGGTGACAGGTATGCAGTCAAGGGCTACGCGTGAGGTATCGGGTGAGCTTGATATAAGAGGTATGGCTTCGGACGAGGCTATTATGGAGCTTGACAGCTATATTGACAATGCAATAGTTTCTGGACTTGAGACAATCCGTATTATTCACGGCAAGGGTACTGGTGTGCTAAGACAAAGCGTTCAATCGCATCTTCGTACCCATAAGGCAATTAAAAGCTACCGCTTAGGTACTTTCGGCGAGGGCGAAAACGGAGTTACTATAGCAGAGCTTAAATAATGCCTTAATATAATTTTTTCTTGACATAAATTACCTGAAATAGTATCATATATTTAGACTTAAATGCTTTGATGGGAATAAGTAGCTTTTTATTCTGGTTTAAGAGAGGGAGCGGTTGGTGAAAGCTCTATGAAGAATAAATTGTGAAGCTATCCCTGAGCAGCTCCCGAAAGGGCAGACGGCTGTCACCGTTAACTGACTTTGAGTGCAGAAATTATATTTTCTGAATTCGGGTGGTACCACGGATAAACTTTCGTCCTGAAGTCTTAGACTTCAGGACTTTATTTTATTAGGAGGTTTTACTATGAAATACGAAATTCTTAAATTATTGGCGCGTAACGCACGCTTTACCTCGGAGGAAATTGCGACCATGCTTGATATTACAGCGGCAGAGGTTGAAAGTAATATTAAAGAGCTTGAAAAGGACGGACTGCTTAAAGGCTATAAGGCTGTTATTGACTGGGAAAAGATGGACGGCGCTTATGTTTCTGCAATAATCGAGCTTAATGTAGTCCCCAAAGCAGGGCTTGGCTTTGAAGAGGTTGCTAAAAAAATAATGGCTTTCCGTGAGGTTGAGTCGGTATATTTAATGTCAGGTGTTTATGACCTTAACGTTGTGGTTAAGGGTAAAACGCTCCGTGATGTTGCTGCCTTTGTTGCAAAGGAGCTTGCTACTATTGACTCGGTAACATCTACAACCACTCACTTTGTAATGCGCAGATATAAGGAGCTTGATGTTGAGCTTATATCTACCGAGGAGGATAACAGGGGGCAAATCTGGGTATGATAGATTATTCCAAGGTTTTAAATAAAACCGTTTCAGATATGAAGCCTTCGGGAATAAGAAAATTTTTTGATATCGCTTCAACTATGGAGGACGTAATCTCCTTAGGTGTGGGCGAGCCCGATTTTCAGACCCCGTGGCAGATAAGAAAAGCAGGTATTGAGTCGCTTGAAAAGGGAAGAACAAAATATACCTCTAATAAGGGTGAAATAAAGCTACTGCGTGAAATATCCAAATATATGAAGCGTAAGTATTCGCTTGATTACTGTCCCGATAATGAGATTTTGGTAACTGTTGGCGGAAGTGAGGCTATTGATGCTTGTGTCAGAGCAATGGTTTCTGCAGGAGATGAGGTTATAATCCCTCAACCGAGCTATGTTTGTTATGAACCTATTGCAATGCTCGCAGGCGGTGTTCCCGTTATAATAAATACTAAAGCCGAAAACGATTTCAAGGTAACTCCCGAGGAGCTTAAAAATGCTATCACCGAACGCACAAAGCTACTTATTTTGCCATACCCTTGCAACCCGACAGGCGCTATTATGGAAAAGGAAGATATTAAGGCGCTTTATGAGGTTTTAAAGGATACAAATATAATGGTTTTATCCGATGAAATTTATTCCGAGCTGACCTTTGGCGATAAGCCTCACGCTTCACCTGC
>JBGVRU010000020.1:0-2906 GCA_045128715.1 Acutalibacteraceae bacterium | reverse complement strand
ACTAATGCCAGAGTCCTAGAATTTCACCTCCATATCCAATCGGTAGGAGCGACGGGCGGTGTGTACAAAGGGCAGGGACGTATTCATCTCGAGCTAATGACTCGATATTACAAGGAATTCCTCGTTCAAAACAAATAATTCCAATCATTTATCCCTGTCATGTACGATCTTTTGAGTTTTCCTAAACTATTTCAGTCTCGGTACACCGGAAAAAATCTCGATTCACCGACAGAGCCGATAAACCGAGCATTCCCGACAAATACTCGCTAGTATCTCCATTGTAGCGCGCGTGCAGCCCAAGATGTCTAAGGGCATCACAGACCTGTTATTGCTGAATGCTTCCATTATCTTTTTTTCCGATTAAAAGGGAACCGTCGAGACGGTTGCACCGATCAACCGAGAAACAATTGATATTAGTCCCTTTAAGAAGTGATGCAAAAGCATCCATCCATACGGACATTCTCGTCTTATAGGCGAGAAACTAATTAATAGGCTTCAGTCTCGTTCGTTACCGGAATTAACCTGACAAATCACTCCACCAACTAAGAACGGCCATGCACCACTACCCAATAAATCATGAAAGAACCCTTAATCTGTCATTCCTAATACTGTTCGGTCTTGGTAAGTTTTCCCGTGTTGAGTCAAATTAAGCCGCAGGCTCCACTCCTGGTGTGCCCTTCCGTCAATTCCTTTAAGTTTCAGCCTTGTGACCATACTCCCCCTGAAGTCCATAAACTCAAGATTTCTCTTTAAGTTCTGAATAAGGTGGAAGCGAGATCCGTCAACCCAGTAACAGCGTTACCGGACTTCTGTCACTCTAAAACTAATCCAATCCTTGGTTGACATCGTTTATAGTTAGGACTACGACGGTATCTAATCGTCTTCGATCCCCTAACTTTCGTTCTTGATTAATGAACGCAATTGAGTGAAATGCTTTCGCTCTCGTGCATCTTATGGCGATCATGGAATTTTACCTCTCCCGTCATTTTCTGAATCACCCCAATTGTTCCTCTTAATCCTTTTCCCGAAATCCCGAAAGATCTCCTCGATATTGTCCCATGCTTCATTATTCATTAACATAAGATTTGCTTTGAACACCCTATTTTTTTCAAAGTAATGACACCGGCCGAAACCGGCATCGCCTCCGCGCCGTTTATCGCAAGCTTCCTCCCCGCAGAGCAGGGCACCCGCAAGCTAAGCGCTTTATAATTCAACTACGAGCGTTTTAATCACAGCAACTTTAATATACACTATTGGAGCTGGAATTACCGCGGCTGCTGGCACCAGACTTGCCCTCCAATTGATTTCTTTAGAGAATTTACTTCTAAATCATTCCTTCAAGTCGCCCCGAAAGGCGCCAAGAGTTATTTGTCGTCACTACCTCTTCATGTCGAAAGTGGGTAATTTACGCGCCTGCTGCCTTCCTTAGAAGTGGTAGCCATCTGTAAAGCTCCCTCTCCGATGTCGAACCCCAATTCCTCGTTATCCGTTATAATCTTGGTAGTCCTCGATACTACCAACAAATTGATAGATCAGAAATTCCCATTGGTTACTTGTTAAAAGCGTCGCTTTCCTCAATTGTCGCGGCATCCTTTTTCAGAAGAGAATGTCGTTCCACCCCAACCTCGCGGCCGGGGGCCGAAAAGTAAAATACTTCCCAGATCGTCTCAAGTATTAGCTTTATCATTCACAAAGTTATCCCTGTAAATACTAACCAAAGAAACTATTACTGTTATAATGAGCCGTCCGCAGTTTCATCCTACTTGGTCTTTAAACTTACACATGCATGGCTTAATCTTTAACATCAGCATATAATACTGGCAGGATCAACCAGATATCGGACTCTTCGGTTAAGAAAAGTCTCCGTTCCCGGTTACATCTAACCGGCGCATCGGTTAACCGATACGCCTCTCGGTTAAATTTTTCCCTGTCTTATCAAGGCGAATAGCACGTGATAATTCTTCCGAGGTCTGAATTGAAGAGTGCCAAAATTTCGAAAAATCTCGGCTCCTCGATTCGATCTTATGGATACAACTACCTGTCCCATCACACCCCCTTCGGTTACTCCGGTAAACCGGAAACCGTAAACTCGGTTAAAAACCGAAAATTAGACGGGTATCATCGATTCGATTTCTCGGTTTTACCCGATTCCTCGATTCGATTTATACCGATAATCGCTTACCGATCGATTCCCATCCGTGTATCGGTACTTTTTTTTTTCCCTCTACATAGTACCCAAAAATTTTTTCAATGTCTGCGTATTTTTATTTCCATTGTAATTTCACTTTTTAACTCCCTTCATAGTGCAGCTATTTTTCACTCAAAACCATGACCACGTGGCACTTGTGCACGTTAGTTTCACTCATATTTTCTCCTACATGTTATCTTAAAAAAATTTCGAAACCTTTTATAGATCAGTTGGTATGGAACATTCTATTTCATCAACGAACATTCTATTACTTTCAATATCACTTTAGAATGGTTCGAATTTTGACTAATTTCGCGGACAACCCTATTTATGAGATTGAATTATGAGTCCATTTTTAATTTTGTTATTTTTTTTGTGTTATTCATTTTTTCCTACATCTTATCTTAAAATCATTACAAAACCTTTTTTAGATCAATTATACAGAATATTCTATTTCATTAAAGAACATTCTATCACTTTCGATATCACTTTAGAATAGTTCGAATTTTGACTAATTTCGCGGACAACCCTATTTGTGAGATTGAATTATAAGTCCATTTTTAATTTTGTTATTCATTTTGTGTTATTCATTCTGTCCAAAATTATACTTACTTTTTTGACAAATATTGCTTATTATATTGGTAAAAAAAATCAATAATTTTAGACTAAAAACTCGTTTTTTGGTAAATTTTTATACAACCAAGACTCCCCCCTTTGG
>JBGVRU010000019.1:0-8532 GCA_045128715.1 Acutalibacteraceae bacterium | reverse complement strand
GGCTCATCCCAATGGAATCCTGCCACAACATCCCAAAGACCTTCCTCTTTAAGTCTCTTAATGCCAGGCTCACTTTTCTTCATAAACTCGCCAAGCGTTTCCTTCTTACTGTTGAAAGCATTTTGATAAAGCCATACCATATTTCCATATTCCTGTGCAAAACGGCACTGCATTATAGCCTGACCGATTTCACCTAAACCCGCTGTAAAACCGTTGCAATATCCCTTTTTAATGATACGCTCAATCTCCTGCGGACCTATTCTTCCCACACTTAAATGGTAAATCATAAAACCGCACTTGTCCATTGCCGAATAACTCATTGTTATCCCTCCGTTTGCAAAATATTTTCTACCCAACAAAACATATATCCGCTTTGTTAACGTAATTATACTAAACCCGAAAACATTAGTCAACTAAACTTCATACATAATTTTATTTTTTTCAGCAATTTTAACATAAAAAAATACTGCCGCCAAAACCAATAAAAAGGTTGACCTTTTAGCTTTACTTTGATATAATATTTAATACTGCGTGGGCGGTATTAATAATATTTTTATATGGAGACGTATCGAAGTGGTCGTAACGAGAACGATTCGAAATCGTTTTGTCGGTGATGAGCCGGCACGTGGGTTCGAATCCCACCGTCTCCGCCAAAACGAAAATCCTGTCGATTATTGTCGGCAGGATTTTCGTCTTGTATTATTCATTTTTTATTATTAAATATTCATCTTTCATTCGACAGTATTTTCAATGAATAAAACATATAGGTATAATTTAAAAATAATCGAAAATCGTCTGAGCCAAAATATTCCAAAACATATTGACAAACATTTTTCAAGTGCTATAATAATTATGTAATAAATATTCTTTTTGGAGGGTAAAACCATGAAAAAAATCAGTTTATTGGTTGCATTAATTCTTTGTGTTACCGTAGGCGGTGTTTATGCTACTTGGAACTATGCTCATAACACAGCCACCGCGCAAACTAAATATTTAGATGCATCAACAATTATTACCGATAAGGTAGAAAGTCTTTCAAAGGGTACTATTAAGGTGGATACCTCGAACCTTAAGATTACTGTTGATGACAGCAATAACGACTATTATGCCGAGCTTAAAATCGAAGGCAACATTAAGGTTGATTTCACTGCAAGTGCCGGCGCTACAGATGAGGTTGCTAATAACGGTATTAAAATGCAATATGTTCTTGGAACAACTGATAACTTTAAGTATAACGGTAATAATATTTTCACAATCGACAGCACCGCTCAAAAGCAGACTGACGCAACTAAGTCTTTCACTATTGAGGCTAGCGAATTAACTAACCTTATAAGTCTTTATGTAGACGGTGACGGAAAAACCGTAAAGCTTCCCACTGCAGACGATTATATTCTCTTTAAACAGGCTCTTCACAGCGGTTCTATCAGCATAACTGTTTCTGAAGTAACTGAATAATTACATAAAAATATGTATTAAATATTATCCCATGTCGCACATGGGATAATATTTTTAGGAGCATTCAAAATGTCAGGATATGATTTATATATTCTATTTCTGTGCCTTATTGTTTTTACACTTTTAACAGGTCTTTTTTCGGTTTTACTTTACTATATCGTAAAAATGACCTTGAAGACAATAAAGCATGGACTCGAAGATGAAAAAATCACAAATGAATATAGAAAAAATACTAAAACAAACCGTATAGCAGACATCATAAGCAGAAGCATAACAACAATTCTGTTTGTTGCTATTTTGGCTGTGTTTTCAGTTTCTGTATTTATACAGCTTTCGGGGAACGAGATCAAAGGTGCCCTGCCTGTACCAAAGGTCGTACTTTCCTCATCTATGTCATTTAAGCATGAAGAAAACGGATATTTAAAACAAAACGGTCTCGACGACCAATTTGATACCTTTGACCTTATATTCGTAGAAAAGCTCCCCGATGAATTTGAGCTTGAGCTTTACGACATTGTGGTTTACGAGTACCACGACGAATTCATTATACACAGAATTGTAGGCATTGAAGAGCCTAACAAGGAGCATCCGAACTCGAGACATTTTATGCTTAGGGGTGACGCCACCAAGTATTCGGACGAGTATCCTGTTTTATATGAGCAGATGCGAGCAATATATAGCGGCAAGCATATAAAATTTGTGGGTAGCTTCTTTGCTTTTATGCAATCTCCCGCAGGATACTTATGTATACTGCTTGTAATCTTCGCAGTTGTTGCAACTCCAATAGTTGAAAAGAAAATTCTAAACGCCAAAACCGAACGTTTGAAAGAGATAGGCGTTATTAATAAGGAGAAATAATATGAAACCGAGTTTAATATCTAAGCTTTGTGTAATTTTATTTCTCATACTGTGTATATCGGTCACGGGAGTAAGCGCTGTTTGGAATTATTTCAAACCATCGGAGCCTATAAAGGATATTATTCCTTTATCCTTTAATAGCTTTAAATACGGAACGCTTTATATAACCGATGTTTCAGTCGTCAGCGGTGCTTATTCAAATGCTATTGTCTCTAAAACGGGAGACCTTAACATCAGCGCCGATTTGACCCTTAATACCAACCCTTCATCCTCTGTAAAGCTTGCGGTAACTTTTTATAACAGCACTGACGTAAGCTATTATTACAATAAGACCGAGGAAGTAAGCTGGGATAATAACGCAATCGGATACACCATTACAGAAATACAGCAAAATGATGCTATTGAGTCAAAGACCTACAAAACGGTATATGTTGATATTGCTTATATTGGCAACGAGGTGAATAATCGCTCTCTTTTAGCAGAGCTTCACTTCAATTTTGTTGTAGACAAGGAATCTATAGGCGGAATTGTAGCTCAAACCGCGATTGATAGATTTAAAGATATTCTCAATAATATTGCATTTGAAAATTCTTACAGCACCCTTACAAATGCTATGGATAACCGAAGCGGATTTAATAAGGGTTCGGCTGTCACATACATTGGTAATGTATCAGGCTCCTCAAGTGAGGATTCTCAGGTTATTGAAACCTTGTTCAGCCAAGAATTTATGTCAATGGACCTTGACGGTAATGGCAACCCAGAGCCTATTACAATGATGATAAAAAGAGAGAATCTCGATAATGATATAACTACAGGTGATGACTATACCTATACTAGTTGGGGACGGGAATATACGGTAGAGGGTGTCGAAATGACACTTTATATAACCTCCGAAAATCTAGATAATGTATCCAGTGGAAAAGCTGTAGTTGTATATGCGGCTTCATTTACAAAGCTGTCCGATTCTACCGAATGGACAGAAATTGTTCCTCTTACAAAGGGCGTAGCAAATGCTAACAATTACAGCGGTTACGGAAGCGCAAATTCCTTTAATACTGACACCTGGATCAGTGATAACGGTAAAACTATAAAAGAGCTTGCTACAGCAAACAATTAAATTACCCTTTAGATGATGATTTTAATCTCTCTGCTAAAAAATGAAGACACCATTGAAATCCAAACCCACATAGTTTGGACTTCAATGGTGTTTTACTTATAAACTCAACATTCCAACGGTTTTTTAAGATCGTTTTTTGAGGGATAGACTTAATTTCAAAAATCTCTGAAACCATAAATTATAAGAAACCCTTTCAAACCCCTTAATCTACAATTAAATAAACTAAAAGTCCGTTTGATTCAGAGAATTCTTCTATAATAGTACCGAACCGCAGTTTCTAATACACTGCCACACCGTTTTGAAAACGGTAGGAAAGATGTATATTTCAAACACGATTCACTGTAAAGTTTTTAAATTACATCAAAAAATGTTTGAACGCCAAAGTCATCTTCTATTTTTTCACAGGTATTTATCACATATCTTTTCTTTGAAAGCGCATAATCAAGAGTGTTGCGCGTACCACCGGGTTTTCCGTCATACCAAGTGAGAACACAATCGGAATTATCAACCATATAAATATTGCGCTTTTGATAGCAACCCGGAAAATATTCTTGGGATAAAACAATTTTTTGAGCACTATTCTCTAAAGTGTTGTAAAAACGTTTTTTCCAAAATAATGTAAAGCTTTCGCCCTGTGCGGAAAAAGGCAGTACACAAATAAGCTTAATATCAGAAAAGCTATAGGCATTTTTCAGCATTAACACCACCTCGGCTGCGATTATATCGAATCCCATTGCCATACCACTGTAAAAGGTATGACAGCCGTTGTCTATAAGGCGGAGTACTTCCTCAACTAAAGCATTTTCAAATTTTTTATACTCAGGATCTTCCCGACTCAGACTAAACGGGAATTTTGCAGGACGGTAGCCTGTAAAACAACATTTTTTTATTCCCTCATACTCAACAGACGACACATTTTCCACCCCCCCTGAAAACATCATTAATTTGAAACAATTATACCGAACATTTGTTCATTTGTCAAGTTTAAAAATGTGTGTTGAAGAAAAACCTTCAACACACGTTTTGTTTTGTGCTTAATAAGGTTATTTCATAAATTCGTACATAGCCCTGTAGCACATATAAACATCAAATTTAGCGGTTGTTTCAAAAGGTGCGTGCATTGAAAGAACAGGCACACCCAAATCAACAACATCAACACCCATATTAGCAATATACTGCGCCACAGTACCGCCGCCGCCAAGGTCAACCCTGCCAAGCTCACCTGACTGCCAAGTAATACCCGCTGTATCAAGCATATTTCTCACACTTGCCACAAACTCAGCAGAAGCATCCGAAGTGCCTGATTTGCCTCTTGCACCCGTATATTTTGTTACCACTACACCGTAGTTTAAGAAAGAAGCATTTCTTCTTTCCATAACCTCTTGGAAGGTGGGGTCTGTAGCTGCATTAACATCAGCAGAAAGACATTTTGAATTTCTGATAGCTACTGTTGGGTCGCCGCCCTGCATTTTAGCAAGGTCGCCGATAACATAGCGCAGGAAATCGGATTCAAGACCTGTGTTACCCATAGAGCCGATTTCTTCCTTGTCAGCAAGAATGGCAAGCGCTGTTCTTTTCGGAGCTGCAATATCAATTATAGCAGTAAGCGCAGGATAAGCGCAAACCCTGTCGTCCTGACCGTAAGCACCGACTAAAGAACGGTCAAAGCCTATATCGGTTGCTTTGGCGGCAGGCACCATTTCGAGCTCTGCGGATAAGAAATCTTCCTCTGTAATACCGTATTTTTCATTAAGTAGCTTTAAAATATTAAGCTTTACAAGCTCGCTGCCCTTATCACTCTTAAAGGGGTGGCTACCAACAAGCACATTAAGCTCCTCGCCCTTTATTGCTTCGCTAAGAGTTCTTTTGCTCTGCTCCTGAGCTAAGTGAGGCAATAAATCGTTAATTACGAATTTTGGCTCATCGTCCCTCTCACCTACAGAAACCTCTTTAACAGTACCGTCCTTAAGAGCGAACACACCGTGAAGCGCCAACGGAATAGCAGTCCACTGATATTTTTTAATTCCACCGTAATAATGGGTTTTAAAGAGCGCCAGCTCCAATTCCTCGTAAAGAGGATTAGGCTTTAAATCAAGACGAGGAGAATCAATATGAGCCGCAGTAATATTAACGCCGCTTTCAACTGCTTCCTTACCGATAATCGCAAAAGCGGCAGCCTTACCCCTGTTATTAATGTAAACCTTATCGCCTGCGTTATATTTTTTGCCAAGCTCAAACTCGGTAAATCCTGCTTTTTCTGCCATAGCAACAGCAGTTTTTACAGCCTCTCTCTCAGTTTTTGCGGCATCTAAAAATACTTTATAACCCTCGCAATATTCGTTAGCCTTATTTAAAGCCTCCTCACTTGCCTTTTGCCTTCCGTTTTCGTTTTTTTTGAAAAGCTGTTCCTTTAGCAGCTCCACCTGTGTTTTTTCGGACATATTAACACTCCTTACTCTATACTTAACAACAACGCTTCAAACTCTTTTATAAATTTTTCGCTGTCATCATTATTATAAATTACAAAATCAGCATTTTTCTTATAAAACCCATCGCTTTTGCCTGCATTAATGCGAAGAAGCGCCGCTTCTTTACTGATACCGTCACGCCCGATTATTCGTGAAAGACGGATATTTTTATCTGCCAAAACCGCAATATTTTTCTTGCAAATGCTGTTTATTCCGCTTTCAAAAAGGGTTGGCGCATCTAAAATAACCTTATGATTTTTCTCTATTTCGGCAAGAACCAATTCTTTTATAAACGGGAAAATAGTTTTATTTAAAAGCTCGGTATTTTGAGGGGATACAAAAGCCTTATTAGCTAAAGCCTTGCGGTTAAGACTACCGTCATTTAAAAGTATATCCTCACCAAAAGCATTTATTAAAGCTTTAAGACCTTTTGTGCCCTTTTCTACTGCAATTCGGGCGATTTTATCACAGTCCACAACATTAAAGCCCATTTTTTCGGCTGTAATCTTAAGGCTGCTTTTGCCCGCTCCCGTAGGTCCTGTTAGACCGATAACTGTTTTACCTAAATTTATAACCTTAAAGCCTGTGGCACGGATAAGGCGGTTATATACCGCAAGACCCACACCCTGCTTTGACGGTGCGTGTATAAACACCTTTTCAACACCGAAGCTATCCACTTCACGGAGCACAGCAAAAACCTTGTGCGCCAAGGTAGCTTCATTCTTAGCGTTTCCGTAAACAAGCTTTGGTACTTTTATTTTTTCGCTATCCTCAAAAAAACAGACCGCAAGGCAGTTTTCCTCGGCATTTACAAGCTCGGCAAACTCCACGCCGCTTCCCTCAACCAGATAGCTTTCGGTTTTAGGAGCATAATGCTTATATTTCATTCCAGGCGACTCCACCTTAGCACCTTTAGATGGCTCGGCAAGAACCGCTTTATCAACAGCAATATCGGGGATAATTTCCTTTAAATTCTCAACAGTTACTGCACCTGGGCGCAAAACTCTTGGCGGATTACAGCAAAAGGAAACTACTGTAGATTCAACACCAACGTCACATTCATCGCCAAAAACTATGGCATCAATTTTACCGTCAAGGTCATTTTCAACATGGTAAGCTGTGGTAGGACTCGGTTTTCCCGAGGTATTAGCCGACGGTGCCGCAAGTGGAAGCCCCGACACCCTTATTATATCAAGCGCCGCCTTATGGTCGGGCATTCTTACTGCAACGGTACTAAGCCCTGCTGATACAGCAGGAGCAGTTTTATCCGTTCTTGGAAGTACCATTGTAAAAGGACCGGGCCAAAACCTTTTAGCACATTCTAAAGCCTTAGACGGGATATCCTTTGCAATTTCTCTTAACATTTCAGTATCAGAAATATGCACTATTAAAGGATTATCCTGAGGTCTGCCTTTGGCTACAAAAACCTTTTTAATTGCATTTTCGTCATAAGCAGAAGCCGCAAGACCATAAACCGTTTCGGTAGGAATTGCAACTATGCCACCGCTCTTTAATATATCGGCGGCACGGCTTATATTTTCATTATAATTGTTTTCCAACCTTAATTTTTCGGTTTTCATTTTACTGTTCCTGTTCTTCTTTCAAAGCCTCAGCTCTGTAGTAAGTTATAAGCGCATCTACAACCTCGTCAATATCTCCGTTGAGCATCTGCTCTAATTTGTAAAGAGTAAGCCCTATTCTGTGGTCAGTAACTCTGCCCTGAGGATAGTTATAAGTTCTTATTCTCTCGCTTCTGTCACCTGTACCCACCTGAGATTTTCTATCCGAAGCTATTGCCTCGTCATGCTCACGCTGAGCCACATCAAGAAGTCTCGAACGCAGAATTTTAAGCGCCTTATCCTTATTTTTAAACTGGCTTCGCTCGTCCTGACATTCAACTACAGTACCTGTAGGCAAATGGGTAACACGGATAGCCGAGGAGGTTTTATTAATGTGCTGACCGCCCGCGCCCGAAGAACGGAAGGTATCAATTTTAAGGTCATTGGGATTAATATCAAGCTCAACATCCTCAGCCTCGGGAAGCACTGCAACCGTAACGGTAGATGTGTGAATTCGCCCCTGAGTTTCGGTATCGGGCACACGCTGAACACGGTGAACACCGCTCTCATACTTAAATCGTGAGTAAGCGCCCTCACCCTCAATCATAAAACTGATTTCCTTATAACCGCCAAGCTCGGTTTCATTAGCATTTACAACCTCAATGCTCCAGCGTCTGCTTTCAGCATACATTGTATACATTCTGTAAAGCGAACCTGCAAACAAAGCCGCTTCCTCACCGCCGGCGCCACCTCTTATTTCAACAATAACGTTCTTTTCGTCGTTAGGGTCTTTGGGCAAAAGCAGTATTTTAAGCTCATCTGCAAAAACCGCAATGTTCTCTTTAGCTTCCTTTAGCTCTTCCTCAGCAAGCTCCTTAAGCTCTTTATCAAGACCGCTTTCCGAAAGCAATTCAAGAGCTTCCTTTTCGGTGTTTTTAGCGGCAGTATACTCACGGAATTTTTCAACAATAGGGGTAAGCTCGCTGTGCTCCTTCATAAGCTTTCTGAAAAGCTCATTGTTAGAAACAACCTCGGGGTGAGTAAGCTCCTCGCCTATCTGTTCATAACGGTTTAC
>JBGVRU010000018.1:0-41581 GCA_045128715.1 Acutalibacteraceae bacterium | reverse complement strand
TACGGTACTGTTTTAGATAATCTAAATGCCGTTGCCCCCAGATGCCTATTGCCTGTTCTTCTTCGGCGGGTACAGTTAAGCACGGTATCAAATAATCCCCTTGCCTTTCGTATTTGCCGCCCAGTTCCTCAAATAATGATTTTGCCATTGTCTGTTACCTCCACATTCTTTTTTATTTTGAATGTCCGCAAAATCCGTCCTACATCAGAAGGTCTCCACGGCACATCCAAATGATGCAACGCAATAAGTCTGTCCTGCACATTCGTTCCGGCTCCCATCTTTGCAGTTGAACCAAGCAAAAAGCGAACCTGCCCGCTTCTTACCTTTGCAAACAGCTCCGCTTTTTTAACCTCTGTATTAGCTTCATGTATGAATTTTATTTCTTCTTCCGGAACACCTTTTGACACAAGTTTCTGACGGATGTCACCGTACACATTAAAAGAACCATCACCTTTCGGAGTAGCAAGGTCGGAAAAAATAAGCTGTGTACTTTTATTTTCCGCTGTATCCCTCCATATCTGAAATGCACGTTCCACGCATGCTGCCGCTTTGGAATTCTCGTTATCCGGAAGCGAAGAATTTATCAGCCTCTGGTCAAGAGCCAGTTTTCGTCCGTCATTCGTGATTTTAAGCATATTGTCCTCGTAAGGCTCTACAAGGCTGTTTCGCACCGCTTCTGCACGATCTGCAAGGGAACGTACCATTTCTTTCTGGAAATCGCTCGGCTTTAACACCACGTTTTCATATTCTGCTTCCGGTACGGGAAGTTTTAACATATCCGCAGTCTGAATATCCGCACATTCTTTAAACAGGGAAATAAGTTCTGGAAGATTGTAAAACTTGGCGAAACGTGTTTTCGCACGATACCCTGTTCCCTCCGGCGCAAGCTCAATGGCTGTCTGCGTTTCGCCAAAGGTGGATGCCCACGCATCAAAATTTCCTAAACCAAGACTCTGCAGCATGTCATACTGAAGATACCGCATGTTGGTGTAAAGCTCGGTCATGCTGTTGGAAATCGGCGTTCCTGTGGCAAAGGTTATGCCTTTTCCGCCAGTGATTTCATCCATATACTGGCATTTTGCAAACATATCGGACGATTTCTGTGCTTCTGTCTGTGCTATACCTGCCACATTCCGCATTTTTGTATAAAGGAAAAGGTTCTTATACTCCAAAGCATCGACTCGTACATAATGCCTTGTTTTGCATGTGCCTCTATAATCTTTCGTACTGTTGAGACATATCCCGTATTGATATCTTCAAGTAATTTCTGAAAACCGGGTCGATTAAAATTTGTGCCGGTATAACCATCATCGACATAATAACTTGCATTGTTAAAACGATGCTCTTTAGCAAACTTGGAAAGTAATTTCTTTTGATTGGCAATAGAATTACTTTCGCTATCTTGACCATCATCTCGAGAAAGTCTGCAATATAATGCAGTTATGTTTGAGATACCCTTTTCTGTCATTTTTATTCCTCCTTTGTGGCTAGCGGGTCTGTTTTTGGCATGGCACTTGTGTCATATCCGCATTTTCGATATAAGTGAGAAAAATGAGTTTTTAAGGCCCTACCGAAACGATCACTTATATTTTTCGGTGATTTAACTTGATGATTTTGAAATGAAGAACTTACAATATATTTGACCCCATTTACTTCATATTCGTGGTCATCAACATCAAATTTCACTGTCTTTTTCATAAAAAACACCCCCTTGTATTTGGTTTTACCATTTTACAAGAAGGTGTTAATTTAGTCGAATGTACCGCTATAAATTTAATTATAAATCAATTCAGCATTTACAATTTCGGTAGCCCTGTTGCGAATATTATTCATTAGGCGCACCCAGTCCATTTGATTTTCTGCTTTAAGTTGTTCGGTGATGCCTTCCGTTTGTTTAAACTGATTGATTAAAGTTTCAAACATTTCTTCTGCCTGAGAATTTACATCATATAAATATGAATTGAGTTTGCATTCCGTTTGGAGTCGGTTGTATGTGGCTTTTCGATGTTGCTTAATATACTTAAAATGTCGCATCCCCCAAACACCAATTTGCTTTTGTTCTTCGTCTGGAAGTTTCAAACAGGGGATGTAATAGTCGCCTTGCAGTTCATACCAAAGACCATTGTTTTTATCATAAATAAACTTTTCCATAATTAACCCTCCTGATAGACAATTTTAAATTTCTTTTGCTTTGAACGGATAATCTTCAGCAGAACTTCATCTAACGCCTCTGTGCATTTACCATCCTCAATAAGAGAATTGCGCATTTCATTCATACAGTTCACAACAACCCTACGCTCGAAATCATCAAGTGCTATGTAATACTTCTTATCACGCATATCACTTACTCCTTTAATAAGTCTTGAAATGGTGACTCGGTTGAAACAAAAGTGTCATAGGTGAAATTAGCGCCGAGACGAAAGCCCATAATGAAACTGTCAAGATTGGATTCACCGTTGACTACGCCCCAAGCATTGCAAAAGTCAAGGAATTTCTTTTTATTTTCTCCCGATAAGTTTTCGGTTAGAAAGTCCTCGTTTAGCATCAACACCTCCATTTGTTTTTGCACAGTTTTATTCTCTTTGGTGCTACGTGCCTGCGGGTCTAAGTTGCCGTAATAAAACTCTTCTATAAATTTTGCCATAAAATTACCTCCTTTGCCTTTATTGTAGCAAAGGAGGTTGCATTTTACGAATGTGTGAAATTAAAATCGGCACAATTGCTTTTATCGGTTGTTTTGATTGGAACAATATGATATAATTATTTGGGTGGTGATCAAATGGAAGAGTTAATAACGCATCGAAAGGCTACCTCGGATATTATTCTTGATTTTACCATAGAGGATAATGGATTTGATTTTTCAACATCTATTGTTGACGCTTTTGCAAAAGCTGAAATTGAAATCACCGAGCTTAACGAAACTATCGAATCTATAAAAGAACTAAAACCGAATTGTGATAAATTAGATTATGTTTTAGCAGCAAGTTCGGGTGTTCTATGCGGTATAATTGATATTTTTTTGGTAGGTAAACCCGGTGAATCGCCGCTTGGAAATATTACTGATAAATGGTTTGAGAATAGAGTTAAATCTTTTGCAAAGAGATGCCATCCAAAAGGGAAAAACTTCGATAACCTTGAGTCGGCGCTTAGATTTCTTGAAAAGAAATTTAAAGTACCTTATGACCAAACCGGATTGGGAGATGCAGGCAAAACTGTATTTGGTTTAGATGCAAGTAACCATCATTTTAAATCTTTAGCTCACAATCCTAGTATTTTAGGGCTATTTTTCTCAATACTTGATCAATTTTCAAACACATCGCACTTTATAACAGATGGCCAATTGGTATCGCTTCAAAAAGCAGATGAAAAATGGGAATTACGCGGAGGGAACATACCGAGCAAGTTGTTTTGTGGCTTTGTTAACTGGTTTGGACACCTTGTTTCAGATGTTTCGGGATCTCAATCAAGCGCACATAATAACAGTCGTGGTATGGGCATTCCATCGCCGTTGTGGACTTGGACAAATGATATAATAGCAATTAAAGCCAAGCTTAATATACCTATATCTGAAACGGATAAATCGATAAATCAATTGGCATTGGATATTTTTGAAAAAGGATATGATACGCGATTTCAAACTGCGCAAGCCATTCCAGTATTCATTAATGAATTAATAGTTAGGTTGATATACTCCGTAAGGCGATTATTTTGGTATTTCAACAGCACAACCAAGGAAGAACGTTCTTTTTCTCTTATGTGGAAAAAATGCGAACCATTTTCTAATCCAACAGTCAAACGTATGTTAACAGTTGCGCATGGAGCATTTTGTCTAATCGACGCTAGTGATGCAACCATTCGTGCATTTGTTGCCGGAGGAGGCAGTTTTAATCCGGTTGAATTTTTCTTAAGATTAAACATAGTTGGTGTTGGCAGATTTGCGATATCGTTATACGGGGAAACCAAGAGAGCAATAACATACAATTATGCAAAGCAAGAGGCAGAATTTGCAGAAAAAGAAAAATCGATTGTTGAAAACTACATTCAAGGCTTGAAATTGTTATCTGAAAAATACGATGATACGATGCTTTTGACATTCGTCAGTGATTTTGAAAAGAGCCGTGCATACGCAGAAGCTTTTGCTAAAACAGTCGCCTTGGCAAAAATGCGAGATGTACCAGAAGATAAAATACTTAAGAATAAAGCAGATATAGATAAGTTCTTTAGCGGAGGAATAAAATGAGTAAGAAACTATCAAAACTTCAACTAGCTCAGAAGGAAGCTGAAAAAGCTCTTGGAAAGACAAATGAAAAAATAGAGGAACTCGGTAAATATACTAGCTCGTTATTCAACTCATTAAATGAGATTCAGACGCTATTTGACCTCATTCGTAATATACCACAAGAGGATAAATTAAAATACGAAGAGTTAAAAACTATTCGTTTAAATTGGAAACAGCAAGCTGAAAACATAGAATTGGAGTACAAAAAATCAGAAATAAAAGCAGCGGGGCAAGGTATGGCCGGAATAGGCGCAGGTGTAGCTGTTGCGGCACTTGGACCTACGGCAGCAATGGGAATAGCTACAACATTTGGCGTTGCATCCACTGGTACCGCGATTTCCGCGTTAAGCGGTGCAGCGGCTACTAACGCTGCATTGGCATGGCTAGGCGGAGGTGCTTTGGCGGCTGGCGGTGGCGGAATGGCAGCAGGAAGTGCTTTTTTAGCTTTAGCTGGACCGATTGGATGGGCTATCGCTGGCGTCGCAATTATTTCTAGCGGTTTAATGTTTTGGAAAACTAAAAGTGATAAAGAAAGATTAGAGAACATCTACATACTAATTAGTAAAAGGGATATCAAATCTTATGAACTGGCTATTGTTGAATTAAGCGAGCGCATATATAGGATTAAAAACGAGTCTGAATTATTATGTAAGGCAATAGATAAAATCAAAAACTTTGGTACAGATTATCAGAAAATGACTGAAAAACAACAGTATGAATTGGGTTCTTATGTTAATCTAATGGAAGCGTCTACAATGCTATTAATTAATCCAATATTAGGCTTAAGTCCGAAGTATACGGAAGAAGATTTTCAGAAACTCAGTTCAAAATCATCTGCTATAGTTTGGGCTTATTATTTGAAACACAAAACCATGATAATTTCTCTTGCAAATTTACTTTATAAAATAACCCTTAATGAAAAGGATAAAAAATTGCTATATAAATCTTTGAAAAAGAACAAGAACTTTTTGGCATCTGTTGAAATGTCAAAGAAAGAGTTTACTGTTGAAGATTTAAGTATGGTAGAGACTGCATTGAAGTATAAATATGAAACGGGAACATACTAAGGTTATGTTGTGCAAAAAACATCAAATAAAAAACTCCGATTACTGAAATTAATCAGTAACCGGAGTTTTCTGTTTCGTATCAGAGCTTACACCTTACGGCGAAACCGCCGCAAAAGAAGTAGGTGTTCATCCAATACTCGTTTGGTGGAGATGAGGAGAATCGAACTCCTGTCCGAAAATCTATTCATACCGACGTCTCCGAGCGCAGACACATATTTAAATTCCCTTATAAAGCCGTCAAGTGTCGGACTGCTTTACTTGGTAGCTCCCAATGCGTGACAGCAGCAGGAGCAGACCGCTGTTCACGTTCACCACTAAATGACACCCGAGCCTGAGCCGTGGTGCTCTCAGGTCAGATGAGCCGCCTTAATTAGGCAGCTAAAGCAACTTTATTGTTGTTAGTTAATTTTTTATGCGGATTTTAAAGCGGTTCCGCACCGCTGCTCGCTTCCAGTACTTCAAAATCCCCGTCGAAACCTTTACATCCCCGCATATTAAAGTAAGAAGTAATAGGTAATAGTGAAGAGGTTGTATGGACAGGCTTTTTCGACTGTCCGTATAGTTATCTGTTTTGTTCCTTTATTGCTCGGTCGATAGCTCGGTTGGCATCACGCTTAGCGGCGGTTTCACGCTTATCGTGAAGCTTTTTACCCTTGCAAAGACCTAACTGAATCTTAACGAGAGAGCCTTTAAAATAAACCGATAGAGGAATCAGCGCCAAGCCCTCTTGCTTAACCGCACCCAAAAGGTGCATAATCTCCCGCTTGTGCATTAAAAGTCTCCTATTCCTTGCAGGCGGACGGTTAAATATATTACCGTGGTCGTAAGGACTTATGTGCATTTGCTTAATAATCATTTCGCCGTTATCAACACTGCACCAAGCATCCTTTAAATTAACGCCTCCCTGACGTACGGATTTAACCTCTGTACCTGAAAGGGATATTCCCGCTTCAAAGCTTTCAAGGATAAAATATTCGTGATAAGCCTTTTTATTAGTAGAAATCGTCTTAGTATTTTCCACGGAAACAACTCCTTTCCTGTAAATTGAAATGATTGTATCATATATTATTATCGTATTCAAGCAAATGCTGTCGAAAAAGTAAACTACCTCTGCTGAGAAAAGTAAACGCCCGTAATGGTACGGGCGTTTTTCTGAGATTCTATTTTTAAGTAAAAAAATTAATCTTCGGAAATAGCCTCTACAGGGCAGCCTGCAGCACAAGCACCACAGTCAATGCACTTATCAGCATCGATTACATACTGAGTATCACCCTCAACGATAGCCTCGCAAGGACAGCCTGCA
The DNA here is from genome assembly GCA_045128715.1 of Acutalibacteraceae bacterium. Classification (GTDB taxonomy): domain Bacteria; phylum Bacillota; class Clostridia; order Oscillospirales; family Acutalibacteraceae; genus UBA737. The sequence goes on along the minus strand of JBGVRU010000018.1, from coordinate 34,932 downwards.
GCACAAGCACCGCAGTTAATGCAAGCATCAGAAATCTTATAAGCCATCAAAAACACCTCCATAGCATTAGGCTGGCGGGTTATACCCGTCGCAATTAATATGTCGGCTCAAAAGCCTAAGACCATTGTAACAACAATTTATTTAAAAAGCAAGTAAAATATTAAAAATGAGAATTTTTTTAGTCTTTTTCGTCAATTTTTTCATTGTCGACAGTATTTTCGCTGCTTTTTCTACGGTTAGCAACTAATTTCACCTTATCACGATGGATTTTAAATGGAATAGAGTCACTGTCAAACAGTTTTACAAAAAGGTTGCCTGTAATTAAATTTACATCTGTAACGGTAGCCAAGCCGTCGGGAGTTTTAACGGTAGAACCGACTCTCGGAGTATGGGAATTTAAAAATTCGTAAGCGTCCTGCTCATATTTAAGGCAGCACATAAGTCTGCCACAGCTACCCGAAACCTTAGTAGGATTAAGGGAGAGACACTGTTCCTTTGCCATTTTGATTGAAACGGTTTGAAAATCGTTAAGAAAACGCTTACAGCAATAAGGCTGACCGCAGATGCCGAGTCCACCAAGCATTTTTGCCTCGTCACGCACACCGATTTGGCGCAGCTCTATTCTTGTATGGAAGTGAGCTGCCAAATCCTTAACAAGCTCACGGAAATCTACTCTGCCGTCAGAGGTGAAGAAGAAAACGATACGGCTGCAGTCAAAGGAATATTCCGCGCTTACAAGCTTCATATCAAGACCGTGCTGTAGCACCATTTCTTCGCATACCTTTAATGCTTCTTCCTGTTTAGCTTTATTTTCCTCTACCTTTTTAAAATCTTTTTCGGTAGCCTTGCGCAGCATTTTACGCAAAGGTTGAACGATATCCTCATCATTTACAGAATGATTACCTTCGCTTACAAAACCCATTTCACGTCCGCTCTGCATTTCAACGATAACCACATCGTCTTTCTTTGCAATGTTACCCGCAGGGTCAAAATAATAGGCTTTGCCGCCGTCCTTAAATTTTACTGATATAACTTCTGTCATAAAGACCTCCAAGATAATATGACTTATTTGAAAATTTCAGCCGCTGTTGCAGTCAGAATACTGAACAAGAGGCTTAAATTAATATTTGAAGCAAGGCTTTTTTCTAAAACACAAAGCTCCTCATAAAATTTTGATAAAGAAGCTGCTTTAAAGCTTTTGGGATTAATACGCAATTCCTTGGCAGTAAAATATTTAAGATCCTTAAAAAATTTGTCCGCCTCGATGCGGTTTTTTTCAAATGGAGCAGTAACGCTGAGCATTCCCCAGTTGTTACTTCTTAACATCTGCTCTAAAAACTCCTTAGCGGCGGCAGAGGTTTTGGTATCGGTATTTCCCTTAAGTATCATAAGAGCTTTGCCGATATTATTTTGGCTCGAGCTTAATGCTGCCGATATATCAACTTCAGGGTATTCGGTAGTTTCTTTTATATATTCCAGTGCAATATCAGTTTCAGGGCAGCTGAGCGTTAGTACCACACATCTTGAAATTATGGTTTCAAGCAACGAAGCCTTACTTTCGGCGATAAGTATAAACACAGCATTGCCGGGAGGCTCTTCCAAAACCTTTAAAAGTGCGTTTTGGGATTGCTCGTTTAAAGTATCAGCACAGTCAATTATAAAAACGCGGCAGGAAGCCAAATGCGGTTTTATATAAGCTTCACTTCTAAGAGCTCTTATCTGAGCTACGGCAATATTTTTTTTGCCCTCTTCAGGAGCAGTGATCATAATATCGGGGTGAGAGCCTACTTTTTGGAGACCGCAGTTTTTACATTTTTTACAGGGAACATTATCACTGCTGCAAACTGCGGCGGCAGATATAAAGTTTGCCAAAGTATGTCTGCCCGTACCTGGGTCCCCCTCAATTAAAATAGCGTGGGGCAAGCGTTTTTCACGTAATGCGTTGGTAAGGGCCAAGGCTATTTTACTGTTTCCTACAAGTGGAAAGCTCATAGCACGAAACCGACCTTTTTCATTGCTTTGAAGTAGGTTTTGCGAGCTATTTTTTCGGCCTTTTGGGCACCCTCTCGATAGAACACTTCAAGAGCCTTTTTATCCTTGATTATTTCGTCATAACGTTGTTTTACAGGTGCCAAAGTATCGGCAACGGCTTCACCTACTGCCAATTTAAAGTCGCCGTAGCCTTTGCCTTCAAATTCTTTTTCGGTTTCTGCTACGGTTTTGCCTGTAACGGTAGAATAAATAGTGATAAGGTTTGAAATACCGGGCTTATCCTCGCTCATTCTGACACAAGCCTCAGAATCGGTAACAGCACGCTTAAACTTGCGGATAACAGTATCCTTATCATCAAGAATGGCAACCCATGCGTTTGGATTATCGTCCGACTTGGACATCTTTTTAGAGGGATCCTGCAGACTCATTATACGGGCACCCGCCTTTGGAATGTAAGGCTCAGGGATGGTGAATACATCACCGTAAATATTGTTAAAGCGGGTAGCTATATCACGCGCTATTTCAAGGTGTTGCTTTTGGTCAGCACCAACGGGAACGTAATCAGGCTGATAGAGTAAAATATCAGCTGCCATAAGCACAGGGTAGGAGAAAAGACCTACATTTACATTCTCAGGGTGCTTTGCGGATTTATCCTTAAACTGAGTCATACGTGACATTTCTCCAAACTGGGTATTGCAGGATAAGAGCCACGAAAGGTTTGCGTGCTCAGGCACATGAGACTGTATAAAAACAGTGTTTTTATCAGGGTTAAGACCTAAAGCCAAAAGTAATGCGTAGGTAGAATATATCTGTGAACGAAGTGCCGCAGGCTCCTGACGGACGGTTATTGCGTGAAGGTCGGCTACAGCAAAGGTGCAGTCAAACTCATCCTGCATAGCAGTCCAATTTTTAAGAGCTCCCAAATAGTTGCCGAGCGTTAACATACCGCTGGGCTGAATGCAGCTTAATACTTTCTTTTTAGGTGTAATTATATTTTCTTGACACATATAAATCATTCCTCAAATTAAGTTTTAAAAACTAATATTTAAATATAATATCATATTTTTATAAGATTTACAAGCTTATTTATCCTCATCAAAGGCGTCAGTATTAATTTTAAATCCACCGTTAAAGGCGTTCTCTATTGGGGGAATGTTTATATCCGAGTTATCGTCAAATATACTTCTTTTTTTATTTTGCTCGGGTTCGTGTTCTAAAGAGCTGCGAACATCATCAAGCTCCTGCTTGCGCCAATCTTTTAACAGGCTTTCGCCCTCAGGATATTTGGTGTCAGTAGGGTGATTTTTGCTGTAAACAGTAAAGGCTATCATATAGATAATAAATACAAGTGTTGCTACAGTGGTGATTTTTATACCGTTTAAAAGACCCGGGGTCATATAGGTGAAGCGGATTTCACTGTTTCCTGCACCTACCTTTACTGCCATAAAGCCTGCGTTTACCTTTTCAATTTCTGTCTCTGTGCCGTTTACTGTAGCAGACCAGCCCTTATCATAGGGAATAGAGAAGAATACAAGGCTTTCACTATCACGTTCTACTTTTGCAGTAAAACCGTTATTATCTTTTTTAAAATAATAGGCAGAGGTCGTGCTAAGGTTTTTGCAGTCGATTTCCAAAGCTTCATCAGAAAGGGAGAGCGTAGTTGTATCCTCCTCCAAGGTGGCAGCTAAGGGTATATACTCGATATTTTCCATTAAGTGACCGTATTTTTCTATCTGTTCGTCTGTTAGGAGTATCGCTTTTAGCATAAGATTAGGGCGTGAGGTTTCGTTATAACCGTTACAGAAATCGTAGCTCATATAGTAGTTATAAGAGAAGCCATATGGGATATAATTTTCATTTTCATAAATATAATATCCGCTGTCGGTTTTGAGATAAGAATATCCCGACATATGGGTTTCGTGGGTATCTTCATCAACAAAGCTTTCGCCGTCCTTTCGGTTTAGAAGATATTTTACCGAAAGCAATGGACGGATAGCATAAACATCTGTATCAGGTCGGCTTCCTACACTGCGGTCGACACCTATATAATCATAATACTCAAATATAGATCCTGGTACTATGGAGTGAAAGGCGTTTATACCTGAAAGTCCTAAATACATAGAGGTATTATCTACACCGCCATAAACATCTACACGGAATTCACTGTCGTCCTCTAAATAAACATTTCCTTCAATAAGCTGATCGATCATAACCTCTTTTATTTCGTAAGAGTGTGAGCGTCCGCTGGCAATAAAAACATTTGCATAAATAATGGTTATAATGCAAACAGCAGGCAATGCAACACGGTAAAAGGCTTTGAGGTTTTTCTTTAATATTTTCAAAAGCATACCCAAAACAAGAAGGCTTACGATGCTTATAAGGCAGGCGATCCAGAAACGGACGGTATACATAAGTTTGTCGTCAGCATCGCTACCCTGTGAGTAAAGACCGAAAATCAGTTTACCCTCGGAATTTTTCTGCGGGAAGAAGCCTATAACGGCGGTGACTGCTGCGGTTATACCCAGAACCCACTTATAGCCTGAAGACCAATTTACGGTGCGGTCCTCGGTAAGAGAAACTGTGGCAAGGCACATCATAAGGATAGGCATATAGAACCATCGTGCATAGTAAGCGGTATTAAAGGCATAAAAAGCACTATTTAAAACAGGGACTAGAGCCATAAAAATACAGATACCGATAATTCTTTTAAGCCAGTGATTTTTTCTTTGTGAGAACAAAACAAAAACGCCCACCATACTGAAAAGGGGAAGCCAACCGCCTAAGGACGACCACTTAACATTGGCACCTGGGAAGAACACGGGGCGAGCAGGAATATCAGGCGGGAAGAAGAAGCACTCTAAAATATTGCCGTAAATCTGCTCTTTGCCGTACATAATAGCACTCCAGCCAAGCAGATGGTTGGATAAACGGTAATTATCGGCAATAGCAAGATATGACGGTAATAACAGAAATGCAGAAAGGGCAAGACCTAAAATCCCCTCGAAAACGAGAACGGTAAATCGTGAGAGCTTAAACTTGAGTGCCTTTGAGCCGATACGTACAAAGAAGTAGATAACGGTAAATACAACCATACCGAAAAAGAAAAAGTAATTTGCAACTGAGCAAAGACAAACCATTAATGCAAAGCCAAAACGGCGGTTTTCGGTAATAAGCAATTCGAGAGACAAAAGAAGCAACGGGAATAGGATTATTGCCTCGTGAAAATGGTTGAAGAATATGTTATATACCGAAAAGCCTGAAAAAGCGTATAATATTCCGCCAAGGCGAGCGGCTTCGGGTGTTCTTGTGAAGCGACGGATATACATATATGACGTAAGAGCAGCACAACCGAATTTCAAAATAAGAAGAGGACCCATTAAATAAGGAACAAAGCTGTTAGGGAACGGAAGTGTCAGCCAGAAAAAGGGACTTCCTAAAAGGTAAAAGCTGTATGAGCCAATAAAGTTAGCACCGAGGTCGGTAGTCCAGCTCCAGAAAATATTGCCCTCTCTTATAGCCTTGTGGCATTCCTGATAAAATGGTATCTGCTGAACGTTAAAGTCACCGTAAAAGATGAAATAACCCTCACTCATAACCATATACGGTATAAAAAAGGCAGAAGCCACAAGTATAGCAATTAAAAAAGTAGAAAGCTTTTTCTCTTTAGTCGGTCTTAACAATAAATTTTTGTGTTCTGAAAAATTCATTATAAATGTATCCTTTTTTAAAAATCTTTTATTGATATTTGAAACACTTTATATTATTATATCAGTAAAAGCTATAATATTCAATAGGCTGAATTGCGAAGGTGTGATAAATTTGCAAAATCATTTTTATGCTATGATGTCCCGAATGAAAAATATCTATCGTTGGGGGCTTATGAGAAATACAAGAAGAGAAAATTTAAGCGAACATTCTTTAGAGGTGGCACAGATAGCCCACGCTTTAGCGATTATTAATCGTAAGCGGCTTGGCGGAAAAGCTGAGCCTTATTATGTGGCAACGGTGGCTATGTATCATGATACCTCTGAAATAATAACGGGGGATATGCCTACTCCTATAAAATACTATAACAGTGAAATAAAGTCAGCTTATAAGCAGATAGAAGCCGCTGCTGAAAAAGAGCTTATGGGTATGTTGCCCGATGATTTCAAGGGTGATTTTACTTCCATTTATAATCCTGACCCAATTACCGTAAGGCTTGTTAAAGCGGCGGATAAAATCTCGGCGCTTATAAAATGCACCGAAGAGCTTAATATGGGCAACAGTGAGTTTGCGGTTGCGGAAAAAACCATACGCAATGCGATTGAGGAAATGAATATGGAAGAGGCAAACATTTTCTTAAAGGAATTTATGCCGAGCTTTTCACTGTCACTTGATGAGCAGAGAACGGAGGGATAATTATGGTAGAGCAAAGGGCATTGGCTTATGCAAATATGTACGGAGTGCTCGGTGCACTTGAAAATTTGTGTGAGATAGATGATACTGCAAAGGAAATACTCAATGCCATTAAAAATGAGGTGTCGCTCTGCTTTAGTGTTAAAGACGGTCCTTGCCGCACCTTTCATTTTTCTAAAGAGGGGTGCAGAATAACCGAGGGAAGTGACGGCTGCAACTGCAAAATGAATTTTTCTTCACCAGAAAAATTCAATTTACTTATAGATCAAGCTAAGCCTGGTATGCCTGTAAAAGGCGTTTTTAAGCTTTTAGGCTTTTTGTTAGGGCCTTTCACAAAGCTTACCGACCGTCTTACCGAATTATTAAGACCGACAGAAGAAAGCCTTAAGAACAGAGCTTTTTTTGAGGAAAGCACAATTCTTACTATGTATACCGTAGCAGGAGCAATATCAGGGCTTGCAAATTCCGACTCTATTGCAAAAATTTCAGCCGGAAATACTGTTGACGGTGATGTGCTTTTAGGTATAAAAGATGTAGCTTATGCTACTATAAGGGTTAATGACCATAAATTCAGCGTGATAAAAGAAAAGACTGAAAACCCGAGAGCGGTTATGGAATTCTCGGATATTGATTTGGCAAATGGTCTGTTTGCTGGTACAGTTTCTACCATAAATGAAATGTGTAAGGGTAATATAGCCTTAAAGGGTATGATTTCTATGGTGGATAATATTAATCGAATACTTGACCGAGTGTCTTTATATCTTGCATAGGAGGTGCCCGCTATGAGCAAATTCCCCGAATATTCGCATACAAAAAGCCGAGAGTGGTTTGAACGTGCTTTAAAGGTTATTCCGTCAGGCGTGTACGGACATTTAGGTCCTTCGGAGGGCTTATTTTTGCCACTTGATAAATGGCCGCTTATAAGTTCGAAAGCAGAGGGTACATATTTTTGGGATATGGACGGTAACAAATATCTCGATTTTATGTGTGCTTATGGTCCCAATGTTTTGGGATATAATGACCCCGAAATTGACGCAGCAGCTTTAGAACAGCTAAAGGCAGGCAACTGTGTTACTGCACCCTCCTATAAAATGGTAGAGTGTGCCGAATTACTCTGTGACACTGTAGAAACAGCCGACTGGGCTTTCTTTATGAAAAACGGTACTGATGCTACCACCTTTTCCATAATGTGTGCTAGAGCACACACGGGTAAGAAAAAGATAGTTTTCTTCAAAGGCTATTATCACGGAAACGACCCTTGGGCTATGAAGGCGGATTACCCCGGTATTTTACCTGAGGATGTTGCAAACAACATAATCGTTCCTTGGTTTGATATGGAGGCTTTGGAAAAGGCTTATATTGAAAGTAAGGGCGATATTGCCGCAATTATAGCTCAGCCTTACGACCACGGTAATTTTTATGATAACCGTGTGTCCTCACACGAGGAATGGCAAAAGGTAAGGGATTTTTGCGATAAGCACGGAATTATACTTATTTTTGATGATGTGCGTACAGGCTTCCGTTTAGACCTTGGAGGCAGCGATCGTTTTTACGGAATAAAAGCAGATATTATATGTTTCTGCAAAGCTTTAGCTAACGGCTATAATATGTCAGCAGCTTGCGGTAAAGAATTTTTAAAGGCTACTGCTTCATCGCTTTCCTTTACAGGCTCTTATTGGATGAGCGCCGTTCCCTTTGCGGCTTGCATTGCCACAATCAATAAAATGAAAAGGCTAGACACACCCACGCTTTTCAGAGAAAAAGGAACAAAGCTTTGCGAGGGACTTAAAGCCGCAGGACATGAGCACGGCTTTGACCTTATAATTTCAGGTGAGCCTGCACTCTTTTACCTTAGAATAGCCAATGATGACAGTCTTATGCTTCATCAGGAATGGGTGGCTGAGTGTGTGGGGAGAGGACTTTTTATAACCTCACACCATAATCATTTTATTAATGCTGCCGTTACTGATGATGATATTCGCCTAGCAGTGGATATTGCCGAGGATGCTTTTTCTATTGTAGCTAAAAGACATCCTGAAATCAAATGACAAAAAAATTGACTAAAGCTTTTAAATATAGTATTATTAAATATAATTATGTATGATGGGCGGGGTTTGATGATTTATTCCTTTGCTGATTTTAAAATTGAATATGAAGGCTTGTATGAACAAATGCGTAAGCTCTGCCTTGATTATGAGGCTAACGGTGTTCCTGATGTCACACTAAAGCTTACCGAGGCTGATATTGATGCCGAAAAGCAGTTGGCTGATGCGGAGTATTCAAATGGGTATATTGAAACGATAGCGTTTTATAGAAAATTGGCTGATTGGCTGCCACAAAATAATGCTTTTGTTCTTCACTCAGCGCTTTTTGATGTTGACGGTACGGGTATTGCCTTTGCGGCGCACAGCGGTACAGGTAAAACAACTCATATGAGACTCTGGAAAAAGCTTTTGGGCGATAGATTAAAGGTTGTTAACGGGGATAAGCCTATTATAAGGTTTTTCGACAGCGAACCTGATACTGCTTATGGCTACGGTACACCTTGGTGCGGTAAGGAAAACTTGGGTTGTAATTCAAAAACCCAAGTTAAGCATATATGCTTTATCGAAAGAGCAAAAGAGAATTCATGTGTGCCGATGAAAGCATCTGAAGCGGTTGACTTTATTTTTAATCAGGTATACATACCTAAGGAGCCTATGGCTGTACTTAGTACAATGCAGCTTATAAACAAATTTATAAACAGTTGTAAGCTGTGGAAAATTAAATGCAATATGGATATAACAGCCGCCCAGACTGCTTATAATACAATATTTAATATTAAATGACAGGAGATGCGATTTATGAAACTAAGGTACAATTTTGTAACAAACGAGGTTGCAGATAAAATAGTGGCTGTTGCTGTAGGTGAGGACTTGGGCAAATTCAACGGTTTTATTAAAATGAACGATGTTGGTGCGTATATTTTCAATATGCTGAAAAATAATGTGACAGTTGATGATATAGTAGCAGCTATGCAAAAGGATTTCCCTGATGAGGCAGAGTCAGAAATAAGAGAGACTGTTGAAGAATTTGTAGCAAAGCTTCAGGAAGCTGAAATTCTGGAATAATGGATAAGGCATTAATGAATGCGGATGAAGCATTAAAGATAAGCTCTGAAATTTCAGTGCTCACCAGCGGTATCAGTATGGAACCTATGCTCAGGGAACACAGGGATATAGCTATAGTTGAACGTGTTAACAGAAAGCTTAAAAAGAACGATGTTCCTCTTTATAGGAGAGCGGGATGTGACAAATTGGTGCTTCACCGCATAATAAAGCTAACCGATAACGGTTATGTTATCAGGGGAGATAATCTATACAGAAATGAATATGATGTCACAGATGAGAATATAGTAGGAGTGCTTAAGGCTTTTTATCGCAACGGTAAGTATTATGATTGCGCTACAAGTAAAAAGTATCATTCGTATATATTTTTAAACCGTTTGAGCTATCCGTTCAGATATTTTTGGAAAATTAAATTAAAACCGTTTCTTGCCAAAATTAAGCATTTAATTTTTAAATAATTTTTGGATAAAAAGTGATTGACATATCTTGATATTTGTGATAAACTGTCTTAGCATGCGGAATTATGGGTAATTCCGCTTTGTGAATTTTCAAGAAAGGAGAGGTGTAATAGTGCCTACGTTTAACCAGTTGGTTCGCAGTGGCCGTGAAACTGTTGAGAAAAAGGCTAAGGCTCCGGCTCTTTTAAAGGGTTATAACTCTATGAAGCGTCAGCCTACCGATAACGATTCTCCTCAGAAGCGCGGCGTTTGCACAGCCGTTAAGACTTCCACACCTAAGAAGCCTAACTCTGCACTCCGTAAAATTGCGAGAGTACGTCTTTCCAACGGAATCGAAGTATCTGCTTACATTCCCGGTATCGGACACAACTTGCAGGAGCACAGCGTAGTTCTTATTCGTGGCGGACGTGTTAAGGATCTCCCCGGTGTGCGTTATCACATCGTTAGAGGTACCCTTGATGCTCAGGGTGTTGCAAAGAGAATGCAGAGCCGTTCTAAGTACGGCGCAAAGCGTCCAAAAGCAGGTGCAAAGTAATTTAAAGTAAGTAATCTCTGCTGCAGAACAGGCAGCGGCATTTATATATAGATATTTATGCCTTGCTTGGAACAACGGGGAAGTTACTCGAGTACCTATGATATCATTACTATGAAGGAGGGAAGCAAAGTGCCAAGAAGAGGCTTTATTGCTAAACGTGACGTATTGCCGGATCCTGTATACAATTCAAAAATCGTTACTCGCCTTATCAACAACATCATGCTTGACGGTAAGAAGGGTGTAGCTCAGAAGATCGTATACGGCGCATTCGACATTATCAGTGAAAAAACAGGTAAGGACCCACTTGAGGTTTTCGATGCTGCTATGGAAAATGTTATGCCTCAGCTCGAAGTCAAGGCTGTTCGTAAGGGCGGTGCAACCTATCAGGTTCCTTTTGAGGTTCGTCCTGAAAGAAAGCAGACCTTAGGTCTTCGTTGGTTAACAACCTACAGCCGTGCACGTTCCGAAAGAACTATGAAGGAGCGTTTAGCCGGTGAAATCATGGATGCTGTCAACGAAATGGGTGGCGCTTTCAAGAAGCGTGAGGATACCCATAAGATGGCAGAAGCAAACAGAGCTTTTGCTCACTACAGATGGTAGTTTAAAAACACTTTTGTTTGCCGTGTAACGGCAGAATGGAGATTTATATGCCTAGAAAAGTATCTCTTGATATGACAAGAAATATTGGTATTATGGCACATATCGACGCAGGTAAAACCACCACCACCGAGCGTATCCTTTTCTATACCGGTGTCAACCGTAAGATGGGTGAAACTCATGATGGCGGCGCTACCATGGACTGGATGGAGCAAGAGCAGGAGAGAGGTATTACCATTACTTCTGCGGCTACTACCTGTTTCTGGAAAGACCATCGTATCAATATTATCGACACCCCCGGACACGTTGACTTTACAGTTGAAGTTCAGCGTTCACTCCGTGTACTTGACGGTTCTGTAACCGTTCTTTGTGCTAAAGGCGGTGTTGAGCCTCAGTCTGAAACCGTTTGGCGTCAGGCTGACGAATATAAAGTACCCCGTATGATCTATGTTAATAAGATGGATATTATGGGTGCTGACTTCTATCGCGTTCTTGATATGATCAAAGAACGTTTCAACTGTAACGGCGTTCCGATTCAGTTACCTATCGGTTCTGAGGACACCTTCAAGGGACTCATAGACTTAGTTTCTATGAAAGCTATTGTTTACTATGATGACCTTGGTAAAGATGTAAGAGAAGAGGATATCCCTGAGGATATGCTCGAGCTTGCTAACAAATACCGTACCGAGCTTATTGAGCACGTTGTTGAGCAGGACGAGGAATTGATGGAGAAATACTTCGAGGGTGAAGAGCCCACAGTAGATCAGATCAAAAAGATCATCCGTCAGTCCACTATCGCTAACAGCATGGTTCCTATCTGCTGCGGTACATCCTACAGAAATAAGGGCGTTCAGCCTTTGCTTGATGCTGTAGTAGATTATATGCCCGCTCCTACCGACGTTGAGGCTATCAAGGGTGTTAACCCTGATACCGATGAGGAAGAGGTTAGACATTCTTCTGATACAGAGCCTTTTGCAGCTCTCGCATTCAAGATTGCTACCGACCCATTTGTTGGTAAGATCTGCTTCTTCCGTGTATATTCAGGTACTGTTGATGCAGGCGCCGGTGTTTACAACTCTGTAAAGCAGAGCAAAGAGCGTATGGGACGTATCCTTCAGATGCACGCTAACCACCGTGAGGATCTTGAGACCTGTTATGCAGGTGATATTGCCGCAGCAGTTGGTCTTAAGAATACCACCACAGGTGATACCCTTTGTGATGAAAAGTACCCCGTTGTGCTGGAGTCTATGAACTTCCCTGAGCCTGTTATCCGTGTTGCTATTGAGCCTAAGACTAAAGCAGGTCAGGAAAAGATGGGTATCGCTCTTGCAAAGCTTGCAGAAGAAGATCCTACCTTTAAGGCTTACACCGATGAAGAAACTGGACAGACCATCATCGCTGGTATGGGTGAGTTACACCTCGAAATCATTGTTGACCGTTTGCTCCGTGAATTTAAGGTTGAAGCAAACGTTGGTGCTCCTCAGGTTGCTTACAAAGAAAGCATCCGCAAGAAGGTTGACCACGAAACTAAGTACAAGCGTCAGTCCGGTGGTTCAGGTCAGTACGGTCACGTTAAGATCATTGTTGAGCCTAACGAGTCCGGTAAGGGTTATGAATTCATCAATTCTGTAACCGGTGGTACAATTCCGAAGGAATTCATTCCTGCGGTTGATGCCGGTGTTAAGGGCGCATTACAGGCTGGCGTACTTGCTAACTATCCTGTTGTTGACGTTAAGGTTACTCTTTATGACGGTTCTTACCATGAAGTTGACTCTTCTGAAATGGCATTTAAGATTGCTGGTTCTATGGCATTCAAAGAGGCTTGCCGTTTAGCAGATCCTGTTCTCTTAGAGCCTATTATGAAGGTAACAGTAATCGTTCCTGAAGAATATATGGGTGACGTTATCGGCGACCTTAACTCTCGTCGTGGTGAAATCCAGGGCTTTGAGGACCGCGCAGGCGTTAAGCAGATTAATGCAAGAGTACCTCTCGGCGATATGTTCGGTTACGCTACCGACCTCCGTTCCAAAACACAGGGACGCGGTCAGTATGTAATGGAACCTGACGGCTATAAGGAAGTGCCTAAGAGCATTTCTGAGAAAATTATTAGCGCAAGAGCAAAGAAAGATTAATTTTGCGTAAATAATACTTGAAATTCTACCATTAATTTGGTAAACTAAATTTAAACTTATTATTTTAATTTCTAAGGAGGAAATTCACAATGGCAAAGGCAGCTTTTGAAAGAAATAAGCCCCACGTAAACATTGGTACCATCGGTCACGTTGACCATGGTAAGACTACTTTAACCGCAGCAATCACTAAGTACCTCTCCCTTAAGGGTCAGGCATCTTTCGAGGATTATTCCAACATCGATAAGGCTCCCGAAGAGAGAGAGCGTGGTATTACAATCAATACCGCACACGTTGAGTACGAGACTGATGCTCGTCACTATGCACACGTTGACTGCCCCGGACACGCTGACTATGTTAAGAACATGATCACCGGTGCTGCTCAGATGGACGGTGCTATCCTTGTTATCGCTGCTACTGACGGTCCTATGGCTCAGACTAAGGAGCACTTACTCCTCGCTCGTCAGGTTGGCGTTCCTTATATCGTTGTATTCATGAACAAGACTGACCTTGTTGACGATGAAGAGCTTCTCGAGCTCGTTGAGATGGAAATCCGCGAGACTCTTGATAAGTATGAGTTCCCCGGCGATGATACACCTATCATTAAGGGTTCTGCTTTCCAGGCTCTTGACAGTGCTTCTACTGATCCTTCTGATCCTGTATATGCTCCTATCCAGGAACTTATGGATGCTGTTGACAGCTATATTCCTACTCCTGACCGTAAGGCTGATATGCCTTTCCTTATGCCTATCGAGGACGTTATGACAATTTCCGGTCGTGGTACTGTTGTTACAGGCCGTGTTGAGCGTGGTCAGCTTAACGCTGGTGACGAAGTAGAAATCATCGGTCTTACCGAAGAACGCGCTAAGACTGTTGTTACTTCTATGGAAATGTTCCGTAAGACTCTCACATACTGTGAGGCTGGTGATAACGTAGGTGCACTTCTTCGTGGTGTAGGCCGTGAGGATGTTGAGCGTGGTCAGGTTCTTTGTAAGCCCGGTTCTATCAACCCCCATACAAAGTTCCATGGTCAGGTTTACGTTCTCAGCAAAGAAGAGGGTGGACGTCATACTCCTTTCTTCAACAACTATCGTCCCCAGTTCTATTTCAGAACTACTGACGTTACCGGTGTTATCACTCTTCCCGCTGGTACAGAGATGTGTATGCCTGGCGATAATGTAGATATGGATGTTGAGCTTATCACTCCTATCGCTATTGAAGAGGGTCTTCGTTTCGCTATCCGTGAGGGTGGTCGTACCGTAGGTTCCGGCGTTGTTACCGCTATCAACGGTTAATCATTAATTTCTAATTTAAAGGAGAACCCCATTTTTGAGGTTCTCCTTTTTCAGTAAATAGTTATTTTAGTAATTAAGGAAAGGCTTAAAAGATGGCTGATAATGTTATAAAAGATTTTATTGAATTGATATTGCCTTATATCATTTCCATCCTTGAAATTATGGGAATTATAATAGTTATCTGGAGTGCCTGTAAAGCTTTCTGGCAATATATTCATAACACATTCTTTAAAAAGAGCTACGATTTGCAGTTTCTTTTTGCAACAGGTCTTGCAACTGCTCTTGAATTCAAAATGGCTGCTGAGATACTTAAAACAGTGCTGGTACGTGATATTAAGGAATTAATAATGCTGGGCGCAGTAATAATCTTACGTGCTTTAGTTACTATTCTACTGCGTTTTGAAATTAGAGGAGCGAAGCCTAAAAAGAATAGCGAATAAATTATAAAATCTGCGAACATTTAAATATAAGTAAATGTTTACAGTATCCAACATATTGTATAACAATAATGACGCTTTAGCGTGATGCTATTAACGGAGTATCACATTAAAACGTCATTATTTTTTATGCTTTACTTTTTCGTTGAAAGATATAAATTATAATTTAATAATATGTCAAAAATAACAAAAAGTTGGAAAATTTAAACTTTTTTAAAATTGCCCTTGATTTTTTTTTGACTTATGATATAATTATATCTGCTACACAATATATTGTATGTTAATAAAAAAATTGATTGCATATTTTGGGGAAGTGAAACTATGAAAATTATTAAAAGAAGTGGGGCAGAAGTTGAGTTTGACCCCAAAAAAATCGTAATAGCTGTAACTAAGGCTAACGATAGTGTTGTTCCCAGCGAGCGTATGTCCGAAATCCAGATAAAGCGAATTGCGGAGGATGTCGAAAGCGCTGCAGCAAATATGAACCGTTCCTTAAGTGTGGAAGAAATACAAGATATGGTAGAGGACCAGATTATGAATCAGCGTGCCTTTGATGTGGCTCGCCGTTACATTACCTACCGTTATACACGTGCATTGGTTCGTAAATCTAATACCACCGATGAGCAGATTTTAAGCCTTATCGAGTGCAATAACGAGGAAGTTAAGCAGGAAAACTCTAACAAGAATCCTACCGTAAACAGCGTTCAGCGTGACTATATGGCAGGTGAGGTTAGTAAGGATATTACCAAGCGTATTCTTTTAGAGCCCGATATTGTTGATGCTCACGAAAGAGGTCTTATCCATTTCCACGATGCTGACTATTTTGCTCAGCATATGCACAACTGCGACCTTGTTAACCTTGAGGATATGCTTCAGAACGGTACTGTTATCAGCGGTACTTATATTGAGAAGCCTCATACCTTCTCAACTGCTTGTAACATTGCAACCCAGATTATAGCTCAGGTTGCTTCCTGTCAATACGGTGGACAGAGTATAAGTCTTGCTCATTTAGCACCCTTTGTTGATATAAGCCGTAAAAAGCTTTATTTTGACGTTAAGGCTGAGCTTGACGGTATTGAGGATATTAATGACGATAAGATTAAGGAAATTGCCGAAAAGCGCCTTCGTGATGAAATCCGCAAGGGTGTTCAGACTATACAGTATCAGGTTGTAACCCTTATGACCACAAACGGTCAGGCTCCCTTTGTTACTGTATTTATGTATCTTAATGAGGCTAAGAATGAGCAAGAGAAAAAAGACCTTGCTATGATTATTGAAGAGGTATTAAAGCAACGTTATCAGGGTGTTAAGAACGAGAAGGGTGTTTGGATTACCCCTGCTTTTCCTAAGCTTATTTATGTGCTCGAAGAAGATAATATAAAAGAGGGAACAGAGTATTGGTATTTGACTCAGCTTGCAGCTAAGTGTACCGCAAAGAGAATGGTTCCTGACTATATTTCCGAAAAAATTATGCTCGAAAATAAGGTTGACAAAAACGGCGAGGGTCATTGCTATACCTGTATGGGCTGCAGAAGCTTCCTTACTCCCTTTGTTGACGAGGACGGTAAGCCTAAGTATTACGGGCGCTTTAATCAGGGCGTTGTAACCGTAAACCTTGTGGATATAGGTCTTTCAGCAGGCGGTGACGAGGAAAAATTCTGGAAGATATTCGACGAAAGAATGGAGCTTTGCCACAGAGCTTTGCAGGCTCGTCACGAGCGTCTTACCGGCACTGTTTCGGATGCTGCTCCCATTCTTTGGCAGTACGGCGCATTGCTTCGTCTTAAAAAAGGCGAGACTATTGATAAGTATCTCCACGGGGGATATTCTACTCTTTCTCTTGGTTATGCAGGTCTTTGGGAATGTGTTTACAGTATGAACGGCAAAAAGCTTACCGAACCTGAGGGTGAGGAATTCGGCTTAAAGGTAATGAAAAAGCTTAATGAGTATACTGCTAAGTGGAAGGCTGCCGAAAATATTGACTATTCACTTTACGGCACACCGCTTGAGAGTACAACCTATAAGTTTGCTAAGTGCTTGCAGAAGCGTTTTGGTACTGTTAAGGGTGTTACTGATAGAAACTATATTACAAACAGCTACCATGTTCACGTAAGTGAAGAAATAGATGCATTTGAAAAGCTGGCTTTAGAGGCCAAGTTCCAGCTTCTTTCTCCCGGCGGCGCTATTTCGTATGTAGAAGTACCTAATATGCAGAACAACATTGATGCGGTTATTTCGGTAATGCAGTTTATTTATGACAATATTATGTATGCTGAGCTTAATACCAAAAGTGACTATTGTCATAACTGCGGATTTGACGGTGAAATCGGTATTGAGGAGGATGAGCACGGCAAATTGGTTTGGACCTGTCCTAACTGCGGTAACACCGATCAGGACAGAATGAATGTTGCTCGTCGCACATGCGGATATATCGGTACACAGTACTGGAATCAGGGCAGAACACAGGAAATCAAAGAAAGAGTATTGCACCTGTAATTTCACAATTAACGGAGCGGCGGTGACCGTCGCTCCGTTTTTTAAGGTAATAAAAATAAATCCGATTCAAGTTAAAATGCTTTGGCTAAGGGAATGAGCTTTTCAGATGAATTATGCAACTATTAAAAAATTCGATATTGCAAACGGACCTGGTGTCAGAGTTTCGCTCTTTGTAAGCGGTTGCCGTCATAAATGCAAGAATTGCTTTAACAGTGAGGCTTGGGATTTTAATTACGGCAAGCCTTTTACAAAAGAAGTGGCAGACGGGATTTTAAAAGCATTAGAACCAAGCTATATCGAGGGCTTTTCGCTTTTGGGCGGCGAGCCGTTTGAGCCCGAAAACCAGGAGGCGTTAGCAGAGCTTTTGACCACTCTTAAAGAAAAAATGCCTCAAAAAACAGTTTGGTGCTACACAGGC
The DNA here is from genome assembly GCA_045128715.1 of Acutalibacteraceae bacterium. Lineage (GTDB taxonomy): Bacteria > Bacillota > Clostridia > Oscillospirales > Acutalibacteraceae > UBA737. The sequence goes on along the minus strand of JBGVRU010000018.1, from coordinate 17,070 downwards.
TTTGTTTTTGATAAACAGTTGCTTGAAGGCACAGTTGGAAATATCAAAACTGTTATGAAAATGTTAGAGAATATCGATGTTTTGGTAGACGGAAAGTTTGTTGAGGAGCTTAAAAGCCCCGACCTTCTTTTCAGAGGCTCATCTAATCAAAGGATAATTGATGTTAAAAAATCGTTAGAGATTAAAGAAACAGCTTGGTTAGACGGTGTATGGCAAAGAAAAATGGGTAGCGGCAATATATACGAATAAAATTGTCCATAATACCGTTTTTTGTGATGGAACGGTAATTTTGTACAGCACCGCTCACTTCAAAACGGCTTTCTGAACAATTTTTTAAATCTATTTATTTTGCGAAAAGGAAAGTAGATAATATGATAAATGTAAATTTTAAAAAGCTTAACGATAAGGCTGTAAAGCCTACCTTTGGCACAGAATTTGCCGCAGGTGCTGATCTTTATGCCTGCGAGGGTGGCGAGATCACGATAGCGGCAGGGGAAACCAAGCTTATCCACACAGGTCTTTCTCTTGAAATTCCTGAGGGTTATGCAGGCCTTATTTATGCAAGAAGCGGAATTGCTACTAAAAGAGGCTTGGCACCTGCAAATAAGGTTGGTGTTATTGATAGTGATTACAGAGGCGAAATTATGGTGGCTCTCCATAATCATTCGGGCGAAGCTCAGAACATTGCAGACGGTGAGCGTATAGCTCAGCTTGTAATCACTCCGTTTTTAAAGGTGGAATACACTGAAACCGATACTCTTTCTGATACGGTACGCGGTGAGGGCGGTTTCGGCTCAACTGGTAAAAAGTGATTTTTAAAAGCTATGACATACGAATTTGTTATAGCTTTTTTTAATTTAATATTATTTATATGCTTATTTAAAAAAATTCATATTTTCAGCAAATTTATTTCTAATTAATTGCTGAGATATTCGCTTAGAATTAGCACAGCACTGCAGAGAAATTAAAGGAAAAATTGTACCAATTGCCGAAATTGTTTGAAAATTTATTAATTTTTTTAAATATTTTGTGCAAACTATATAAAAAATTAGTGATTTATAGTTATAGATATTACTTGCAAAAATTAAACGAATATTGTATTATAATAAGTAAATAATAATGATTATGATTATGACTAGAAGAAACAATGGTTTCTAATAAAAGTATGCTAAAATGAATAAGTATATATTGGAGATGTTACGATGGCAAAATATACAGTAGCGAATATCGCAACTATGATCGAGAAAAAGCTTTCACACAATTTTGGTGTAACACCGAACCTTGCTTCGGATGAACTTTTTTACAAAGCCTGTGTTTTGGTGCTGCTTGAAATTATGAATGAACGTCGTGCCGAATTTAAAAAGGCTACTGACGAGCAAGAAGCAAAAACAGTTTACTATATGAGTATGGAGTTCCTTATGGGTCGCTCACTCAAAAATAACCTTTATAACCTTGAGCTTACCGAAACTATGAGTAAGGCTTTGGCTAAATTTAAGGTTAAGCTTGATAAGCTTTATGATTTAGAGCCTGATGCAGGCTTAGGTAACGGCGGTCTCGGACGTTTGGCTGCCTGCTTCCTAGACGGACTTTCTACAGGCGGTTATCCTGCAATGGGTTACTGTATCCGTTATGAGTTGGGTATTTTTCGTCAAAAGCTGGTTGATGGTTGGCAGACCGAAATGCCTGATTTCTGGCTTCCGGGAGGCGGCGTATGGCTTGAAGCTAAGCCTGCCAGTGCAGTGGATGTAAACTTTGACGGTAAAATTGATGAATGGTGGGACGGTAACTATCACCATATTGAGCATACAGGCTATCAGACTGTAAGAGCTGTACCTTATGACCTTATGGTTGCAGGTAAGGACGGTAAGACCGTAAATGCACTTCGCCTTTGGAGTGCCGAATGTCAGGATTTTGATATGTCGGCATTTAATCAGGGTGACTATGTGAGAGCTCTTGAGCAGCGCGCTATGACCGAAACCATTTCAAAGGTACTTTATCCTGAGGATAATCACATTGAGGGTAAGTCCTTAAGACTTCGTCAGCAGTATTTCTTAGTATCAGCATCTGTTCAGGATATTTTAAAGCGTCATCTTAATAAATACAGTACTCTTGAAAATCTGCCCGAAAAGGTAGCTATTCATATTAATGATACTCACCCGACACTTTGCATCCCTGAGCTTATGCGTTTCTTGCTTGATGAATGTGGCTACACTTGGGATAGAGCATGGGACATTGTTAAGGGAACAGTAGCTTACACCAACCATACCATTATGGCTGAGGCTCTTGAATGTTGGCCCGAGTCTCTTATTGAGCAGAGAATTCCGAGAATTTATCAGATTATTAAGGAAATTGACCGCCGATACAGAGCCGAGGTTATCGGCAAGACGGGTGACACACAGCTTGCAGAACGCACTGCTATTATAAGCAACGGTTTTGTGCGAATGGCTAATCTTTGTGTTGCAACCTGTCACACAGTAAACGGTGTTTCAAAGCTTCACAGTAAGATTCTTGTTGACGAGCTTTTCAAGGATTATGTAAGAATGACTCCTGAAAAGTTTACCAATGTTACTAACGGTATCGCTCACCGCCGTTGGCTTTGTCAGGCTAACCCTGAGCTTACAAAATATCTGACCGAGCTTATTGGTGACGGATTTATAAAAGATGCTTCTCAGCTTGAAAACCTTATGAAGTATAAGGATGATAAGTCTGTACTCGATAAGCTTGCTGAAATCAAGCACAGCAATAAGGTTCGCTTTGCTGACTATGTTAAGGAAAATTGCGGTATAACCCTCAACCCCGATTCTATTTTCGATATGCAGGTTAAGCGTTTGCACGAATATAAGCGTCAGCACCTTAATGCACTGAATATCATCAGCGAATATCTGTATCTTAAAAACAATCCTAATGCTGATTTTACACCCAAGACTTATATTTTTGGTGCTAAGGCTGCGGCAGGTTATCTGTTTGCTAAAGAGATAATTCAGATGATCTATAAGCTTTCTAATGTTATTGATAATGACAGAGCAGTTAACGATAAGCTTAAAATTGCTTTTCTCGAGGACTACCGTGTAAGCCTTGCAGAGCTTATGATACCTTCGGCTGATATAAGTGAGCAGATTTCCCTTGCTTCCACTGAGGCCAGCGGAACAGGTAATATGAAGCTAATGATGAACGGCGCTGTTACTTTAGGTACTGAGGACGGCGCTAACGTAGAAATTCATAAGGCTGTAGGTGATGATAATATAATCATCTTCGGTATGCAGACTCCTGAGGTTCTGTCATTACAGAAGCACGGTTATTCACCGTTGCAGTATTATAACAATAATGCAGAGCTGAGAGAAGCTCTTGACTTTATCGGTAAGGGAATTTCAGGTCAGCCATTTGATAATGTCTACAATTCACTTAAAAATAATGACCGATATATGGCGCTTGCTGACTATGCTGATTACTGCGGGGCACAGAAGAAAGCCACTAAGCTTTATAATGACCGTGACGTATGGAATGCAATGTCACTTACAAATATTGCAAAGTCGGGCATTTTTGCTGCCGACCGTTCTATTGAGGACTATGCAAGGGATATATGGCATGTAAAGCCGGTTGAGTAATATAATAGGAATTTAGTATGAATTATTATCCGTTTGATTCAAGAAATCCGTTATACAGAAGTAAAATAGGAGCCTTAGCCGAGGGGGAAACCCTTCGGCTAAGGCTTTTGCTTCATAGAGATGCTCACGTTCATACTGCATTTTTAACAATACGTAACGATTCTGATGATAAGCCTCAAGAAACTGTAATGATACCTGGTGAATGGCTGGAGGATTACCGTTTTTACGAGTGCGAAATTGCTCTTAAAGAGGGACTTTATTGGTACGGGTTCAGATACACAAGCGATTACGGTGAATTTTCTGTTACCAAAACCGAAACCTCTTTAGGTATTGTTTCAAAGGACGGCGGCTTGTGGCAGCAAACAGTATATTCTAATGATTTTGAAACTCCCGATTGGCTTGGGGGAGGCATAATTTATCAGATATTTCCTGATAGATTTTTTTATTCGGGAATAAAAAAAGAAAATGTTCCTTATGACCGTTACAACTGTAACGATTGGTCAAAGCAACCGGAATATCGCCAGCCCAAGGATAATAAATGTCGCCTCGGTAACGATTACTACGGCGGCGACCTTAAGGGAATTGAAGCTAAGCTTGATTACATAAAGAGCTTAGGTGTAAACTGTATTTATCTTAATCCTATTTTTGAAGCGCACTCAAACCATCGCTATAATACAGCCGACTATTTTAAAATAGACCCGACTTTGGGCACCGAGCAAGACCTTTGTGATTTGATAGCCGCCGCCCAAAAACGGGGGATAGGAATTATTCTTGACGGTGTTTTTTCTCATACAGGAGATGACAGTGTATATTTTAACAAATACGGCAGATATGATACTGTTGGAGCGTATCAATCACAGGAGTCTCCGTATTATAAATGGTTTAATTTCACCCAATATCCCGATAAATACGAATCCTGGTGGGGAATATCTACTCTTCCTGAAACTAACGAAAACGAGCCTGCATTTGCAGATTTTATTACCGGTGAAAACGGTGTTATAAGATATTGGCTTAAAAAGGGCATAAAGGGTTGGCGCCTTGATGTTGCCGACGAGCTGCCCGATGAATTTCTTGACAAGGTTCGTTTTGCGGTTAAGAGTGAGAGTGAAGAAAACTTCCTCTTAGGCGAGGTTTGGGAGGATGCTTCTAATAAAGTAAGCTATGGGGTCAGAAGACGGTTCTTACGAGGTCAACAGCTCGATTCGGTTATGAATTACCCCTTTGCTAATGCTATTGTGGATTTTCTTAAAGGTACAGACGGTATACACTTTATAAATACCGTGCTCACAATTACCGAAAATTATCCGCCTGAGGCACTGAAGCTTTTAATGAATCATATTGGCACTCACGATACTGCGCGAATCCTGACAAGGCTTGGTAGTAGTGAAGATTTCGTTGGAGACAGAGATCGTCAGGCAAACACAGAGCTTTTACCCGAACAATACGAAAGAGCTGTAAAGCTTTTAAAATTAGCCGCGGTATTGCAGTATACATTGCCAGGTGTGCCGTCGATTTATTACGGTGATGAAGTCGGAATGACAGGCTATGGCGATCCGTTTTGCAGGGCAACATACCCTTGGGGTAAAGAAAATGCCGAGCTTTTAGAGTTTTATAAGCAATTGGGCGGTATTAGACGAAGCTGTTTTGCTTTTATTTCAGGTGAGTTTATTCCTCACGCTTGTGAGGGCGGTTTAGTATCATATATCCGTAAAAGCAAAAATGATACGGCTTTTATTGCTGTAAACCGTAGTAGTGAAACTGTGGAATTAGTTCTACCTTATGATATAAGAAACGAAAAATCGGTATTTGGCGGAGCTATTAAAGACGGAAAAATTCTTTTGCAGCCTTTAAGCTTTGTAATTTTGACAAAATAATTATAAACAAACAGGTAAATATGGCGTGATGTTCTTACCGAAACATCACGCCATATTTGTTTTTAATTTCTGCCCTTAGTAAGCTTTTGTATTTTAGCGATGAGATCTTGGTTAATATCTTCCTCTTTAAATCGCCATTCCCAGTTGCCCCTTTCGGTGCCTGGGGTGTTTATTCTGGAGTCTGAATCAAGCTCCAAATAATCCTGCAAAGGAATTATAACTATTCTAGCTCTTGATTTCATACCGTAAGAAATAAGGCTAAGAACTTGCGAGCCGCTCTTGTCTTTTGGAACAAGTTTTTCAAAAAACAGCTTTTCGTTTTTAGTTGCTTTATTGTACCAACCAAGTGTGGTATCATTATCGTGAGTGCCTGTATAGCATACGCAGTTGCGGTTAAAATTTTTAGGTAAAAATGGGTCCTTAAGGTCGGAATCAAAGGCAAATTGCAATACCTTCATATTAGGAAAACCGGTTTCCTCTATAAGCGAATGAACCTCACGTGTTTCGCCGCCTAAATCCTCGGCTATTATGGGGGTATTGTTTATGGAGGGCTTTACACTGTCCCAAAAGTAAATTCCCATACCTTTTTCCCATTTGCCGTTTTTAGCGTCTTTTGCGCCAAATGGTATGGAGTAATAATCGGCAAAAGCACGGAAATGGTCTATGCGGATAGTGTTATACATTTTTGCATTGTGAGAAAGTCGCTGTTGCCACCATAAAAAATTTGTTTTTTTATGATAATCCCAATCGTATATAGGATTGCCCCAAAGCTGACCGTTAGCTGAAAATACATCAGGTGGCACACCTGCCACAAGCACTGGGGTCATATCCCTGCCTAATTTAAAGCAATTTGGGTTAGCCCATACATCGGCGCTTTCAAATGAAACATAAAATGGAATATCACCTATAAGTTTCAGTCCTATAGAAGCCGCAAAGCTTTTGAATTTGTAAAACTGTCTATAAAAAAGAAATTGGGTAATTTCGTAAAATAAAATCTCTTTACGGTGCGTATCGCTGAATTCTTTTAAAGCCTCGGGTAAGCGGTATTTTAGACCATCGTCCCAAAAAAGAAAATTCGCCCCGTTATGGCTATCCTTAATAGCCATAAAAAGTGCAAAATCACGGAGCCAAAAATTGTTTTCCTTTTTAAAGACGACAAATTCTTTTCGGGTTTCATCAAAATTATCTGCCGCTTTTTTTAAAAGCGGCAGTTTAAATTTTCTTACAGCCCTATAATCTGTATTTTTTGGGAATTCCTTTTCTACAATATCATCAGCCGTTAAAAGCCCGTCCCTTATTAATTCCTCGATATCAATATAAAGAATTTCCCCCGCAAAGGAGCTTGCGGAGCTATAGGGTGAATTGCCTTTTCCCACAGGCACAAGGGGGAGTAGCTGCCAATAGCTTTGATTGCTCTTTTTAAGGAAGTCGGCAAAGCGGAAAGCCTCTTTTCCAAGAGTTCCGATTCCGTGTTCTGACGGTAGCGAGGAAAGCGGTAGCAGTATACCGCTTTCCTGTTTGTATTTTGGTTCTTTACCCCTTAACAGCACCGGAAGCGACTCCTTTTATGATATATTTTTGACTTGAAAGGTAAAATACTACTACCGGAATAATTGACAGCACCAGCATTGCCATCATAGCACCCATATCCACAGAGCCGTAACCACCCTTTAAATATTGCACAGCTATGGGTATGGTCTTATAATTATTGCCTATTACAAGGTAAGGTAGCAAATAGTCATTCCATATCCACATAGTGTTAAGAATAGCAACAGTAATTGCTGTAGGCTTTAAAATAGGGAAAACTACTTTCCAGAAAACCTCAAGTGTATTGCAACCGTCTATGGTGGCTGCTTCTTCTATAGTTAGAGGAACTGTTTTAATAAAGCCTGAAAACATAAATACCGAAAGCCCTGCGCCAAAGCCTAAATAGATTATAATTATGCCGATTGGGTTATCAAGATTTAAAACATTGGCGGTTTTGGACATTGTAAACATTACCATCTGAAATGGAACTATCATAGAAAATACCAATGAATAATAAAGCAGAGAATTAAATACGCTTTTTACTCTTGTGATATACCAGGCGGTCATAGAGGTAAAAACTATTATAGCTAACACTGAGAAAACGGTTATAAAAAGCGACCAGCCGAGAGCGGCGGGAAAGCCGGTATTTTTAATACCCTCAATATAGTTCGCAAACCCCGTAAAGGTTTCTCTTGTAGGCAGTAAAAAAGGGGTTGCTGCAATAGAAAACTTTAATTTAAAAGAGTTTATAAGCACTATAAAAACAGGAAAAATAAAGACTGCCGAGAGTAAGAGAAGCAGAATAAATAAAATTTTATCTGCGAATTTTATATTCATTTAGCTTTCCACCTCTTTTCCTCGGGTGAATCTGAGCTGAGCTAATGCTATAAGAGCTACTAAAATAAAGAATACTACCGCTTTTGCCTGACCTACACCCTCAAAGCCTGTTCTTGAATAGAAAGTGTTGTAAATATCTAATGCAACCATTTGGGTTTTATTGCCGGGTGCACCTGCTGTAAGGGCTAAGTTCTGGTCAAAAAGCTTAAAGGAATTGGTTATGGTTAAAAACAGACAGATAGTAATAGACGGCATTACCGACGGAATGGTAATTTTTCGCAGTATTGTGAGAGCGCCTGCACCGTCCACACGGGCAGCCTCTAAAATATCTGTAGGGATATTCTGTATACCTGCAATATATATTATCATCATATAGCCTATCATTTGCCAGTTCATAAGGATAACAAGTCCCCAAAAGCCGAATGATGGGTTAGAGGTTATAGAATAATTGAAGTTATAAAGAACGCCGTTTATTATAACCTGCCAGATATAGCCCAGCACTATGCCACCTATAAGGTTGGGCATAAAGAAAATGGTTCTAAAAAGACTTGTACCCGGCACTGTGCGTGTGAGCATTAATGCCAGCAAAAAGGCTATAACGTTTATTGTTATTACTGATATTACGGCAAATTTTACGGTAAACCAAAGAGCGGGAAGAAAGGTCCTGTCCTCACTGAAGGCTCTGATATAGTTAGAAAATCCCACAAAGGTAGCATCACTTACTGTGCGGAATTCAGTAAAGGAAAGTATAAATCCCAAAACAAAAGGCACAAGAAATGCTACGGTGAAAGCCAACAGAGTGGGTAGTACAAAAATCGGGAAATAGCGTTTTACAGGATTTTTCATTAACCTCGTTCACTCTTCCATTTATCGGTTATAATCTTCTTTAAATCCTCCCACTTCTTCTCTCCCTGAACATAGTCAAGCAATGCGCTGCCTACTTCCTTTTTAAAGGCATCACTGGGGAAAGATGCAAATGCCCAAGGAATATTTTCAACTGATTCATCAGCCATATAGCGTGAAATTTCTTTTGCTAACGGGTCGTTTGGAAGCTCAGTATCACTAAAGGTGTTAAAAGGTGTTATAAAGCCTAATTTTTCAGTAACATATTTTTTACCTGTTTCGCTTGAGAAAAGCCATTCGAGAAATGCTAATGAATTTTGTTGCTGTTCTTCACTTGCATTTTTATTTATGGCAAAATAGTTTTCTGTGCCAATACAGATACCCTGTCCCTTTTCGCCTTCAAGTCCCATATAAATAGGGAGCATTTTAATATCGGCTGCCTTTACAGTGTTGCCCTGTACTCCTGAAATCTGAGACCAAGCCCAGTTTCCGTTCTGCACCATAGCGGCTTCACCTAATGCGAATTCTGCCATGGAATCTGCAACTGATTTAGAGCCTAAAAGGGTTTTTGCTGTTACTGAGTTATTAACATAAAGGTCGAAAATATTTTCAAAGTTTTTGGAATATTTGTAGGTGATTTCTTTTGCATCAAGCATAGAAAGTGAGGCATCGGATTTCATATCTTTTTCATAAAATTCACGGTGCAAGGGGATATTAAGCAAATGTGTCTGCCAGCGCCAGTCTTCACCGCTTGACAGTGAAGTAGAAGCAAATACACCCTTTATGCCTAATGCACTTAGGTTGGCGGTCATATCTTCTACTACAGCTTTAAGCTTTTCAAAGCTGTCGATTTCCTCTGCGTTATTAATATCTGTTTTTTTATTGGGAAGCTCAAAATACTTCTGCATTATAGCATCGTTATAAATAATGCCGTAGCCCTCTACAACATAGGGAATAGCATAAACTCCGTCATCCTCCTTAATTGCCAGTGAATCGTCTGAAAGGAAGGAATAAAGCTTGCTGTTCTTCAGGTCAAGGCAGTAGTCTTTCCAGGCGTTATACCCCACGGGGCCGTTCACCTGAAATATTGTAGGAGCATCGGATTTTGCAATTTCCGACTTTAATGTCTGTTCATAGTTATTGGCGGCAGCAGTAACCACTTTTACGGAAGTGCCTGTTTCTTTCTCATATAACTTAGCTAATTCCTCATAAACAGTTGCCGATTCGGGTTTAAAATTAAGAAAGTACACCTGGGAAGTGTTCCTTTTTCCGCAGCCTGCAAGGCTAAAGCTCGTTAAAACACAAATCAATGCCAATAATAATGATGTTATTTTTAGTTTCATTATATAACCTCCAAAAAAGATTTCTTTTAATACTTTTCCACAAAAATCCTAAAATATGAAAATAAAAAATCAAATTTTATAAAATGTAATTTTTACTTGCATTTATAAATATAGTGTGTTATAATACTTACAGACTGAAAGAAAGGTGAGTGGGGTGACCCGCTCACTTTTATTTTGCGACAGGAGATGAAGCAATGGCAAACGCTGCCGAGAGGGTTTATACCCTGATTAAAGAAACGGTGGAACAGCAGGGTGTAACGCTTTGGGATGTTCGCTTTTTAAAGGAAGGCGCTTCTTGGTATTTAAGGGTGTTTATTGACAAAGCGGATGGAATAACAATTAATGATTGTACTGATGTTTCCCACGCGATAGACCCAATTATTGATGAGGCTGACCCAATAGACGTACCTTATTATTTAGAGGTTTGTTCACCGGGGCTTGAAAGAGAGCTCACACGGGATTTTCATTATGCTTGGGCGGTAGAAAAAGAAATAAAAATCAAGCTTTATAAGGCTATTGACGGTCAAAAGGAATTCAGAGGAATTCTTAAAAGCGCAGGAGAGGAAATTGTTCTGCAGATTGAGGATAGCAAAAAAAACTTTAATATAAAGGAAATATCAAAAGCGAATTTATGTGATTTTGAATAAAAGATTTATTTGGAGGAATTGACAAAAATGGCTAAGGCAAGAAAAAAAGTAGTAGAAAACGATAATTCAGAGTTTTTTGAAGCACTAAGACTTATGGAGGAGGAAAGGGGTATTCCTCAGAAGTTTATTGCAGAAAAGATTGCAGATGCAATAGTTGTTGCTGCCCGTAAGGACTATGGCGGTAGTGATATTGTTTCCTGCGTTATTGACCCCGAAAATAAAATTTTCAATGTTATTGCACGTAAGGAAATAGTTGAAGAGGTTGAGGATAGCTTTACTCAAATTTCAAAAGAGGATGCTGCCGCAATTAACCCTAATTCTTTAGAGGTTGGCTTTGTTGAAATAAAGCTTGATCCTAAAAAGTTTGGCCGTGTGGTAGCACAGAATTCAAAGAACAACTTCCGTCAGGGCGTTAGAGAAGCAGAACGCGGTCAAACCTTGGCAGAATTCCAAAGTCACAACCGTGAGCTTGTAACTGCCGTTGTTCAGAAAATTGACCCAAAGACCGGTAATGCTATTCTTACCATCGGTCATAGTGAAGCTACTTTGCCAAAGCTTGAGCAGGTTCCTGACGAGGTTCTTAATGAGGGTGACCACATCAAAGTATATGTAGTTGATGTTAAAGAGACTGACAGAGGTGCCAGAATAATGCTTTCCCGTACACATCCGGGAATTGTAAAGCGCCTTTTTGAAGCTGAAGTTCCTGAAATATTTGATGGAACTGTTGAGATAAAATCAATATCACGTCAGGCAGGCTCAAGAACCAAGATCGCAGTTTGGTCTTCTGATGAGCAGATAGATGCAATCGGCACATGTATCGGTCCTAAGGGAGCGCGTGTTAACAAGATAGTTGAAGAATTAGCGGGCGAGAAAATCGACATTGTAAAATACAGTGAAGACCCTACAGAGTTTATATCCGAGGCTTTGTCTCCTGCCAAGGTAGTTTCGGTTGAAATTTTGAGCGAGGAGCCTAAGGTTTGTAAGGTTAGTGTACCCGAGGCTCAGCTTTCCTTGGCTATAGGTAACAAGGGTCAGAATGTAAGGTTGGCTGCAAAGCTTACAGGTTGGAAAATAGACATTCATCCCGAAAGCGGATTTTTCGGCGAATAGTTTTAATTTTAGAGAGGCTTTTAAGTATGGGAACGAAAAAGATACCTATGCGTATGTGTACGGGTTGCCGTGAAATGAAACCTAAAAAAGAGCTTATACGTGTTGTGAAAACATCAGATGGCGAAATAAAGCTTGATACCATAGGCAAGCTTAACGGCAGAGGCGCTTATATCTGCAGGGATAAGGAGTGTCTTAACAAAGCTCGAAAGTCTAATGCATTGTCCCGTGCGTTTGAGACACAGGTTTCAGATGAAATATATGAAAAGCTTGAAACGGAGCTTGATAATATTGAATAAAAAAATACTGTCACTACTGGGGTTCGCTGCTAAAGCAGGGGCACTCAGCTACGGCTTCGAGGCGGCTATGGTATCTGTAAAAGCCTCAAAGGCTTATCTTGTAATAGTAGCGGAGGATATATCTGCTAAGAGTCGCAAGGAAGTAGCCTACTTCGCCGATAAAATGGCTGTAAAGAATATCTCTTTAAATGGTATTGATATTAAAACCGTATCGGATGCAGTAGGACGCAAATGCGGTATAATTTCCGTAAACGATGAAGGTTTTGCCAATGCGTGCGAAAAGGCACTGATTGAAGGAGGAATTGCTAATGACCAATAAATATAAAATAAGTGAGCTTGCTAAAGATTTTAATATGAAATCCAAGGATTTAATAGCTATCCTTACCAATATTACCGGTACTGAAAAAAAGTCAGGCGGTGTTTTAGGAGAGGATGAAATCGGTTTAATTTTCACATATCTTACCAAGGAAAATTCGGTAAAGGATTTTAGTGAATATTTTGCTACGGGTGCAGAAAACCGCGAAAAAGCCAAAAAAGCACGTGAAGAAAAAAAGAACAAAAAGCTTTTAGAACAAATGGCTATTCTCGAGCAGCTTAAGGCTGCTGCTGCCGCTCAGAACGGCGAGGCAGCCAAGGTAGAGAAAAAAACACCCGAAAAGAAAGAAACCCAAAAGACGGAGGCTCCCAAAGCAAAAGAGATTAAAGAAAAGCCTGCCGAAGTAAAGGTTGAAAAGAAGCTGGATAAGAAACAGGAAGAAAAGGTACAGCCTAAAAAGGAAGAGAAAAAGGCAGAGAAGAAGCAGGAGACACCTGTTAAGGAGCACAAGCCCTCTGACCCAAATCCCTTTACATCTAAGAAGAAGGATAAAAAGCCGGGCGAGGCTCCTAACCGAGGACCTGCTGAAATCCGCCATGTTGATACACGTACATCAAATATTAACATTGATAAATACAACGAAAAATATGAGTCTATAGCACCTGCTAACTCTATGAAGGATAACTATTCAAGAAAGCAGAAGATTAAGCAGAAGTCTCAAGATTACCGCCGCCCGCAGGGAGCTAAGCGTGAGACTGAGGCTGACAAGATGCGCCGTATGCAGTTGGAGCGCATCAAGAAGACTCCGATCACAGTAACTGTAGGCGATGAAATCACTGTAGGTGAATTGGCAGCTGCTATGAAAAAGACTGCGGCAGAGGTTATTAAGGAGCTTCTTAAGCTCGGTATGATGGCTACTGTTAATCAGGTTATTGACTATGATACCGCTGAAATCGTGGTAACAGAAATGGGTGCTAAGATTGAGCGAGCTGTTGTTGTTACCATTGAAGAACAGATTATGGACGACACTGAGGACAATGCAGAAAACTTAAAACCCAGAAGTCCCGTTGTTGTTGTTATGGGTCACGTTGACCACGGTAAAACATCTCTTCTTGATGCTATCCGCGATACTGCCGTTACCGATACAGAGGCAGGAGGAATCACACAGCATATCGGTGCTTACAGAGTCAACTGCAAGGGTAACGATATTACTTTCCTTGATACTCCCGGTCACGCAGCGTTTACATCTATGCGTCAGAGAGGCGCAATGGCTACCGATATAGCAGTGCTTGTTGTTGCTGCGGATGACGGTATTATGCCCCAGACCATTGAGGCTATAAACCATGCAAAGGCAGCCGAGGTGCAGATAATTGTTGCTATAAACAAGATGGATAAGCCCGAGGCTAATCCCGACCGAATTCTACAACAGCTCACCGAGCATGAGCTTGTGCCTGAGGAATGGGGCGGTGATATTATTTGCGTTCCCGTTTCTGCAAAAACACATGACGGTATTGATAATCTGCTTGAAAACATTCTGCTTGTTGCAGAAATGATGGAGCTTAAGGCTAATCCTGACAGACGCGCTAAGGGTATTGTAATAGAAGCTCGTCTTGACAAGGGCAGAGGCCCTGTGGCTTCTCTGCTTGTTCAGAATGGAACCCTTAATTCAGGGGATATTATAGTTGCAGGTACTTCTGTAGGTCGTGTTCGTATGATGACTAATGAAAACGGTGTTGAAGTTAAAACCGCAGGTCCATCTGTTCCTGTTGAGATTACAGGTCTTGCTGAAACACCAAATGCCGGTGACGTATTTGATGCTGTTTCGGATGAAAGACTTGCCCGTCAGCTTGTAGAGCAGAGAAAGCAAAAGCAAAAAGAAGAAATCTTCAATGCTAAGCAGAAGGTAACCCTTGATAATCTGTTCCAGAACTTAAGCGAGGGTGACCTTAAAGAACTTAATATCATTGTTAAGGCTGATGTTCAGGGTAGTGTTGAAGCTGTAAGAGAGAACCTTATTAAGCTTTCTAACGATGAAGTAAGAGTAAGCGTTATTCACGGCGGTGTAGGTGCTGTTAATGAGTCAGACGTTATGCTTGCTCAAACTTCAGGGGCTATAATAGTAGGCTTTAATGTTCGTCCTGATGCGGTTGCAAAGGCTGCCGCTGAGAGAGACGGCGTAGATATGCGTATGTACCGCGTAATTTACGACTGTATCGAAGAAATTGAAGCTGCTATGAAGGGTATGCTTGCTCCCAAATTCCGCGAAAATCAGATGGCTACCATTGAGGTACGTACTGTTTATAAGATATCTAATGTTGGTACTGTTGCAGGTTGTTATGTAACAAATGGTAAGGTTACAAGAGCTTGTCAGATACGCGTTGTTCGTGATGGTATTGTTATTTGCGAGGATAAGATTGATTCACTTCGTCGCTTTAAGGACGATGTTAAGGAAGTGGCACAAGGCTACGAATGCGGTATAAGCCTTGAAAAATTTGCTGACATTAAGGAAGGCGACGTATTTGAAGCCTTTATTATGGAGGAGTACAGAGACTGATGGCAGGATACAAAATAAACCGTATCACTCAGGATATAAAAATAACCCTTTCGGAATTACTGCGCGGAATAAAAGACCCACGGGTAAGCAAACTGCTTAGCATTGTTAAGGTTGACGTTTCAGGTGACCTTTCTTATGCAACAGTTTACGTAAGTGCTATTGAGGGCTATGAAACTACCGTTAATTCGGTAAAAGCCCTCAAAGGCGCTGCAGGTTATTTGCGTCGTGAAATGGGTATGCGACTCAGTCTTAGAAAGGTTCCGGAGCTTCGCTTTGTGGCTGATGATTCTATTGAGCAAAGCGCCAACATTTCTAAGATAATTGAGTCTTTTAAAGAGGAAGAATAGAATGAAAAAAGATAATGCTGCTCTTTGTCGGAGATTAAATCTTCGGCAAACGGCAAAATATTTAAAAAAACATAATAACTATATCATTCTGACTCATGCTTCGCCTGATGGCGATACATTGGGCTCGGCTTATGCACTTTATTATGCTCTTAATGAAATTGGTAAGGTGGCAGAGGTATTATGCCCTGATGTTATACCTCAGAAGTATGATTATTTTGTAAGAAAAACCGATCATGTTTTCAGAGATAATGCCACCGTTATAGCGGTTGATGTTGCTGATGCAAATCTTTTAGGCTCGTTAAGAGAAGAATTTGGCAATAAGGTTGAGCTTTGTATTGACCACCATATTTCTAATACCTGCTTTGCAGAAAATCTTTATCTTGATGACGCTGCTGCAGCTACTGCGGAATGTATTTATGACCTTATAGCTTATATGAGGGTCAATATTAATGATATTACTGCAAAGGCGATTTACACTGCCCTTGCAACAGATACAGGGTGCTTTAAATATTCTAATGTGACTGAAAAAACCCACCGTATAGCAGCTTCTCTTTACGATTTTAATATTGATGCGCCCGAAATCAATCGTCTTATGTTTGATACAAAGTCCAAGAAGCTATTAGAGCTTGAAAGAATGGTGCTTGAAACTGCAGAATATCATTTTGACGATAAGTGCTTTTTGCTTACTGTAACTGCCGAAATGCAGGAAAAAACAGGCTGCTCGGGTACAGAGCTTGAAGGCATAGCTGTTATATCACGTAGTATTGAGGGCATTAAGGCAGGAGTAACTATTAAGCAAACAGGGGATAATGAGTTTAAGGTTTCCCTCAGAACATACCCTCCGCTTGATGCCAGCGCTATATGCAAAAAGCTTGGCGGAGGCGGTCATAAGGCGGCGGCAGGAGCAAGCGTTAAAGGATGTCTTGATGAGGTTAAGGCTAAGGTTTTAGAAGCCGTAAAGGTGTCTTTGGAGGAAAGCTATGCAGGGACTTCTACTGCTGAGTAAGCCTGAGGGGATAACTTCTTTTTCGGCGGTTTCTGCCGTAAAAAGAATTGCAAGTGAAAAAAGAGTAGGTCATACGGGTACGCTTGACCCTATGGCAACGGGAGTTCTGCCGATATTACTCGGCAGAGCTACGGTATTATCAAGCCTTATGTTAGATGCAGATAAACGGTATACTGCCAAAATCAGGCTGGGTACTGTTACCGATACAGACGATATCACAGGTGAGATATTATCACAGAATAAGGTTAATATTACAGGGGAAAAGCTTAAAGAGACTTTAACCCATTTTACAGGTAAAATAAAACAAACACCGCCTATGTACAGCGCAATAAAAAAGGACGGTGTGCGTCTTTATAAGCTGGCGAGAGAGGGTAAAACTGCTGAAATTCCCGAACGCGATGTTGAAATTTACAGTATTGATATTTTAAAGCCCCTGAACGAGGCCTTTGAATTTGTTATTAATACACACGTTTCAAAAGGTACTTATATACGCTCGCTTGCGCGTGATATTGGCGAGTATTTGGGTTGCGGTGCTACTCTTTCGGGACTTAAGCGAACCTATGCTTCGGGCTTTGATATTAGCGAGTGTGTGTCATTGGATAAGCTTAACAGCGAAAATATTTGGGAGTATATATTAAGCGAGGAAAAGGTTGTCAGCCATTTGGCGCAAATAAGCATTACTGAAAAGCAGGCGATAAGATTTTCTAACGGTGGTCAGCTTAGCTTTGACAGGCTTAATTTAGATTCAAGTAAGGTTACAGAAAA
>JBGVRU010000017.1:0-84613 GCA_045128715.1 Acutalibacteraceae bacterium | reverse complement strand
ATTGCAGCTTTTGTTACTCCGTATTTAAAAGAGTATTTAATTAATGCTTGACGATACAGCATGGTTTGTGTTACAGTTTTCATGACGAATGGTTGATCCTCCTGTCTGTTTTGATTCAGCAACTTAACTGTAACACAGGATTTTCCATTCGTCACTTATTTTTTTATTACCAACTGTAACACATCTATTGTAAACCTACAAACATATCGTACATTTTTGCTTTCATAATATTGACAAACTTTAAATCAGGTAATATAATAATTTCAATTATTTTACATAGGTGATTGTTTTGAGTAGGAATTTTAAAGGTAATTTTCTGCTTATTCTTGCGGCGCTTTTATGGGGTGTTTCCTTTGTAATGCAGGATAAGGCAGGTGCGGTACTATCACCCTTTGCGATTAATGGCATTCGTTCAATAATAGGCTCATTTGTTTTAATACCTCTTATTTTGATTTTTTCTAAAAAAAGTGGCAGACCTATTTTCGAAAATACTGCTAAAGAGAGAAAAGATATAATTTTAGCTGGTGTTCTTTGCGGAGTATTTCTTTGCATTGCAACCAATTTTCAACAGTTTGGTATTATTCTTTACCCTGAAGAGGCAGCCGCTTCGGGTAGGTCTGGCTTTATAACCGCTCTTTATGTGGTTTTAGTGCCTGTATTCGGTATTTTTATGAAAAAAAGAGTCAGTTTTACTGTTTGGGTTGGTGTAATTTTAGCTGTAATTGGTATGTGTTTACTGTGCTTAAGTGGTGGCATCACAAATATTTATATTGGTGATATAATAGTTCTTTGTTGTGCTTTTGCTTTTACTATGCAAATAATTTGTATAGATAAATTTGCCGACCGTGTAGACGGTATTAAACTTTCTTCACTACAATTTTTGGTTTGTGGTATACTCTCAATCATACTTATGCTTATATTTGAAGAACCAACCTTAGCACAGGTTAAAGAAGCATTGCCATATATATTATATCTTGGCATTGTCTCATGCGGTATGGCGTACACTTTGCAGATAATCGGTCAGCAGTATTCCAAAAATCCCACAGTAGCATCAATTCTTATGAGTCTTGAATCCGTGTTTGCAGCAATAAGCGGAGCGCTTATTTTGAGTGAGCGATTTACAATACGCGAGACCCTCGGTTGTATTATAATGTTTTCGGCAATAGTTTTTGCACAATTGCCGCAAATTAATTCTAAGAAAAATTTATAACTTAATACACAGGTTTGACTTATGGTTTTTTATAATAATTGTTATAGTTAGTCAATACAGTAATTAAATTTACCGTTTCTACACCAAATCTTTGATAATGAAAAGCTATTTTTGTCCTAAGTTTTTGTAATTTGCTATATTATCAGCAATTTCTGCAAAAATTTGGCTGCAGGAACGTTTTTGCCGCAGGGTATTTTCCGAAAAAACAACTACTACATACTCTGGTTTTTCTATAGGAAAGAAGCCGCAAAACCATCCCTCGTTTATTTCTATGCCATCTTTAAATTTTCCTGTTTGAGCCGTTGCCGTTTTACCCGCAGCGGCTATTGTTTTAGGCATTGCATCTTGACCGGTACCCTCTGTTATTACAGCTTCAAGATGTGTTTTTAAAATATTAGCGGTATCTTTACTCATAGCTCTTGTTGGTTTTCCTATGTCATATTGTTCTAATTTACCGTCCTTTAATATTCCTTCAACCAAGGAGGGAGTATAATAAACTCCACCCGAAGAAATGGCACAGTAAAGGGTTAATATAGAAACAGGGGAAAGCATCAACTCACCCTGACCGATACCAAGGTTCGCAAGATGTGCAATGTTAGAAAGTGAGCTTAATTCTGGTATTGAACCTTTAGCAGTTTCAATACCATTACAAAGTTTTAAGGCCTTACCAAGCTGTAAAACTGAGGCGGTTTTCAGTATTTTATCTGCACCTATATTAAAGGCAAAATTGTAGAAATAAGTGTTGCAGGAATTTGCAAGACCTTGCCTTAAATTCATATAACCGTGTCCATCGTATTTATGACATTTAAAATATCTGTCTATAATTTCACAACTACCTGTGCAGTTATATAAATAATTTGATTTATTGCTTTCTATACCTGCAGCTGCAACGCAGGGCTTAAATACTGATCCAACATTATATGCACTTATTGTTCGGTTAAGAAGTGGAGAATCAGCAGAGCTTAAATAATCAGAAATGTTTCTGGTATCAAAAGTAGGTCTACTGACAGATGCTCTTATTTTTCCTGTATCTGCTTCTGCAATTACTACAGCGCCAATCTCTAGGTTTTCAGCAGCATTTTCAGCAATAGATTGTATGTTTATATCAATGGTACTTACAACTCCACCGGCAGCAACAGATGAATCGTTATAAATTTTAGCCTTCGCACCCTCAAGCAATTTACCTCTGGCGTCACATTCATAGGCAATATAAGCCTCTGCTTTACTGTTTAAAACATTGTCATATGCTTTCTCAAGTCCTGAAACACCGTTGCCTTCTGTATCGGTATACCCTAATGTATGGACTGCAACGGTATTTTCTATGGAATTTTCGTAGATTTCTGTACAAACAATACCGTCACATTCTATCATTTTTGGAACCTCGCACAGTACTGGCTTTCCGTTTTTAAGACGTGTCAAGATACTTTCCAATTCTTTGCCGTTAAGCACTGCGCTTATGGCAGTAACTGCACGCGGTGTTGGGGAGACTGCGGCAATAATTTTTTTGGAATTATTACTAAGAGGTACCAAGTTACAGTCAAAAATAGTACCGCGTAGATCTTTTATTTTAAGTCGCAAAAAATTCTGTTTTTTTTGTATTTCTGAATAGTCTGAAACGGCGGTAACAGCCACCCTTAAAATGCAGGTAAGAAATAGTAATACAACAACGAAAAAGCTAATTGCGGCTCTCCTTGTAAAAACACGCCAAAACAAGAAATTATCAGTCATAAAAAACACCTCTTGTTTAGTATTAACAAGAGGTGTTTTTTAATTCTTATTCGGCTTTCATTCTGAGAAGTGAGCCGCTTTTAACAGGGCGAGGAAATGGTATTTTTACAGTCATCATCGGGTGAGGAGCCGTATCTATAGGATTGTCCTTAGCATCAAAAAGCTCATTTGCTATTACATTAAAGGGCACTGCCTTTGGCTCTAAACAGTCAAACTCCTGACCCTTTAAAAATTTGTTTTTGAGTGTAGCTATAATCATACCATCCTTATAATCTTCAACTATAGCCGCTACAGAATAATCTCTTACATACCCTGCGTTCTCATAGGTCTGCGAATTCTGTGGCAAACCTAAGTAAAAACCTGTAGAATAGGTGCGGTGGCTTATTTTATTAAGCTCATCTAAAACCCAAGCCGGGCATTTCCAATCTAACGGATTTTTAGCCAAGCTGTCAAGAGCGCCACGGTAAGCGTTTGTAACAACCGCAGTATAATAGTGAGACTTTGCTCTGCCTTCAAGCTTTATACTGTCAACACCTGCCGCAGTCATTTTATCAAGGTATTCTGCCATACACATATCATTTGCATTTAAGATATATGTGCCTCTATCGGTTTCGGTTATATCGAAATATTGACCGGGGCGCTTTTCCTCCATAAGAGAATAGCTCCAGCGGCATGATTGTGCACAGTCGCCACGGTTGGCGTCTCTGCCTGTCATATAGCTTGACAGTAAGCATCTCGCCGAAAAAGAAACACACATTGCTCCGTGGGCAAAAGCCTCAATTTCTAAGTCTGCGGGTGTTTTTGCTCTTATTTCGGCAATTTCATCGAGAGATAGCTCTCTTGCTAAAACCACACGCTTGGCGCCCATATTATAAAAGGCTTTAGCGGTTTCATAGTTGCAAATACCCGACTGCACCGATATGTGTAAATCACAATCAGGAGCATATTTTTTAACAAGCTCCATAGTGCCTAAATCTGATGCTATAATTGCATCGGCACCTACGGAATTGAGCTGTTCCAAAAAAGAAGGTAGACGTGGCATTTCGGCATTGTGAGGAATTGTGTTGCAGGTTATGTGTACTTTAACTCCATGAGAGTGGGCGTATTCAATACCGGCCTTTAAATCCTTCTCACCAAAATTGGTGGCGGCAGTTCTCATACCAAATTCTTCGCCTGCAAGATAAACGGCATCAGCACCGTAATCAACTGCAGCCTTAAGCCTTGTTAAATCACCTGAAGGAGCTAAAAGCTCGGGTACTTTAATAATATCAGTCGAAATATTCATAAATCCAATTGTTTCCTTGCTGTAGCTTGCTAATGGTTTTTTGCTGTTCTGAATAGGTTTTATGGTAATAGAACTTACCGTCTTTATCAGTCACAAAGAATAAATAGGGGCTATCCTCTGTGGGATAAAGAGCTGCCTTAATAGCGTCTATACCGGGTGAGCATAAGGGCCCTGGGGGTAAGCCCTTAATCTTATAGGTATCATAGCGGTCATCATCATTTTTGTGGAAAGTACCGTAATAGCAGGTAGGTGATGAGCCTAATTTTCCGCCCTCTGTTTCATTATTTAGCCTGTTATAGAAAACAGCGGCAACATTTGCCATTTCATCGGTGGATTTGCCCGCTTCCATTTGTATAATAGAAGCCATTGTAAGAATTTCGTTCATTGAATATCCCAATTCTTCGGCTCTTTTATACATAGTATCGGTAATTTGTTTTTCAGCTTCGCTTATAAGCTTTTCAACAACAAGCTGAGCACATTCTTCAGAATCGTATGCAAAGAATTCGTAGGTATTAGGGAAGAGATAGCCCTCAAGCTCGCAATAGGTTTTACCAACATTAACATTTTTGAGCAGCTTTGAGTCGTATTTAACATTGTTAAGTGCTGAAAGAAAATCAGCTTTAGAGCAAACTCCTGCCTTTTCGAGCAGAGCTCCGATACCCGGCACGGTAACATCCTCACCGTTAACATTTTTAATGTAGTCGTGAACACCTGTACCCTCAGGTATAGTAACGGTAATGCTTTCAGCTTTTGCCCCTTCATTTATAAGCATTTGAGCAATAGCTTCATAACCGGATTCGGTGTTAAAGGAATAAAAGCCGTATTTAAACTGACTGTCATAACCCTTAATTTTAGAATATAGACGGAAAAGTAAGGGCATTTTTACCGCACCAACCTCTTCTAACCGCTCTGCAACTTTAGAAGCAGGTGTGCCCATCTCTATATTCATACCCACATTTTCGCCTCTGCCAAAGCCTAATCCCATAAAATCTGCACCGGCATAAATTATACCGAATGCTAGTCCTATGGAAACCGCAACAATAGATACTATCCAAATAATGTTTTTAACGAATGAATTATTTTTCGTTCTCTTCTTAGTTTTAGAATTGTTGTCGTCTCCGTAAGGATTTTCATTAATATTGAAACCTTTTCCCAACACATATTCCTCATCTGCCGAAGATGAAGAGGATACTATATCTTCGGTGGAGTCGGGGGAATTTAAATTTTTAAAATTTTCTTCCATATTAACACTCCTCAATTTTATTTATACCGCATTTGCTTCTTTAATTTTTCGGTGGTTTTCTTGTCGGTAAGTGCTTCTAGTAAGGTAAAACCAAAATCGAATGCCGCACCCGCACCGTAAGCGGTAATAATATTTCCGTCTCTTATTACAGGCTTATCAGAAATTGTAGCGCCTATTAAATCCTTTTCAAAGCCTGTAAAACATGTAGCTTTTTTGCCTAACAAAAGATTCTTATGACCAAGAATTGAGGGCGCTGCACAAATTGCACCGATTAAAAGGTTGTTTTTTGCGGCAAAATCAATATAGCCTTGAACGGTTTTGCTGTTTTCAAGATTTAAGGTTCCGGGCATTCCTCCTGGGAGAATAATTCCATGGAGATTTTCGGTGCTTACTTCGTCTTCAACTAAATCACAAACCACAGATATACCGTGCGAGCCTGTTACAGTCTTTGAACCGATACCCACAGTTTTAATCTCAATATCAGCTCGCCTTAAAATATCAATCGGGGCCAATGCTTCACATTCTTCGAAGCCTTTAGCCAAAAATGTATAAATCATAATTTTCCTCTTTAATAAAGCTTTAATACGCTATCAAGCACATTTTTTGCAATTTCATCAATTGTACGGGCTTCACCGTTTTTTGAACAGGGAATAGTTTCCCAGCCTGAATATTCAGCAGTAAAAACTGCCGCCTTTCTGCAACGGTCAAGATATTCGGAATCGTTTTCGTGAATGTCCTTTTTGGAGTTATCACCATTGTATCTTTTGGTCAAAAGCTTTTGAGAAACCTCAACCGGCATATCAAGGAAAATAACCTTATCTGGTTTTGGAATACCGATTTTGTTGTATTCAAAATCATAAAGCCAGGAAAGAAAGCTTTCCCACTCGCTTTCAGGAAGCTTTGAAGCCTGATGAACGGCATTAGAGGTGGTGTATCTACCTGCAATAACGGTTCCTCCGTTGTTATAATATTCACCCCAATTTGCCTTGAAAGATGCGTAGCGGTCGACGGTATAAAATACCGATGCTGCAAATGCGTTAACATCACTCGGTTTTTTACCGAAATTGCCGTTTAAATACATTTTAACTAATGTGCTTGAGGGATCATTATAATTTGGGAAGGATACACTGCGGCAATCAATACTCTTAGCATTAAGATTTTTATATAGTAAATCAAGTTGGGTAGATTTACCGCTTCCGTCAAGACCTTCAATTACTATTAGCTTACCCATTGTTTTTAAGTCTCCCGTAAAACTCTTTCATTTCTTTCGCTTTTCCGCAGGACATTTTACCTTCCGGACAAGGACCTGTAAGACAGGAGGGACCTGCATTTTTGAAAAGATTTGGAGCCGCTTCTGATACTAATTTAAGCATTTGGTTAGCAATATCCTGAATTTCCCATTGAGCGCGGGCGCAGCAACGGTGTTTAAAGAAATTATGAAGTGAACGGGCATTCATAGTCATAACCATCTGGGTTTCACAAGCGTTAGGCAAAACAAAGCGCGCATCCTCAATTGCCTTTTTTTCTGCAAGTCGGGTAGCGGTTTTTTCATCCTTACCCTCAGCTAAAAATAACTTTTTATGCTTTTCTTTAAGTATTTCTGCAATGCGATCGTATTTTTTTTGGTCTTCAGTCATTATCTCCTCATAAAGAGCGAGTGCCTCAGGATCGCTTGCTATTTCAGGAGGGGTAACATATTCAAAAGCACCCTCACGCACATATCTTTGACTCTTAACAGAGAAAGATGCCATTCTATGTCGTGTAATCTGGGCTAAGAGTGAGCGGGAAACGCCCTCTATACCAAAGGTGAAGCTTGCGTGCTCTATAGGACTTTCGTGACCGATTTCTGAAAGCATCTCCACAAAGGATGCTGCTTTTTCATCGGTTAAGTTTTCAGTTAAATTACTTATAGATGAACTGCTGTAGCAAAGCTTTGCAGCAGAAGCTACGGTGTGCTCAGGGTTTGGAGTATGTGCTAAAAGATATACTTTAGCCATTAAAATTTCTCCTTTCAAAATTATATTCGACAACATTATACCAAAATATCTGTTCTTATTCAATAAAAAAGTAATTGTTTTCTTTAAAAAATTTTTTAATATTTTTTTATAAAAGGTCTTTTTTTGTCGAGTAAAATGTGGTAATATATAACTGAAAATAAAAATGCGGAGGATTTTTATATGGCAAGCATTGATTTTAAACATACCCCTTACGGCGATTTAGCACTTATCAGTATGCGTGGTTGTGAGGACATTTCCTCAAAGGTTGACTATTACTTAAAGCAATGGCGCAATATTCCTGAGGAAGAGTCTTTTGTAGTTTCTGCAAACTGCCCACGTTTCGGCACAGGTGAGGCTAAAGCCGTTCTTAACCACACAGCAAGAGGTCTCGATGTTTACATTATTTGTGACTGTTTTAATTATAATGTAACATACAAGATGTACGGTATGACCGTTCCTATGAGTCCTGATGACCATTTTCAGGATTTGAAGCGTATTATAGCAGCACTTGGCGGTAAGGCCAGAAGAATCACTGTTATTATGCCTATGCTTTACGAGGGAAGACAGCACAGAAGAACTACAAGAGAGTCTATGGACTGTGCGATGGCTTTACAGGAGTTAGTTGCAATGGGTGTTAAGAACATCATTACTTTTGATGCTCACGACCCCCGTGTTAACAACGCAATTCCGCTTGATGGTTTTGATAATGTTCAGGCTGCTTATCAGATGATTAAGGCATTACTTAAAACTGTTCCTGATGTTAAGCTTGACAGAGAGCACACTATGATAGTATCTCCCGATGAGGGCGGTATGGGTCGTTGTATCTATTATTCCTCCGTTTTGGGATTAGAGCTTGGTATGTTCTACAAACGCCGTAATTATTCTGTAATAGTAAACGGCAGAAACCCCATTGAAGCGCATGAGTTTTTAGGTAATGATATTACAGGAAAAGATTTAATACTTGTTGATGATATGATTTCTTCAGGTGAATCCATGCTTGATATTGCTGCAAAGCTTAAGGAAAAGGGTGCAGGTAGAATTTTTGTATTTTCAACCTTCGGTCTTTTTGTTGAAGGCCTTGAAAAGTTTGATGAATACTATAAGAACGGTCTTATTGACAAGGTATTCACAACTAACCTTATCTTCCAGCCCGAAGAACTTTTGAAGCGAGAATGGTATTGCAGTGTTAATATGTCAAAGTATATAGCTCTTATAGTTGAAACCCTTAACTATGATAATTCCATTAGCAGTCTTCTTGACCCTGCCGACCGTATTAAAAAGGTTGTTGCAAAGTATAATGAAAGTAAATAATTAAGCTACTTAAAAAATCCCGTTCGAGCTGCTCGAACGGGATTTTTTTGATGGATGTAATGCTATTTCATTTTTCTAAGCTTTTCAATCTTATCACGTAGAATTGCGGCATGCTCGAATTCAAGAATTTTTGCCGCCTGTTTCATTTCGTATGTCAAGCGTTTAATTTCAGCTTCACGCTCCATACGGGACATTTTAGAAGCAGGCTTATCCTTGTCAACCTTGCTACCGATTTCTATAATATCGTGTACATCTTTTATAATAGTCTTTGGTGTAATTCCGTGTGTCTCATTATATTTCTGCTGAATGGCTCGTCTGCGTTCGGTTTCACTGATAGCACGCTCCATGGAGGGAGTTACACTGTCCGCATACATAATAACCGTTCCCTCGGCATTTCGTGCCGCTCTGCCTATGGTTTGCACAAGTGAGGTTTCGCTTCTTAGAAAACCCTCCTTGTCCGCGTCAAGAATAGCAACAAGAGAGACCTCGGGTATATCAAGACCCTCACGCAATAGGTTAATGCCTACGAGAACATCAAATTCACCAAGACGGAGGTCTCGTATTATTTCCATACGCTCCATAGTATCAATATCATAGTGCATATATCTTACTTTAACACCTATGTTTTCAAGGTAATCTGTAAGATCTTCTGCCATTTTTTTGGTAAGGGTAGTTATAAGCACACGTTCTTTTTTAGCTGTTCTTATATTTATTTCAGAGATAAGGTCATCAATTTGACCCACGGTAGGTCTTACCGAAATTTGCGGGTCTAAAAGACCTGTAGGGCGGATAACCTGTTCAACTATTTGGGTTGCGTGCTCCTTTTCAAAATCAGCAGGGGTGGCAGATACGAAAATCGCCTGATTTAAGTGGCTGTAAAATTCCTCAAAATTAAGAGGGCGATTATCAAAGGCAGAAGGTAAACGAAATCCGTATTCAACAAGATTTTCTTTTCTTGCCCTGTCACCGCCGTACATTCCACGCACCTGCGGAAGAGTTACGTGTGATTCATCAACAAACAGTATAAAATCATCGGGGAAGTAATCAAGTAGGGTAGATGGTGTGCTGCCTGCAGGTCGGCGGGATAGTACTCTTGAATAGTTTTCAACTCCCTTGCAAGTGCCTATTTCCCTTAGCATTTCGACATCATACTCGGTCCGTTGGCGAATTCTTTGAGCTTCTATCAGCTTTTCATTTTCAATAAAAAATTTAGCTCTTAGCTCCATTTCATCAAGGAGCTCCTGCAAAGCGTCCTGTAGCTTATCCTGAGGCACAATATAGTGCGAGGCGGGGTAAATGGCAATATGCGATAAGAAGGCCTTAATTTCGCCTGTTACGGTATTGATTTCACAAATTCGGTCAATTTCATCACCGAAAAATTCAACACGAATAGCATTTTCCATTGAATATGCAGGGAAGATTTCTACTGTATCGCCACGCACACGGAATTTATTTCTTACAAAGTTTATATCATTTCTTTCATACTGCAAATCAACAAGCTTCATAATAAGCTCGTCACGGCTTTTTTCCATACCCTCACGCAAAGAGATTACCATATTTCGGTAATCAATAGGGTTACCGAGCGAGTAAATGCAGGAAACCGAGGCAACTATTATTACATCACGCCGCTCTGATAAGGCGCAGGTGGCCGAGTGACGAAGTTTGTCAATTTCATCATTAATTGCTGAATCCTTCTCGATATATGTGTCAGTTCCAGGAATATAGGCTTCGGGCTGATAGTAGTCGTAATATGATACAAAATACTCCACCGCATTCTCAGGGAAGAATTCGCGAAACTCTGAGCAAAGCTGTGCGGCAAGTGTTTTATTGTGAGCGAGAACAAGAGTTGGTCGGTTTACCTTTTCAATTATATTAGCCATGGTAAAGGTTTTACCCGAGCCTGTAACTCCCAGTAATACCTGTTCTTTATCACCGCGGTTAAGTCCCTCTACAAGCCTGTCTATAGCTTCAGGCTGATCGCCTGTTGGATTGTAATTTGAATGTAAAATAAACTTATCCGACACTTATCTCACTTCTCTCTTTTTGATTATTTTTTGTCGTTTTCACTCTGTAAATTCACTTAAAAATTCGCTCAAAAGTTGTCGAATATGCAATTACACGAATTTGGGTCACAATTTTGTAATCGTAATCAGTACAAAAAACAAGCTTGTTTTTAAAAAGTCAGCAGGTTAATACGAAACGGGTCAGAATAACACGAAATAACACAACATATTACAATTTGATAAATATTATAACATAATTACAACTAAATTAAAAGGGGTTCCATCAATATTCCTAACATAACATTGCATCCGAATTACTTGTCATAAAAAGTAGAATACTCCACAAAATTGTTTGAAGTTCATCATTTACCACTTATAATAACTTAAAGCAATTTTTCTCAAACTCAATCAAACCATCATCACGCATTTTGCAAAGTTCGTTAGACATGGCACTACGTTCAACAGATAAAAAGTCTGCAAGTTGCTGACGATTGAATGGAATGGTAAAGTTTGAGCTTTTTTGCTTTTTGGCTTCTTCAGATAAATATGAGATTAGTTTTTCTCGTGTGGAACGCTTGGACATATGACCGAGTTTTTGCACGAGTTTTCTGTTTTTCTCGGAAATTGCGAAGAACATATTCTGCACCACTATAGCGTGAAATCGACAGGCAGAAGAACAGGAGGTAATAATTCTCTTTACATCAAAGAAAATAACAGCGCTATCTTCTACTGCTACAACATCGTTGAGCAATGCACCGCTTTCGGGTGCAACGTAGGCTTCCCCAAACATCTCGCCAACTGCTATCTGACCAAGGATACTGCGATTTCCCCAATAATCATCCTTTTGAATATGGAGATTTCCTTCAACCAAAACGGTAATATCGCTTGAATGCTCACCTTGTCGTAATACATATTCTCCTTTTTTATAGGTAAAAAGTCTTGCGCCGAGACAAGAAAGCATAGATATAATTTCATCATCGCCCACGCCGGCAAATATTTGAGTTCTTCTCAGGATAGAAATATACTTTTTCATAAAACATCACTTTCCGTTGTAAAAACAACCGCATTGTTTTATTTATTGTACTATAATTGAGCCGTAAAGTCAATGGGAGGTGATAGAACTGAAACCGAATATCAAAATTACGTTGGTTGAGAGAAGAGGCAGTTTTCCCTGCAGCAGAGGGCATCAGATCGGAGACTGCATATAGTCATACTGATTTAGGCTGTTAACCACCTAAAGCAGAGTGCGGTGAAATTCGGTTTTGTTGACCTGACATTGATGTTATCAATATCTTTAGAATTGAAGAGGAGTAAGTGTATGATTAGAAAAATCATTAAAATCGACGAAGAAAAATGTAATGGTTGTTGTGCTTGCGCCGTTGCTTGCCACGAAGGTGCAATCGAAATGATAAACGGCAAAGCCAAACTCGTTCGTGAAGATTATTGCGACGGACTTGGTAATTGTCTTCCTACTTGTCCCGTGGATGCAATAACCTTTGAGGAAAGAGAAGCTCCCGCTTATGATGAAGCTGCTGTGCTTGAAGCTAAAGCGAAAAAGCTAGACACTCTGCCTTGCGGTTGCCCCGGTACACAATCAAAAGGCATTGACAGAGGTAACCTTGATTGCAGTAGTTCTACTGTTCCTACAAGCAGTCAGCTTTCACAATGGCCTGTACAAATTAAACTCGTTCCAATAAATGCACCATATTTTGACGGCGCAAATCTTTTGATTGCGGCAGATTGCACAGCATATGCATACGGTAATTTCCATAATGAGTTTATCCGTAACCGCATAACACTCATCGGCTGTCCAAAACTTGATGAAGGCGATTATACCGAAAAACTAACCGCAATTATCTCAAACAACGATATTAAGAGTGTGACCGTCGTGCGAATGGAAGTACCCTGCTGTGGCGGTATTGAATATGCGGTTAAACAGGCTTTGCAAACAAGTGGTAAATTTATTCCGTGGAGAGTTGTAACTATCTCTACAGACGGAAAAATATTAGATTAAAACAAACTTTTCCATAAAGACACCCCTATTCGTACTTTAGTAGTATATTATAGATATTTTCAAAAATAAAGCCAACAGATAAAATTAGTATATATTTTTTTAATAACAAATACTAATAAAGTATTTACTTTAAAAAAAAAATGTCGTAAAATAGGGGAGTAAAATTTAAACTTAGGATGATTAATTTGGCTAACGATAAAATTATTATTAAGGGTGCTAATGAGCATAATCTTAAGAATATTGATGTTGAAATACCGCGAGATAAGCTGATAGTTTTTACGGGATTATCGGGTAGCGGTAAGTCCTCGCTAGCTTTTGATACTATATACGCAGAGGGACAGCGTAGGTACGTTGAATCCCTTTCTTCCTATGCACGTCAGTTCTTGGGTCAGATGGAAAAACCTAATGTTGATACTATTGAGGGGCTTTCTCCTGCAATTTCTATTGACCAAAAAACCACCTCTAAAAACCCACGTTCGACAGTTGGTACGGTTACCGAGATTTATGACTATTTGCGTCTTTTATATGCCAGAGTAGGTATTCCGCATTGTCCTATTTGCGGCAAGGAGATAAGTCAACAAACAACCGACCAAATAGTTGATATTGTTATGAAATTAGAGCTTGGCACAAAGTTCCAGATTCTGTCACCTGTAGTAAAGGGCAGAAAAGGTGAGCATGCTAAAGAGCTTGAAGCCGCACGCAAATCGGGTTATTCAAGAGTAAGAATTGACGGTAATATTTACGACCTTGCAGAAGAAATCAAGCTTGAAAAAAATAAAAAGCATTGGATAGAGGTTGTTGTTGACCGTCTTGTTATTAAAGAAGATATACAGTCCCGTTTAACTGACAGTATTGAAACCGCCGTTGCACTTTCGGGCGGTCTTGTTGCGGTTGATGTTATCGGTGGAGAGGAGCTGCAATTCTCCCAAAGCTATGCCTGTGATGAGCACGGTATCAGTATACCTGAATTAACACCTACAATGTTTTCCTTTAATAATCCGATGGGCGCTTGTCCTACCTGCACTGGTATAGGAATGTTTATGAAAATTGATAAAAGGCTGATAATAAATGATGAGGATAAATCCTTATTAGATGGATGTATTAAAGCATCAGGCTGGGGGGTTAATTCATGGTTTAATCCTGATGCGAGCAGTATAGCCGAAATGTATTATAAGGGTTTGGCCGAGCATTACGGGTTTGATGTGAATGCTCCTTGGAAAAGCCTGAGCGAGGAAGCTAAAAATGTTGTTCTTTATGGAACGGGTGAAACGAAGATTAAGCTTGTTCGTACCACAGATTACGGTGGAGGAACTTACTATGCACCGTTTGAGGGAGTAATAAACAACCTTGAAAGACGCTATAAGGAAACCACAAGTGATTATTCAAGAAACGAAATTGAAACCTATATGCATGAAAGCGCTTGTCCCGACTGTAAGGGTGCAAGGCTAAAGCCTGAATATTTAGCGGTAACTGTCGGCGGAAAGAATATTAAAGAATTTTGCGATATGTCGGTAAGTCGTGAGCTTGAGTTTATAGAAAAATTAGAGTTTGGTTCAAGAGACAGTATGATAGCAAAACCGATTTTAAAGGAAATTAAGGAAAGACTTTCATTTCTACAAAGTGTTGGTCTTGAATATCTTGATTTATCACGCTCCTCGGGTACTCTTTCAGGCGGAGAAAGTCAGCGTATTAGACTTGCCACCCAAATCGGTTCTTCGCTTATGGGTGTGCTTTATATTCTTGATGAGCCGAGCATTGGTCTCCACCAAAGGGACAATGAACGTCTTATTTCAACCTTGAAAAGGCTTCGTGATTTAGGTAATACCGTAATAGTTGTTGAGCACGACGAGGATACTATGCGTGCGGCTGACTATATTGTGGATATAGGCCCAGGTGCAGGTATTCACGGCGGTAATGTTATTTTCTCAGGTGAGATGGAAAAACTCAAGGACTGCAAGGAATCTATAACATCTGATTATCTTACTGGAAGAAAGAAGATACCTGTACCTGCTGTAAGACGTAAGGGCAACGGAAGCTTCTTAACCGTTAAAGGTGCGGCTGAAAATAACTTAAAAAAAATTAATGTCAAAATTCCGCTCGGAACTTTTTGCTGTGTTACAGGTGTTTCAGGTAGCGGTAAGTCCTCATTTGTTAATGATATACTTTGTAAGGTTTTGGCTAACAAGCTTAATAATGCAAAAACCATTGCGGGTAAGTATAAATCTATTGAGGGTATTGAAAATCTTGATAAAATAATTAATATCGACCAGTCACCGATAGGCAGAACTCCTCGTTCTAACCCTGCAACATATACAGGTGTTTTCACGGATATTCGCGAGCTATTCGCCTCTACAAAGGACGCTAAAATGCACGGATATAATTCAGGCAGATTTTCCTTTAATGTTAAGGGTGGCAGATGCGAGGCCTGTCAGGGCGACGGTATTTTAAAGATAGAAATGCACTTTTTACCCGATATTTACGTTCCCTGTGAGGTTTGCGGCGGTAGCCGTTATAATAGGGAAACTCTGAGTGTTAAGTATAAAGGTAAAAGTATTTACGATGTGCTTGAAATGACAGTTGAAGAGGGTTACTATTTCTTTGAAAGTATACCCAAAATCGCACGAAAGCTTAAAACCCTTTGTGATGTTGGTCTTGGCTATGTTAAAATAGGTCAGCCCGCAACAACCCTTTCGGGTGGTGAAGCTCAACGTGTAAAATTAGCGGCGGAGCTTTCAAAAAGAGGAACAGGAAAGACAATTTATGTACTTGATGAGCCTACAACAGGTTTACACACCGCTGATGTGCATAAGCTTATAGAGGTTTTGCAAAGATTTGTTGATAGTGGAAATACTGTACTTGTAATTGAGCATAATCTTGATGTTATTAAAACCGCCGACCATATTATTGATTTAGGTCCTGAGGGTGGCGACGGCGGCGGTACAGTTGTTGCAAGTGGTACTCCTGAAAAGGTAGCTGAATGCGAAAAATCATATACAGGTCAGTTTCTTAAAAATATGTTAAATTAATGTCCTAAAGAAGGCATTAATTTACATATTATTCACCAATGTTCTTTTGATTGTGATATAATGTTAAGATAAGAGGTGTAAAAATGTTTGGCTATATAAAAGCGGATAAGCCTGAAATGAAAATTAAAGAATTTGAAATTTATAAAGCGGTTTATTGCTCTCTTTGTAAGGAGCTTGGCAAAAACTATGGTTTGCTTGCCCGCTTAACACTTAGCTATGATTTTACATTTTTGGCACTTCTTAATATGGCTTTAAAGGATGGCTGTACAAGCTTTGAACGTAAACGCTGTGCTTTTAATCCTTTTAAAAAATGTAATTATTGCAAAGAAACAAACGATCTTAAAATGCCGTCTGCTGCGGCTATGATAATGCTTTACTATAAGCTTAAGGATAATGTAGAGGATGAAAAAGGTTTTAAAAAATTAGGATATTTATTACTGCTTCCAATTTTCAGCGGTGCTCATAAAAAAGCTAAAAAGCAATATCCTAAGATTGAAGAAACGGTCGCCGATTATATAAGCGAACAGTCACAGCTTGAAAAAAGCGGATGCCGCGAGATTGATAGAATTGCTGATCCTACAGCTAAGGCGTTATCCAAATTATTAATGCTTTGCAGTGATAATGAAACCGAAAAACGAGTTTTGGAGCGTATTGGCTATTGCCTTGGCAGATATATTTATATTTTAGATGCCGCTTGTGATTTAGAAGAAGATATTAAAAAAGGAACATATAATGTACTAAGGTATATGCTTGCCGAAAACAATCAGGAAATTATCAAGGAAAAGGTAGTGCCGCAGCTTTATTTTTGTGTTAATGAGGCAGCAAAAGCCTTTGAGCTTTTAGAAATTAAAAAACACAAGCATATTTTAGGTAATATTATCTATTTAGGACTGGAAGATACTTTCAAAAAGGAGTTAAATATATGAGGGATCCGTATTCTGTTTTAGGTATTGATAAAAATGCAACAGACGAAGAAATTAAAAACGCTTATAGGGAATTGGCACGTAAATACCACCCTGATAATTATACTGATAATCCTCTTTCTGATTTAGCAGGAGAGAAGATGAAAGAAATCAATGAGGCTTATGATTCAATTATGAACAAACGCCGCAGCGGTAAAAAGGACACTTATGACGCCAACTATAGTAATGCAGGCGGAACAACAGCCTTCCCTGAGGTTAGACAGCTTATTAATCAAGGCAGACTTGAGCAAGCACAGGAAGTATTGGATGGCGTACCTCCGCAGTCAAGAAGTGCTGAATGGTATTTTCTTAACGGAACTGTGCTTTACCGCAGAGGTTGGTTCGATCAGGCTTATACCAGTTTTTCTACTGCAGTAAGAATGGATCCTACTAACCCCGAATACCGTAACGCACTTAACCGCGCACAGCGTCAGTCAGGTAATCAGTATAATCCTTACCGTTCTTATGGCGGCGGTATGAATGAATGTGATTGCTGTACTAATCTTATATGTGCCGATTGCTGCTGCGAATGTATGGGCGGCGACCTTATTCCGTGCTGTTAAGCAGGTGATAAAATGAAACGAAACACAAAAATCACTTTTTGTGCTATGATGGCAGCATTAGCTACCGCATTTATGCTGTTATCATACTTTCCTTATCTTACTTATGCAATACCCGCTATAGCAGGACTGTTTATAATGATTTTAGTAATTGAAACAGATTATAAATGGGCATTTACTGCATATTTGGCATCAGCTGTTTTGGTGTTCCTACTTGCCGAACCCGAAAGCAAGCTTATGTATATAGGTCTTTTCGGTTATTATCCTATAATTAAAGCTTTAGTAGAAAAGTTACGTAGACCAATAATCGAATGGATAATAAAGCTTTCTTGTTTTATATCTTCGGTTTCTTTGATTTACTATGTAATTGCCGGCATTTTTGGTATAAGTCTTGAAGATATTAACTCCTACGGCAAATACGGTATTGGCATTCTCTTAATTTTGGGGATTATTGTATTTATTTTATATGATATTGCAATTTCCCGAATGGCAATGATGTATATAAGAGTTTTGCAAGGTAGAGTAAGAAAAATTCTAAAATAGCAGATATTTTAAATGGGGACTGTAAAAAGTCCTCACTTTTTTTGCGAAAAATAACAAAAAAGTTGAAAAACACGGTCTTTAGTGGTAGAATTAATTAAATATATTATGGATATGTATAATGTATATACTTGAAATTTAAATTGATTTACTGCTTGTCGATAATTATTGATAAGCAACTCAAAATTGCATTAAGGGCGGTGAACACTTTGGGGCTTAAAAAATGGCAGGTAGCAAGCTATGATAAGCAGCTTGCTAAAGAATTGGCAGAAGAATGTAATGTTGACCCTATTGTAGCGCTCATAGCCTCTGCAAGAGGGTATTCTGACCCCTGCGAATTAGAAGAATTTTTATCTAACGACCCCTGCTTTTCGAACCCTTACGAAATGGCTGATATTGTAAAAGCCGCTGAAATTATCAATGAGTCTATTGAAACGGGCGAAAAGATAGCTGTTTACGGCGACTATGACTGTGACGGCGTTACCGCAACCGCACTTTTATATAACTATTTGAAAACCAGAGACGCTAATTGCTGCTATTATATACCTGACCGCTTTACAGAGGGCTACGGTATGAATATAAATGCAATAAAAAAGCTTTTTAACGAGCATACAAAGCTGATAGTTACGGTTGATAACGGTATCGTATGCAATGAGGAAATCGCTCTTGCTAAGGAGCTTGGTATGAAAGTGGTTGTAACTGACCATCACTTACCCTCTGATACATTGCCTATAGCCGATGCTGTTGTTGACCCTCATAGAAAGGACTGCCCATCTACTTTTAAGGAAATTTGCGGCGCTGAGGTAACATTCAGGCTTATTTGCGTCATGGAAAACAAGGAGCCAGAAGAATTACTCCCTTATTTTGCAGATATTTTAGCCTTGGCGGTAATTGCCGATATAATGCCCTTGACCTTAGAAAACAGAAGCATTGTAAAGTGCGGTATTGAAAAGCTTAAAACTGCGCCACTTACAGGTCTTTCTGCTCTCCTAAATGTAGCAGGTATTGAAAAATCTTCTGTAAATGCCTCTAGAATAGCTTTTGGACTTTGCCCTAGAATAAACGCTGCAGGCAGAATGGGCAAGGCAGAACGGGCAGTGGAGCTCCTTATGACCGATAATATGATGATTGCGCTCGGAATAGCAAACGAAATTGACAGTGAAAACACTGTAAGGCAGCAAATTGAAAAGAAAATTTTAGATCAGGCTGTGCAAATAATTGAAACTGAGAAGCTGATGTATGACCGTATTATAGTGGCGGCCAGCAAGGACTGGCATCACGGTGTTGTGGGCATTGTAGCCGCAAGAATTACCGAGAAATATGGTTGTCCTTCGGTACTGATTTCCATTGACGGTGATTTAGCTTCAGGTTCAGGCAGAAGTATTGAAGGCTTTTCACTTTACAATGCCATTAACTCTTGCAGGGATTTAACAATTAAATTTGGAGGTCACGATCAGGCGGCAGGTATTAGCCTTAAACCAGATGATATTCCTGAATTTAGAAAAAGAATCAATGACTATGCTGCAAATTTACCCTTTATTCCGCCTGTTCTTAATTTAGATTGCAGGTTGAACCCATCGGCACTTTCCCTTGATTTAGCTTTTGCTTTAAAGGAATTAGAGCCTTATGGTGCCGGTAATAAAGCGCCGCTATTCGGTGTTTACGGTGTTGCTTTGGAAAGAATTACCCCTGTAGCCAATAATAAGCATTTAAGACTTTTATTCACTAAAGGCAATAATTCATTTCAGGCTATGCTTTTCGGTGTTTCAACTGATAATTTTTGTTTTAAAACAGGTGACACTTTGGATTTAGCGGTATCGGTAGAAGCAAATTTATTCAGAGGCGAATATTCGGTTTCTGTACAAATAAAAGCACTAAGAATTAACGGTACTAATGATGACAGTCTGTTTGATTCTGTAACAGAGTTCAATAATTTTATGTCGGGCAGGGTATATGATCCTTTAAAGCTTTTGCCAACTAGAGAAGAAGTAGGTTTTGTTTTCAAGAAAATTTCCGAGGAAGAAATATTACCTGATAGAATAAAATATATATTTATGAATGATTTAGGTTTCGGTAAAACCTGTATTTCTCTTTTAACCTTAGAAGAATTAGGTCTTATAGAAAAAAGTACCAAGGGTTTTTATAAGGCTGTAAACGGAGTTAAAACCAACCTTTTAAATTCGCCGACTTATAAATTACTAACCGAAAGGAGCGATAACTGTGACTGAACAACAAATCAAACATTACGATGAATTACATCAGTGTATGCTAAACTTTGGCGGCAGCTATGATTTTGATTTGGTGAAAAAAGCTTTTGAATGCTGTGTTACCGCTCATGAGGGTCAGAAACGCAGGTCACATGAGGATTATTATATCCATCCATATAATGTGGCAAAAATAATTATTTCCCTTGGCTTAGATTCACAGTCTATTTCAGCGGCATTGCTTCATGATGTAGTTGAGGATACTGACGCTACCGTCGATGATATTAAAAACCAGTTTGGCGCAGAGGTAGCCCTCCTTGTTGATGGTGTTACCCGAATCAACAAGCTTAATTTTTCCACCAAAGAGCAGGAGCAGGCTGAGAGTCTCAGAAAAATGCTTATTGCAATGGGGCAGGATATCAGGGTAATTATTATAAAGCTTGCTGACCGACTTCACAATATGCGTACTATTGATGCTATGCCTGAGCAAAAGCAGAGAGATAAGTCGGTTGAGACGCTTGAAATATACGCACCTATAGCACACCGTTTAGGTATTCGTCCGGTAAAAGAGGAATTAGAGGATTTAGCAATAAAGCATCTTGACCCTGTGGGTTACAGTGAAATTGAAAGATCCCTTTCGCTTCATAAAAAAGAGCGTGAGCAGATTTTAGAGGATATCAGAGTCCGTATTGAAGAACGCTTAAAGGAAGAAATGCCTGATGTGCCGATGTCTTTTCAGGGCAGAGTTAAATCCATTCACGGAATATACCGTAAAATGTATGTTCAGGATAAGGATTTTGACGAAATCTACGATGTTTATGCAATACGTATTATTACCGATACCGTAGCTGACTGTTACAATATTCTTGGTATAATGCACGATATGTTCAGACCTATTCCTAACAGGTTTAAAGACTATATTTCTACACCTAAGCCTAATATGTATCAGTCTTTGCACACAACTGTTATTAGCAGAGCAGGAATACCCTTTGAAATTCAGATACGTACCTTTGATATGCATCATACAGCCGAATTCGGTATTGCAGCGCACTGGAAGTATAAAGAGGGTATTTCT
This sequence comes from Acutalibacteraceae bacterium, assembly GCA_045128715.1. Taxonomy (GTDB): domain Bacteria; phylum Bacillota; class Clostridia; order Oscillospirales; family Acutalibacteraceae; genus UBA737. The sequence continues at coordinate 63,455 of JBGVRU010000017.1, read as the reverse complement.
AAGAACGATAAGAGTCTTGAAGACCGTCTTGCCTGGATACGACAGATTCTTGACAGTCAGTCTGCAACTGCTGATGCTAGTGATATTGTAAGAAGTATTAAGGTAGACCTTTCACAGGAGGATGTTTTTGCTGTTACCCCTAAGGGCGATGTTATAAATCTGCCTGTTGGCGCTACGGTAGTTGATTTTGCTTTTGCAATACACTCAGCTGTAGGTATAAGAATGGTTGGCGCTAAGGTTGACGGAAGAATTGTACCAATAAACCACGAAATTAAAACAGGCGAAGTTATCGAGATTTTAACCACTAATCAGGCAGGGCACGGTCCCGGAAGAGATTGGCTTAATATTGCGGTAACTACTCAGGCTAAGGCAAAAATACGTTCTTGGTTCAAAAAAGAAAAGCGTGAAGAAAATATTGCCGCGGGCAAGCTTTCTTTCGAAAAAGAGCTTCGCCGTAATGATATTATAATCGATGACAGCGAATACGAAGCATACTTTGATGAGCTTGCCAAAAAGTGCAAGCTTGCTAATATTGAAGAGCTTTATGCTGCTATCGGTTACGGTGGGATTAGTCTTTCTAAGCTTATTCCACGAATTAAGGACGACTTCAATAAAAAGCAGGCTGCTGCAAAGGCTCCTAAAATTGTTCCTATTCAGGAGAGTAAGGTTGCAAAATCCTCTGAGGGTGTTGTAGTCGAGGGTATTGATAACTGCCTTATTAAGCTTTCAAAATGCTGCGCACCTTTACCTGGTGACGATATTATTGGCTTTATCACCCGTGGACACGGCGTTTCAATTCATAAACGCGACTGTAATAACGTGCCTCACGATATTTCAACCGCTGAAGAACCAGAGCGTTGGATAAGCGCCCATTGGGACGGTACAAAGTCTGAAAGCTTTACTTCAACCATTCAGGCAATGTTTATTAACCGCGACGGTATAGTAATAGATGTTATGAATGCAATTAACAATATGCGTGTACCTGTTCACAGTATTAACGCGCGTGAAACACGTGACGGCAACTGTATGGTAACCGTAACTATTAGTGCAGAAAGTGTTGAACATTTACGCAGTATTATTTTAAGAATTGAAAAAATTGACGGTGCCTTCAGTGTGGAAAGGATTAATAATTAAATGAAAGCTGTAATTCAAAGGGTGTCTTCCGCCTCAGTTGAGGTAGAAGGTAAAATTGTAGGCGAATGCGGTAAAGGATTTTTGGTGCTTTTTGGCGCGGCAGAGGGTGACACCATAGAGGATGTTGAAATTCTGGCTAAAAAGACCGCAAATTTAAGGGTTTTCTGTGATGAAAACGATAAAATGAATTTATCCCTACTTGATTTGAAGGGTGAAATTTTAGCGATTTCTCAATTTACCTTATTGGCAGACGTTAAAAAAGGTAATAGGCCCTCTTTTATAAATGCAATGGAGCCTGTAAATGCTGAAAAGCTTTATAAGCAATACTGTGAAAAGCTTCGTGAGATGGGTATTAAAAAGGTTGCCGAAGGCATTTTCGGTGCTGATATGAAGGTAAGTCTTGTAAATGACGGACCTGTCACTATAATTTTTGATACCGAGATTTGGAGAAAAAATGGAAATTAAAGCTTTAACATTAGGTCATATCGGGACTAACTGTTACTTGGTTTCAACCGAAAAAGCCGCTTTAGTTATTGACCCAGGCTTCAAATCGCAAGCTGTTGAGGATTTTTTGCTTTTGAATTCTGATAAAGAAAGACTTATACTTTTAACTCACGCTCACTTTGATCATATAGGTGCCGCTCCCTTATTGCGCGAAGCTACAAATACGAAAATCGCTATAGGCGAAAATGAAAATTTCGCTTTAAGTGACTGCTCTTTTAATCTTTCCGACCGTTTTCACGCGCATATTTTGCCTTTTTCAGCTGATATTTTACTTGCGGACAATGAAGAAATTACCGTCGGGGATATAAAAATCAAAGTTTTATTTACCCCTGGTCATACTGTTGGGGGTGTATGCTATTTTATTGAAGATATTCTCTTTTCGGGTGACACTTTATTCTCTCGGTCAGTAGGAAGAACGGATTTCCCAGGAGGCGATTTTGTGGCACTTAGAAAATCAATTGATAAAATACTCACTCTAGACGGTGACATTACAGTTCTTTCAGGTCACGGAGAGGGAACTACCGTAGCCTTAGAAAGACAATACAATCCATTTATTTAAGGAAAATATATGAATCTTTGTTTTATAAATCATTCTTTCAGGTATGAACTTGAAAAGCTTGTAAGAATATTCTTACCTTTTGAAAAAATAGAATTTTTTGAAACCGAAAATTTAAGCGACCGTTCAGCTGTTACTAAGCTTTACAGTAATAAGGCAGTATCCACCCTCTACTTAAACGGTACAGTTTTTGAGGAAGAAGCAGAAATTAACCCTGCTGCAAAGGATACTAAAAAAGAAAGTGAATTAAAGTTGGCACTTAGTCTTTTTGAATGCTTTATAAAAGCATCTGGTTATACTCCGCAGTGGGGGATTTTAACAGGTGTTCGCCCTGCAAAGCTTTACTCTCGGCTTGTTAAAGCTGACGGTGCTGAAAAAACCGAGCAATATTTCAAAAACACCTTAAAAATCTGCAACAAAAAGTTGTCGCTTTGCAAGGAAACTTTTTTAAGGGAAGAAAAAATTACTTCGCTTTCCACTCCGAATTCATTCAGTCTTTATATTTCGATTCCTTTCTGCCCTACAAGGTGTACTTACTGTTCCTTTGTATCGCATTCAGTTGACAGTGCAAAAAGGCTAATGCCACAGTATGTTGATACATTATGCGAGGAACTAAAAATTACAGCTGATATCGCTAATAAACTTGGTTTAAAGCTCGAAACTGTTTATATAGGCGGCGGTACTCCTACATCGCTTTCTGCTGATGCCCTCCAAAAAATTATGAATACTGTTATGGTTAATTTTAATTTACATAATTTAAGGGAATATACGGTGGAGGCGGGTAGACCTGACACCATAACCGAAGAAAAGCTTTCGGTTATTAAAAATTACGGTGCTACAAGGATAAGTATTAATCCGCAAACTATGAACAACGACGTATTGAAAGTTATCGGCAGAAAACACACCGCAGAAGAAACCGTAGAAGCCTTTAAAATGGCACGAAAAGTTGGTTTTAACAATATAAATACTGACTTGATTGCAGGTCTTCCTACAGATACACCCGAAAGCTTTGAGAATACAATTAAAAAGATTTTGGAATTAAACCCTGAGAGCGTTACAGTTCATTCACTGTCAATGAAAAGGTCGTCAGAGCTTAATATAAAAGGCCTTTTACCAGAAACCGAAACAGGTATTATGGCCTCTTATATGGTAGATTTTGCTCACGATAAATTAGCAGAAAACGATATAATACCGTATTATATGTATAGGCAGAGCAAAACAGTAGGTAATCTTGAAAATGTTGGATATGCTAAAATAGGATATGAGTGTCTTTACAATGTTTATATTATGGACGAAACGCATACAATTTTAGCTTGCGGCGCTTCGGCTGTAACAAAGCTCAGAGAGCCTAATGGTGAGTATATCGAAAGAATTTTTAATTTTAAATACCCATACGAATATATTGACCGTTTCCAGGAACTGATTTCAAGAAAGAAGGCAATTACAGAGTTTTATGATAAATACAGTAGGTGAAATTAATAAGGCTGCATTGGAGCCCGAAAAGCTTATAAAACAAGCTGAAGAACAATATATTAAAGAAATTTATAATACCGCACAAACTATTGCCGATAATGATGCAATTAAAATTGTAGCCCTTGCAGGACCGTCAGGTTCGGGTAAAACCACAACCGCGCATATTCTATGTAAGCGTTTGGAAGAATTAGGTGAAAAAACCGTTGTAGTTTCTCTTGATGATTTTTATTTACCTTATGAGTTGCTGCCTGTTTTAGAAAATGGCTCAAGAGATATTGAATCAGTAGCTTCCCTTAATACTGAACTTATAAAAAAGTGCTTTACTGAAATTATTACAAATGGTAAGACTATGCTGCCCAGATACGATTTTGCTAATAAGAATAGCATTATAAATGACCGATTTGCAGATGTAGGTGAGCGTGGTATTATTATCGCTGAGGGACTTCACGCACTTAACCCCGTAATAACGGATTTAGCACCAAGGGAAAATATTTTTAAAATGTACATCAGCGTTAATTGTTCTATTGAAGATAATTTCGGTGAACAGCTGTTATCCAGCCGTCAGATACGTTTGGCAAGACGAGCTCTCAGAGACCGTGTTTTCAGGGGAACTCTGCTGAAAGATACCTTGTCTTTATGGAACGGTGTTGTTGCGGGAGAGCGGAAATACCTTTACTGTTTTAAAAATACCGCCGATGTGCGAATCAAAACACTGCATATTTATGAACCCTGTGTTTACAGAGATGAAATTTTAAAGTTGCGTGATGAGCTTAACGAGGGAACAGTATGCTATGAATATTTTATGCGTACCGCACAAGCTCTTGAAAAATTCAACTCTATTGACCGCTCGTTAGTACCCCAAACCTCTCTGATACGTGAATTTATTGGAGACGGGATTTTTAACAAATTTTAATCAAATTATATTTACGGAGGAAAAAATATGGATTTTTTAGACAATGCAGTAAATAAGGCTAAAGAGGCATTTGATATTGCCCGCAAAAAGACCAATGAGGTTGTTACTACCCAAAAGCAAAAGTTTGATATTGTTGCTATCGAAAACAAGCGAAATAAGGATTTTGAGGCCTTAGGTAAGCTTTATTATGAAGCTGTAAAGGATGCTGAGCTTGAGGATGCCGTAATTAAAGATTTAATCAGCCAAATCAACGAAAAGAATGATCTAATTAAGCAGCTTAAAGATGAAATTAATGCAACCAAAAATATGAAGGTATGCCCGCACTGCGAATCTTATGTTAAGGATGACTCGGCTTTCTGCAGTTCCTGCGGTGCAAAGCTTGTAAAGGAAGATTAAAATGAAGGACATTAAAATCGGAATTATTGTTGCCGATAATGATGAATATAAGCCCTTAACAGAGCTTATTGAGTCGGGTGAATATTCTGACTATAGCTTTTTAGGACGTTCGGGACACAGATTTTATGTAAATACCGAAAACGGCAAAGCAGAGGTTATATCGCTTCTTTGCGGAATTGGTAAGGTAAATGCCGCTGCTGTTGCTACACATTTGGTTGATATTGGATGCAACTATATATTCAATTACGGCTTATCAGGCGGTATCAGCGAAATCAAAAGAAATGAATTATGCCTTTGCGAGCGCTTTTTGGAGCATGATTTCGACCTTACAGGTATCGGCTATAAGCTTTGTGAAAAACCTTCTCAAAAATATATATATGAGGCAGATAAATTCTTGCTCGAATTAGCGGGAAAAATATTACCTCAGGCTAAATACGGGACAGCAGTTACGGGTGACAGATTTATCTGCGACAGTGAGGTAAGAAATACACTTAAAAAAGAATTCGGCGCAATGTCATGTGATATGGAAACCGCCGCTATTGCTTATGTTTGTAATTTTGCAGATGTTCCGTTCCTAAGCCTTCGTCGTATTTCTGATGATGCCGGTGACGATGCTGTTGACAGCTACAGAGAAATGAATACATCCGACGAAACACTTCTTTCAGATTATATAATCAAGCTTATAAAAGCTGTTATTGAAATTGATTTATAACGTTATGATAAAATCTAATTATAAAAAACAAACCTTTGAACAGGGAGCGTTTATTTTATTATTTACTGCAATTCTTACAAAGCTTATAGGAGCTTTATTCAAAATTCCGCTCTCATCGGATTTTTGTTTGGGCGATTTGGGTTTTGGCTATTTTTCTATTGCTTATGACCTTATAAGTCCTATTATTTTACTTTCTGTTTCAGGTCTTCCTATTGCAGTTTCAAAAGTAGTTTCAGAACATTATTCGTCTAAAAATACCGAAAAAATAAATAAGGTATTTTGCATTTCGAGAAAACTGTTTTTAATTTTTGGAATTGAGCTTTCTTTAATTTCCTTAATTCTTATAGCTTCTTTTACTTATGCTACGGATACCGCAAAGAACAGTATTTACTGCTATTTAGCTATTATACCGTCCTTTGCGTTTTGTTGCCTTTCATCCGCTTACAGAGGGTATTTTGAAGGACTTTCAAATATGATAACACCGTCTGTTTCCAGCCTTATAGAAGCCCTTTCAAAGCTTATTTTGGGATTTTCCTTTGCTTTTTTCACCATAAAGCTTACAAACAATGCGGCGCTTGCCGCTGCAGCAGCTTTGTGCGGTATTACATTAGGCACTGTTTTTTCCTGTATTTATCTTCATATAAGCTATAAAAACAACAGATATATTGGGCAAGAATCTAAGAAATCCGATTTATGTGACAAAGATTTTCTAAAAAGAATAGTAATAATAGCATTACCTATAGCTCTGTATTCATTTTCAGGTAATATAATAGGTCTTATAGACAGCATTACCGTAAGATGGCAGTTATCAGGATTGTTAGCAGATGATTATACTTATTTCGCGAATATATTTGCAAGCTCAATAAATGAATTCGGTAAAACGAGTGGAGAGCTTATTGAAGCTACCACTTTGCCGACATTTCTTTACGGTATTCGCAGTAAGGCTTATACACTTTATAACATTGTTCCAACTTTGACAGCCTTTTTAGGTGTAAGTGCAGTTCCTCATATATCAATGGCTTTCAAAACAGGGGACAAGCCTACGCTTATTAAAAATTGCTGCAAACTTTTAAAGATATCTGCCGTAATAAGCTTTCCTGCAGGAATAGGTTTCATTGCTTTAAATAAAGAAATAATGTTCTTGATTTACGGCGAAAGTAATTCTTCTGTAATAGGAGGAAAAATGCTGTTACTGTTCGGTATAGCTTCTGCTTTATCAGGTATTTCGGTTGTTATGGGCAATATTTTGCAAGCCGTAGACAATCAAAATTCAGCGCTTAAGAATGTGGTAATAGGAGTTACTGTAAAAGTAATTTTTAATCTGTTGCTCTGCGGTATACCTGCTCTTAATATTTACGGTTCGGTAATATCAACCGTTTTGTGCTTTATTATTATTTTTACACTTAATATTATATCTGTATTTAAAACATTAGACAGTTTACCAAGTGTTACCGATATATTTATAAAGCCTATAATTTGTTCGGCTATTTGCGGGGCGGTAGCTTTTGCAGTTTCGCTTATCGGTGAATCTTCCGTTATTACTGTATTATCTGTGGTTGCAGCCGTTCTGGTTTATGTTATTTTTACTGTTATTTTAAAGGTTTTTACTTATGACGAAATCGCAGAAACACCTGTAATTAACAAAATTTTAAAGCTATTTTACGGTTTTAAAGCTAAAAAAACAGGAAAAAACAATTAAAAATATAGCTTTTGGTTGTTTTTTTAAAAAAATCAACCAAAATCTATTGATTTTTTAAATAAAGTATGGTAAATTTAAATAGTACAATTATGTGCAAGGATTATTAGTAACGATTATGTTAAAAAATTATGGAGGTTTTGGTTATGAACAAAACAGAATTAGTTGCTGCTATTGCTGAGAAAGCAGGTATTGCTAAGAAGGATGCAGATAAGGCTCTCGCTGCTTTTATCGACACCGTAGCTACCGAACTCAAGAAAGGTGAAAAGATTCAGCTCGTAGGCTTTGGTACTTTCGCTGTTAAAGAGCGTGCTGCTAGAGAAGGCATTAATCCCCATTCCGGCGCTAAAATCAAGATCGCTGCTTCTAAAAACCCCTCTTTCAAAGCAGGTAAAGCTCTTAAAGACGCTATAAAGTAATTTTTGTAAGCCGCCTTATGGGCGGCTTATTTTTTAGGTGATTATATGAGATTAGATAAATTCTTAAAGGTTTCAAGAATTATTAAACGCAGAACCGTTGCTAACGAAGCTTGCGATGCGGGCAGAGTAATTGTTAACGGTAAGGCTGCAAGAGCATCTTATGATGTTAAGGTAAATGACATTATAGAAATTACTTTTGGCGCCAAAAACTTTAAAGCTCAAGTAATATCCGTTGCTGAAACCGTAAAAAAAGAAGACGCCGAAGGTCTTTACAAAATTATTGAATAAGAAAAGCATTCCTTAAATATATTTTACTGTAGCAGTTTGCTTCAGTATGTATTTTGGAGTGTTTTATTTTGGAAGAAAATTTACGCAGTAATAATAACATCATTATTGAGAACAGAAAAAAATTCACCCTCAGCGGTGTAAAAGATGTTATATCCTTTGATGAAGAAACCGTGATGTTAGATAGCACGCAGGGTACCTTAGTTATTAAAGGTATGGGACTTCATATACAAACCTTTGAAGCCGAAACAGGTGATCTTGCAGGTGAAGGCAAAGTTAATGCCATTGTATACACAGCAGAGGAGAAAGGCAGCGGATTTTTTTCCAGACTGTTTAAATAGATTATGTGGGAAATCAGTAACAGTCTGCAAACGGTTTGCTTTTTATGGTCAATAATTACGGGCGTTATTTTAAGTGTTTTTTATGATGTTCTCTCGTCGTTAAGAAAAGCAGGTCTTAATTCCGATATTGCGATTTTCTTTCAAGATATTTTCTTTTTTATTATAGCCTCGCCTGTAATTTTTCTATTTCTTTTAGCCACTACTAACGGTGAAGTAAGATTTTATATTATTTTTGGAATAATTATTGGTTTTTTCAGCTTTAAGCTCACACTTTCTAAAATTCTTGTGCTTTTGTTGTCCAAAGTTTTTGTCGCCTTTTCTTGCTTTTTTAACTTTATTGCTAGAGTATTTAATAAGATTATAATAGCTATAGAAGTCTCTCTTGGAAAAAAATACAAAAAAACTGCATTTTTTTTGAAAAAAGCTTCAAATACTTTAAAAAACTCTTGAAAAAGCAACAGTGATTGTTGTATACTAAGCAGGTAATTTAATATACGGAGCTCGATTATTAATGAAACATAAGACTAAAAAGAATAAAAGCGTTATTTTGCGGCTTTTTATTTTAGGAGTCTGTGCATACTTTTCTGTTACGTTAACAGATCTTTGGAGCGATCTGAATGAAAAACGCAAAGAGCTTTCACAGCTAAACGAACAATATGTGGCAGAGCAAAATGATATTGAGGAATTGCGTTCTATGCTTGATTCCGAATCTAACCAACAGATAATCGAAAAGGCTGCCCGTGAACGTTTGGGTTATATTTATTCAAATGAACAGGTTTTTATTGACTACTCAGGCAGTTAGTATATTAAAGCAATTTTGAGGGGGATTTCTTTTCTTTATGGAACTTAATGTTGGACAAATCGTTGAAGGCAAAATTACAGGTATTACCAATTTCGGTGTATTTGTAGATCTTGGGGAGAATAAATCGGGTTTGGTACATATTTCAGAGGTTGCCCGTTCCTATGTTAACGATATAAACGAATTCGTAAAAGTGGGCGATGTTGTAAAAATGAAAGTTTTAAACATCGGTGATGACGGTAAGATTTCATTAAGTATAAAGCGTGCTCTTGAAAGCGAAAAGCAGGAGCAACAGCCTCGTGAACGCAGAGAGCGACGTAATACACCACCTCCCAAGCCAGACGGTTCATATACCTGGATGCCTAAGAAAAACGAGCCTGCCAGCTTTGAAGAGATGATGAGTCGTTTTAAGCAAACCAGCGATGAGAAATTCTCTGATTTGAAGAGAAAGAATCCCGAAGCAAAGCGTTCAAAACGCGGAGCAATGAAGTAAATTATTTCGGGCGGAGCCGCTTTTTGCAGTTCCGTCTTTTTATTTAGAGGTCAATTATGAATAAAATAAATTTAGTAGCACCGTGCCTATTCGGTGTTGAAAGTATTGCAGCGGATGAATTTCGCAGAATGGGTTTTAGTGAGGTTGTCGCCGAAAACGGCAGAGTTTTACTTTCAGGTGACCAAAATATGTTGGCGCGTGCTAATATATGCTCACGGTTTGCTGAACGTATCTTAATAAATGTTGGTGAATTTGATGCCGTAACCTTTACAGAGCTTTTTGACGGCGTTAAGGCTCTGCCATGGGAGGATTATATCGGTAAAGACGATGCATTCCCGGTAAACGGCTGGAGCATTAATTCACAGCTTTTCAGCATTCCCGATTGCCAATCAATTATAAAAAAAGCCATTGTTGAAAGACTTAAATTAAAATATTCTGTCACTCGCTTTGCAGAAACAGGTCCCGAATACAAAATAAGGTTTTCGATTCATAAAAATATTGTTACTATGATGATAGATACCAGCGGTGACGGATTACACAAAAGGGGATACCGCCGTAATTCAAACGATGCTCCGTTAAAAGAAACCTTGGCGGCTTCAATGTGCGATTTGGCACGTATTTTCCCTGATACTTTGTTTTTCGATCCTTTCTGCGGCAGTGGAACCCTGCTAATTGAATCTGCATTAATGGCGGCTAATATTGCTCCAGGCCTTCGTCGTTATTTTGCGGCTGAGCGCTTCAGATTTTTAGACGAAAAAATTTGGCGTGAGGAACGTACCCGCGCACAGGATTTAATTCGCCATAACATTGATTTCAGTGCTCAAGGCTATGATATTGACCCTGCCTGTGTAGAACTCACCCTCGCAAACGCTAAAAAAGCAGGTGTTGAAAAATATGTCAAGGCCTCAGTAGGTGATATACACGATTTTACTCCTCCTAAAGAGCGTTGTCTTTTAGTTACCAATCCACCTTACGGCGAAAGACTGCTCGACGTTAAAGAGGCTGAGCAGCTTTATAAAACAATGGGGGAGCGTTTTGTACGCAGCGATGGTCAGAAGTATTATATTATAAGCCCTCATGATGAGTTTGAAAAGTATTTCGGTTCTACTGCCGATAAACGCCGTAAGCTTTATAACGGTATGATTAAGTGCCAACTGTTTATGTATTTCAGGAAATCTTAAAAAAATAAAAATTAATCACAAAAACACTTGCCTTTTCTCAAATAATATGATATAATCCTAAACGTTGTGTAAATGTGATTAATTTCTATTTGCGCTGATAGCTCAGCTGGATAGAGCATCTGCCTTCTAAGCAGAGGGTCGGGGGTTCGAGTCCCTTTCAGCGTGCCAAAAAATTCGACTTGTTTCGACAAGTCGAATTTTTTTATCCATTGCGAAAGCAATGGTATATCATCAGCCGTTAGGCTGTATATCATCAAGGGCGGTTTTACCGCCCTTGTATCTCATCACACCTTCAGGTGTGCATCAAAAATTCTTTTGCAATGATGATATACAAAGCGTTCCGCTTTGATGATATGCAATTCCTTATGGAATTGATGATATACACGGCTTCGCCGTGATAATTAATGTGCTTTGCTTCGCAAAGCGTTGATTATAAATATAACTTATGGTATAATTTAACCAACGAATAAAAATTTGACGGAGGATATTTATTTGCAAAAATGGTGTACTGAAGATTGGCAATTTGAATTAACCGAATATCGGGAAAAGCAGGACATTGTAGGCTCGGTTTGGAAAAAGGAGACAAATTTGTTTTTTCCTATGAATGTCCTGCTGGAATGTGTCCTAAAACAATGATAAAAGTATACACATGGTGTGAAGTCATTCGATGTGGTGGTGACTTTACATATAGAGGAGAAAAAGAAAAATATGAAATGAATATTCCTTGTGCTGATGGATGTATACAATTTCATCTCAAAGCAACTCCCATTAACCGTGATGAAAATGGAAACCGTCTGCCCAATGGTCCCAGACCAAAAGACTGAAAATTTATTCATCAAACACTATCTTAAAATATGTAGGGGTTCGAACACATAGGTGAAAAAATAAAAGGGCATCGAATTCGTACACCCTTTTCAAAAAACCGACAAGTTTCGACTTGTAGGTTTTTCAGTTATATGCGCCAAATACGAGTTATATTGCTTCACAGTGATATTACAAAAAAGTCATATTCGCTTCGTGAGTTTTAGGGCGAATATAATATCACTTTCACGAAGTAAAAATATCACTGAGCCATCGGCACAATATCACTTAAAACTGTGGGAGTAAACATATATGTGTATGTATCTCATGTTATTATTGATATGAATAATTATGGAACAAAAGAACACCGCAAGGACTGAATCCTTGCGGTGTTCTTTTGGCACCCCCTGCGCGAATCGAACGCACAACTAACCCTTAGGAGGGGTTTATTATGTCCATTTAACTAAGGGGGCGAATATTAATTTTTAAAACTGTGAAATTGATTATATCATTTAAAACAATTGCCGTCAAGTGTTTTAAAACATTAAAATGATGAAAATACTGAACATAAGATTTTCAGATGTAAAATTATATTTGCAAACTTTTCAAAAAGAGATAGATCAAATTAAAAATGTATTTACGCATAATTTTGTTGAAGCAATAGGGAAGGGAATACATAAAGTTAATATTATTATATCTGAAAAAGAGGTTTGGCAAGTAAGAGTTGAAACCGTAATGAAGTCGACTCTTGCCTGTCAAACCTATTGTGTTTTTTAATTAATTATTCTAAGCTGGTTATAATTGAATCACTTCCCATTGCCTGAGGAAGCTCACCGTTCCATTTTTCATAAAACTTAGAACGAATAACATCCTCGTTAAGAGAAGACTTAATTTTATTATTTGCTTCTGCCTCGGCTTCAGCTTTAATTCTTGTGGTTTCGGCTTCTGCTTCTGCGTTGGTGATAGCAGTCTGCTTCTCAGTCTCTGCTTTAAGTAATTGCTGTTGAGCAACCTGTTTTTCTTCAATAGCGGTAATAAAAGCATCTGAAAAATCAAAATTAATAATATTAACATCGGTTACATAAAGGCCGATATTATTGAGCTTATCATTAAGACCGTCGATAAGTCCGTCTGAAATAAGGGAACGATTTGTAACGCTTTCCTCAGCGGTATACTGCGACGTGATAGCCTTTAAAACCTCATTAACAGCAGGAACTAACAGAACATTTTCATACTGAGCACCAATATTTTTGTAAATACTGTAGGATTTAGATGTATCCACTCGATAATTGATTGCAAGTGTAGTTTCAACTGTCTGTAAGTCCTTTGAAAAAGCTTCAGTATCAACCTCAAGCTTAACAATACGATTATCTATCTTAACTATTTTCTGAACAAAAGGAGCTTTTAAATGAAGTCCTTCCTGCAGAACACCCTCATTCACCTTACCTAAAGTCACAACAACACCTGTGTGACCTGCATCAACAACGGTAAAGCAATTTGAAATCACAATAACTGTAAAAATTACAGCGACAGCAATAATAGCAATTTTAGATATTTTTTTAGCCTTTGTCATTAAAATTCCTCCTGAAACTTTATATATTTAATATAGCACAATTCATTTATAAATTCAAGTATCATAAAAATAACTGCCCTGTCATTTTCCATAAAATCAACAGTGCAGTTTATTCCTCGCCATCCGTATCTATGTAAATTTCCTCACAAGCATTTTGAGCACCAATGAGTTTTTGTATTGTATTTTCAACTTCATTCAATAGTGTTAAATACATCTGCTTGTAGTCAGGTGATTTATTTTCTGCCATTTTTTTACTTCCCTCCTAAATTAAAAAAGTGCGCAGCAAAGCCACGCACCGAAAAACACATAGCTCTACTGTCGCCAAACAAAATCTAACATCACACGTACAAGTAAATGCAGAAATAGAGCATTTGTATTTTTACCAAAATAATAATACAAATACCTATACGTATGACTTTTAAATTTTGTTTGGCATTAGTTATTTTACCACATATTTTTATAAAATGCAAGGTTATATAAAAAAACTGCCTCACATTCAAGTAAGACAGCTTTATTTAAATAAAGGATTAAATTCTTGCTACACCTGTTTCCTTGGCAGTTTTTACAACAGCCTCGGCAACAACCTGCGCTACTCTTTTATCAAGTGCGGGAGCAATGATATTTTCCTCTGTAATTTCATCATCAGGAATAAGAGATGCCAATGCAAAAGAGGTTGCAACCTTCATTTCCTCATTAATGCAGGTTGCTCGGCAATCAAGCGCACCGCGGAATATACCTGGGAAAGCTAAAACATTGTTAATCTGGTTTGGAAAATCAGAACGTCCTGTACCCACAACTCTTGCTCCTGCTTTCTTTGCAACATCAGGCATAATTTCAGGTGTTGGGTTAGCCATAGGGAACATAATAGCATCGTTAGCCATTGATTTTACCATCTCGGGAGTTACAAGGTTAGGAGCAGAAACACCTATAAATACATCAGCGCCCATTAGTGCATCAGCAAGTGTACCTTTTTTATGCTCAAGGTTAGTAACCTTTGAAATTTCTTCCTGAGCAGGGTTATTGTTTTCATCACCCTCACATATGATACCGAAGCGGTCACAGAAGGTGAGGTTTTTAACGCCCATATTCATAAGGTGCTTGCCAATAGCAATACCTGCAGAGCCTGCACCATTGATAACAACCTTAACATCGCCTATCTGCTTTTTAACAAGCTTTAAAGCATTGATAAGTGCTGCAGCAACAACTATAGCAGTACCGTGCTGGTCGTCATGGAAAATCGGAATATCGCAGATTTCCTTTAATTTTTGCTCAATTTCAAAGCAGCGGGGTGCTGAAATATCCTCAAGATTGATTCCGCCAAAGCTACCTGAAAGCAGATATATTGTGCGTACAATCTCATCAACATCCTTTGATTTTATGCAAAGAGGGAATGCGTCAACATCAGCAAAAGCTTTAAAGAGAGCACATTTACCCTCCATTACAGGCATACCTGCCTCGGGGCCAATGTCACCAAGACCTAAAATTGCTGTACCGTCAGTAATAACTGCAACAAGGTTTGAACGGCGGGTAAGCTCGTAAGATTTATTTATGTCCTTATTTATTTCAAGACAGGGCTCTGCAACACCAGGAGTGTATGCAAGAGAAAGGTCTTCTTTTGAATCTATGGGCGCACGAGAAATAACTTCAATTTTACCGTTCCACTCATAATGTTTTTTAAGTGATTCTTGTCTTATATCCATTTTTAATCCTCCCAAGGAAATTTATACTGCGTTAGTCCTAATGAGTCACGTACCTCAATAATTTCTTTTTGAACAGACTCATTAATAGGCACACCGTCTTTACGTGCAAGACGGATCTCATATTCTTTTTCTCCTGCGGTGTAAATTCTCTCAGCACCGGGGGCCTTTTTTGAAGCGCGGATACTGCGAGTGATCTCGCCTGCCTTTTTACGGGCAAGGTCTTCACCTAAGAAATGATTGGTATCAATAGCAATGAACCAGTGACCGAGTTGATAAGGACGGATGTTTCCGTTTTTATCCTTACCGTCAAGATCCTTACCGTAAGCACCATCCTGAAGTATGGATGAAAAGAATTCAACTGCTAAAGCAAAGCCGTAACCCTTGTAACCGCCTAAATCCTCACCGATACCGCCAAGGGTGGTAAGCGCAGCAGTACCATTACGAATTTTTTTAAGAGCAACACCCGCGTCGCCCTCAACAGCAGAACCGTCGCTACCGATTATGGTACCTGGATGAACAGCTTCACCTATTCTCTCATAATATTCTACCTTACCGTTTTGGGTGATAGAGGTAGCGCAGTCAAAGTTAAAATCGAAAGCCTCATCAGTAGGAACACCGATGGTAAAGGGGTTAGTACCGAACATACCCTCAACACCGTGTGTAGGGGCAACAGAGGGACGTGCGTTAGTACCTGTCATACCGATACAGCCAGCAGCAGTTGCCATAGAGGTGTAATAGCCTGCAATACCATAGTGGCAGGAATTACGAACAACAACCATACCCATACCGTATTCCTTAGCTTTAGCGATAGCCATACTCATAGCCTTATGTCCGATTACCTGACCCATACCGTGATGACCGTCGATAACAGCGGTGGTGGGGGTTTCCTTAACGATTTCAATTTCGGTAACAGCCTGCTGAATACCAGCCTTAATTCTGTCAAGATAAACGGGCTTAAAACGGTTAACACCGTGTGACTCAATACCTCTCTTATCTGACTCTAAAAGAACGTCTGCACAGATTTCAGCATCTGCACGGGGAACTCCGTAACCAACAAATGAGTCAATAACAAAATCAGTAATGGTCTTCCAATCGACAATGTTAGTCTTTGGCATTTTCTATACCTCCGTTTACATAAAAATAGTGCACTTAACCAAAGGAATCAAGTGCACTTGAATTTTCTACATAATATTATAAATCAATTTATACACTATGTCAATCTTTTTTAAATAAATCAATAAGAAATTTTAATCAAAACATCAACCAAGTAACACATCAGTTATAAGCATTACGCAAAAACCTACCAAAAGCGCATAAGTGGCTCCTCTCTCATTTCCGTGAGCGTGGGTTTCGGGGATCATTTCATCGCTGATTACATAAAGCATAGTTCCGCCTGCAAAGCTTAGAGCAAACGGGAGGATTGCTGATGCAATACTTACCGCAAAATAGCCGACAAGTGTACCGAGCACCTCCATTAGTCCTGTTATCATAGCACATATAAAGGTCTTTTTCGGTGTTACGCCTGCCGCCAACATCGGACCTATAATGACCATACCCTCAGGTATATTTTGCAGTGCGATACCGCCCGCAATAATAAGTGCTTGTGATGTATCGCCTGAACCGAAGCCTACACCTGCAGCAATACCCTCCGGCAAATTGTGTATGGCAATAGCGGTTACAAAAAGTAAAACCTTGCTCAAATTTGCATTATTATGCGGCTCGGTATCAGTGCCGACAAGCTTATGTAGATGAGGTACTAACTTATCTATGATATCAAGGCATAAAGCTCCGACAAAAATTCCTGTGACCGTAATTAACAGACCAAACTTTCCACCATAATTTAAGGAGGGCAAAATCAGTCCCAACACAGCGGCAGACAGCATAACACCCGCCGCAAAAGACAGTACGATATCCGAAAACTTATGAGAAATTTTCTTAAACAAAAATCCTATTAATGAACCAATTACAGTAGCTCCGCCTACACCGAGAGCTGTAAGTAATACTAAATCCATAATTACTCCTTATAAACCGCGATTATATGCTTTATTTCTGTAATTATATCATAAATTAATCATAACTTCAACACACAAAAAAGAAAGAAGCATTAATTCTCCTTTATATTTTTCATTTAGATATAATACTACATTTCATTTAGATATAATACTACAAAAAACTTGCAATATAATACGAAATATAGTATAATAATTAGAAATTAATAATTTATTCATAAAAGAAGTGACATATATGCCTGTTGAGGAAAATATTAAAAAAATATATATTGTTATAAGTCAAACCGGCACGATTCTTTCACGTATCCTTAAAGTTATTACAGGTGCTGAATATAACCACGCTTCTTTAGGCCTTACCGATGACCTGCAATGTATGTACTCTTTCGGCAGAAAAAATCCATACAATCCATTTTGGGGCGGTTTTGTCTTAGAATCACCCAACCACGGTACATTTAGACGTTTTACGAATACAAAGGTTAAAATTATAAGCCTTGAAATTCCTGAAGAAAAATATAATGCTATTCGTGACCGTATTGATTATATGGTTTCAAATAAAAGCGAGTTTGGGTATAACTATTTGGGACTTTTGTTTGCTTGGTTTAAGATTGTTATTAAATCTAAAAAACGTTTTTATTGTTCTGAGTTTATAAAGGATGTCTTGGTAAAGTCTGAAATTGATGGCAGTGAAAACCTTGAGGATATACCACAGCCGATTCATTTCCTTAACATACCAAATACAGAACTTATATATACAGGTAAGCTTAAGGATTATTCCACATTCTCAAAATTAATGCATATTTAAATTACTTATCCGATTAAAAATCAGATAAGTAATTTTTTTATACCTTTTTTATCGACCTTTTTTTCATTTTTAAAAATGTATAATATAACCGGTGATTATATTGGTAGTTTATGCTGACATATTAATTATTCTTAACTTAATAGTAAATTACTTTTTACTTTTGGCAGTAAAGCGATTTCTTTGTTCAAAAGCTAAAATCATTCGTATTATTTTATCAGCGGCTTTCGGGGGTGTATCCTCGCTTTACATATTTTTACCGCAATCAGCTGTGATTTTTGAGTTGCTGTATAAGCTTGTAATTTGCATTGTAATGACTTTATTGTCCTTCGGTTATAAAAGTCTAAAGTATTTTTTAAAAGCAAGCGGAACGGTCTTCTGTGTGACCTGTTTATATGCCGGAATTATGATAGCAGTTTGGCACATATTTAAACCTGACGGAATGATAATAAATAACTCGGTGGTTTACTTTAATATATCACCGCTGATATTAATTTGCTCAACTGTAGCATTTTATTTAACCTTTACAGCTTTGATCCGCATTTTTTCAGGCACATCTAAAGCGGCGGAGAAATGCGAAATAACGTTGTTTGCAGAGGAAAGTAAGGTCAGCTTAAATGCCATTATCGATACCGGTAATTCTATCGAAGACATATTCGGTAAATCGGAAGTAATAATTGCTGATAAATCGGTATACTATTCACTTTTCGGAGAAAGAGATATTAGCACAGATGATTCTTTAAAAAAGCGTTACCGTGTTGTACCGTGCACCACAGTTACAGGAATGGATACTTTAGATGGTTACCGCTGCGAAAGGGCAGATATTAAAACCCAAAGCAGTAATATTACAATAAAAAAACCTATACTCGCAATTTCTAAAGAAGCTCTCTGTGACGGGTATGAAGCTATAGTAAATCCTAAAATTTTTAATTAAGAGGCGGTAAATATTATGAAATTTTTTAATTTAGTTTATAGGCTTTTCCTTAAAATAGGTTTAATCAAACCTATTTATTATATAAACGGACCTGAAATATTGCCACCACCGCTTTCTCAGGAAGAGGAGAGGGAGCTGATTGCGGAAAATACCGATAAATCAAGAGATAAGCTCATAGTACACAATCTGCGGCTTGTAGTATATATAGCAAGAAAATTCGATTCTGTGGGAATAAATATTGAAGATTTGATTTCAATTGGCACAATTGGTCTGATAAAAGCTGTAAACACATTTTGCAGCGACCGTAATATCAAGCTTGCTACTTATGCTTCACGATGTATTGAAAACGAAATTTTAATGTATTTAAGAAAAATTTCCACACAAAAAAACGAAATTTCCATTGATGAACCTCTTAATATAGATTGGGACGGAAATGAACTGCTATTATCTGATATTTTAGGTAGCGACGGTGATGAAATAGGCAGGGGAGTCGAGATTGAAGATGAGCGCTGTCAGCTGAACGGATTTGTTAATCAATTGCCTGCAAGAGAAAAGCAGATAATGGAAATGCGTTTCGGTATGAACGGTTATGAGGAATATACCCAAAAGGAAGTTGCGGATACCTTAGGTATTTCACAGTCATATATTTCAAGACTTGAAAAAAGGATAATATGCAAGCTAAAAAAACAGATTGAAAAAGCAATTTAAAAATGTTAAAATTAATGAAAATCAACTCATTAATTTTAAGGAGAAGCGTGATATGCTTTATACTTGCTTTTTGGTTTACATAATATTCGTGAATATCATGTCAGCAATTGTTTGCATTATTGATAAATTGAGTGCGATTTACGGCAACAGACGTATAAGCGAAAAAACATTAATGCTGTTAAGTATATTAGGTGGCGGCGTTTTAATGTATATTACAATGCAAATAATCCGCCATAAAACCAAGCATAATAAATTTATGATAGGATTACCTATTGTAATTATGCTTCAAGTAACTGTAATATTACTGTTTTTGAAAATTTTTTCCTAAAAAATGAAACTTTCTATTGACATTGGGGAACACTCTTGATATAATGTTTAAGCTGTCAAATTCAAGGTAGCATTTGATTCATTAGCTCAGTTGGCAGAGCACTTGACTTTTAATCAAGGTGTCCGGGGTTCGAATCCCCGATGGATCACCAGAAACCTGAAATGGCCTTTTGGTTGTTTCAGGTTTTTTAATTTTGTGAAAAGTATAAGAGGGGATTCGAACCCTGAGAGGGCGCAAAGCGTTAAGCAAAACAGTTCGGTGAACTGTTTTGTAGCGTAGCGGTGCGAAGACGGGTACTGTTTGCAAAGCAAACGGTCGTCAAGCAGAGAAAACGCGAAGCGGATTCATCCCCGATGGATCACCAGAAAAAGGGGCTGCCTCACTTTTTCTTAGTGAGACAGCCCCTTTTTACTTTGTCACTGTCAATAGTAAAAACCGAAATACTAATTTAGTATTTCGGTTTTGTATTTTTAATTAAACTGAGAATTATAAAGTGTGCTGTAAAATCCGTTCTTTTGCATCAACTCTTGGTGGTTTCCGCTTTCGGTGATTTTTCCGTCCTGAATAACAATAATTAGATCGGCATTCTGAATGGTTGAAAGTCTGTGAGCTATAACAAAGCAGGTACGACCTTTCATCAGCTCTGCCATAGCTTCCTGTATTTTCATCTCTGTTTTAGAATCAACATTTGATGTAGCTTCGTCAAGAATCAGCATTTGAGAATTAGCTATCATAGCACGGGCAATTGTTATAAGCTGACGTTGACCCTTTGAAATATTAATGCCGTCATCAGTAAGAAGCGTATTGTAACCGTCTGGCAAAGATTCAATATATTTATCTATGCGAGCAGCGCGCGCGGCGACTTTTATTTCTTCCTCAGTTGCGTTTTCTCTGCCGTAAGCGATATTGTCATATATAGAACCGCAAAATAGCCAGGTATCCTGAAGCACCATCGTATAAGCCTGACGGAGCGATTTTCGGATTATTTTTTTTGATTCAGTGCCATCGACCGTTATACTGCCGTCGTTTGCATCGTAAAATCGCATAAGCAGATTAATTATTGTGGTTTTTCCGGCTCCTGTGGGACCTACAATCGCAATAGTTTTACCTGGCTTTACAGCAAATGATATGCTTTTGAGAATTGTTTTATCTGGCGTATAACCGAAAACGACATTTTCAAACTCAACCTCACCCTTAATATTTTCAATAACAACAGCATTTTGGGAATCTTTATGCTCAGGTTCTTCATCAATAATTTTGAATACACGCTCAGCGGCAGAGAACGCAGACTGCAATTCATTAATAATATTTGCAAATTCGTTTATTGGGCCTGCAAATTTGCGTGAGTACTGCACGAACTGAGAAACACCGCCTAGCGTTATAAAAAACAGTGAGCCTGCTTTAGCAATACCGTTTTGGGAATAAAGATAAAGTATTCCGCCCAGTATCATTATAAGTGAGATTGAAAGATTGTTTATAAAGTTCACTGTAGGACCCATTGTACAACCATAATAGTCAGCCTTGTAATATGCATTCATAGAGTCGGTGTTTCGTTTATTAAAGCGTCGTCCTATTTCATCCTCACGGACATAAGCTTTAATAGTGCGGCAGCCAGAAAGCATTTCTTCGGCATAGCCGTTAAGCTCACCTAGCTTTTTGGAACGTGCGCGAAAGAGAGGACGGACACGTTTTGAGTGAAATCTAGTAAACAATATTGAAGTAGGTACAGTTATGGCAAACACAATAATCAACGGTTTTGAAATATTCCACATAAATATCAGTGAACCGATAACGGTATATATACTTGTCATTATCTGTACAAGGTCGTGAGAAAGGGAACTGTTAATGGTATCAATATCATAGGAAATATGGCTTATAATATCTCCTGTGGGGTGGGTATCAAAATAACCTACAGGCAGCGAAGTCAATTTTTCAAAAAGCTGGCGTCGCATAGTGTAAACTATTTTTTGACTCATAAATATCATCAGCGTTGCCAAAATGTAGGACAGTACAGATGATAAAGCATAGCAAATAATCATTTTAACTACATTATACCATACCGAATCGAAATCAACGCCTCCTACAGCCGCTAAAGCATCAATAGCATCTCCGGAATATTTAGGACCTAATAGAGATAGCTGATTTGATATAAAGGTTAAAATTACAGCTGGAATAAACAGATACCAGTAATTTAATATATAGGTGCAAAGACGCAAAAAGATGCTTTTTACGGTTTTTCTGTCAAGCTTTTTTGTTTTTTCTTGTTTACTCAACTATTGCACCTCCCATCTGAGAATCGCTTATCTCACGGTACTCAACACAACTTTCAAGTAATTCAGCATGAGATCCCATTCCGATTATTTTACCGTCCTCAAGAACTATAATCAGACCGCAATTTTTAACAGAGCTAACTCTTTGAGCAACAGTCACAACGGTGGTGTCACTCATACACTCATTTAGAGCTCGTCTTAGTGCTGAGTCAGTTTTATAATCAAGTGCAGAGGAACTGTCATCAAGGATAAGAATATCAGGTTTTGCGGCTATAGCACGGGATATTAAAACACGCTGTTTTTGTCCGCCCGAAATATTGGTTCCATGTGGAGAGAGCAGATGGTTGTAACCATCAGGGAAGCTGCTTATAAATCCGTCTGCTTGTGCTATTTTTGCAGCCTCTCTTATATACTCATCAGAAATATCTCGACCGAAACGGATATTTTCCTCAATAGTATCAGCATACAAGAAGTCCTGCTGAAGGGCAGAGCCGAACATTTGATATAGCTTTTCCTTTTCCATAGTACGAATATTCTCGCCGTTTATATAAATACCACCTTCATCAGTATCGTAAAAACGGAGCAAAAGCTGAATTACGGTCGATTTACCGGAACCCGTAGCGCCGATTATACCAAGTGAGCCGCCCTTTGGTATACAAAAGCTTATATTTTCTAAATTATTGCGTTTCCCGTTATATGAAAATGTAACACCATCAAACAATATATGGGCATCGGTCGGTTTATCGGGATATTCTGTTTTTGTTTTTACGGTAATATCTTCTTCTGTGCAGAGCACCTCTGAAATTCTGCGTGCAGAGGCTGAGCTTTTCGTGTACATTACAAACATACGTGTGACTGCCATCATTGCCATTGAAATTTGGGTAAAATACTGCATAAAAGCAATTACGGTTTCGGGCTCTGAAAGGGAGTTGGAAATTCTTGCCGCGCCTATTGCAATAACAGCCACACTTCCCATATTCATAAATAAGGTCATTACGGGATGAACACTACCCATTATAATACCTGCTTTTGTTTCATCCTTAACAAGAGATTTATTTGCTTTATCATAGCGTCGGTGCTCATAATCAATTTTTGAAAGTGCTTTAATTACACGGATACCTTGAGCATCCTCACGAACCACTCTAATCATATCATCAACAGAGTGCTGAACTTTAGTATAAAGCGGCACACCATTTTTTCTGATAAAATAAATCGTTACAAATATAAGCGGAAGCATAGCAATCATTACAAGTGAAAGATGCATATCCATAAACAGGGTAATTGCAATACCGCCTATTAGCATAATAGGTGCGCGTACACCCATACGCTGAATCATATTGATAAAGCCGTGAACATTATATGTATCAGTAGTGATACGGGATTCAAGTGAGGGTATTGTGAATTTATCCGTCTGTGCCGCTGAAAGGCTAAGTGTTTTATAAAATAAATCACGGCGCATATTTTCTGCAAAATTCCGCGATACAAGTGCGGCTATTCTGTTAGCTATAACGTTAAATATACCTGCTATTGCGGAGCAGACTATCATAAGAGAGCCCCAAAGGATAATGTCTGTTATTTTTCTTCCCATAACATCCTTTAGAATGTGAGTAAGAATATAAGGTAACATCAGTTCAGCAACAGTGGCAACTGTTTTAATTACAAAACCTAAAGTCATCCGCCCATAAAATTCCCTTAAATATCTAATTATTATTCTCACTGTTTTATCACATCCATACTAATCAAAAATTCTACTGAATTTTATTTTACATCTAATATCATAGCAAGTCAACAAAATTTCTTAGTAAGCTAACTATTTACATTATGCTTTTTATGTGATATAATATTAAGCATAAAAAACTTTGAGGTATAATATGGCAATACTTGTAAAAAACAAAAATTTAAGCAAACTGATAATCTCAGCACTTTTTTTGGCAATAGGCATTATTTTACCTTTTTTGACAGGTCAAATCAAGGAAATAGGTGATACATTACTGCCTATGCATATTCCAGTTATGCTTTGCGGTCTTTTATGTGGTTGGCAGTACGGATTTACGGTAGGATTTATGATGCCATTTCTGCGTTCTTTAATATTTTCAATGCCGCCTATTTATCCAAACGCTGTATGGATGGCTTTTGAATTATCAGCCTACGGTTTCGTAATTGGATTTTTGTATGCACGCTCAAAAAAGAAAAGAATAGGATATTTGTATTTTTGTCTCATATCAGCTATGGTTGTGGGACGAATTATTTGGGGAATAGTAAAGTCAATTCTATTTGGTATCGGCAATAAAGCATTTACCATTACTGCTTTTATTACAGGTGCATTTTTGGACGCTATACCCGGTATTATATTACAGTTGATACTTATTCCATTGATTATGAACGTTATACATAATATTCGATTGAGAAATTGCAAGGGAGATATGTGAATTGAAAGAAATAATGTTTCCGTACGGTAAATCTAATCTGAGTTATGATTTTAATGAGAATGAGCTTTCAGGAGTTCTTACCTCCGCAATAAATGAATATAAAGAAGAACTAAATGGCGAAGAGTTGGTGCGTGAAGCCTTAAAAAATCCCATTGGTTCTGAAAGGCTATCAGAGTTAGCGCGTAAAAAAAATAAAATTGTAATTATTGCAAGTGACCATACACGTCCTGTGCCTAGCAAGGTGATAATACCGGCTATGCTTGATGAGATTAGAAGCACTAACCCTAATGCCCAAATCACCATACTAATAGCCACAGGCTGCCACAGAGGTACCACAAGGGAAGAGCTTAAAGCCAAATTTGGTGAGCAAATCGTTGAAAATGAAAAAATTTACATACACGATTGTGATGAACGCGAAAAGCTTGTAAATATTGGCAAACTCCCCTCAGGTGGCGACTGTGAAATCAATTCTATAGCTATTGAAGCTGATCTGCTGATTTCTGAAGGATTTATAGAACCACATTTCTTTGCGGGTTTTTCAGGTGGGAGAAAAAGTGTATTACCTGGCATTGCAAGCCGCCCCACTGTTATGTGTAATCATTGTTCGGAATTTTTAAACAGTCCAAACGCACGTACGGGAATTCTTGAAAATAACCCTGTACACAAGGATATGCTTTGGGCTGCAAAAACCGCAAAGCTTAAATTTATAGTAAACGTAGTTCTTAATGCTGAAAAAGAAGTTTTGTTTGCTGCTGCAGGCGATCCTGAAATGGCGCATAAAGCGGGTACTGATTTTCTTTCAAAGCTTTGCAGTGTTGATGCGATCGAATCAGATATTGCAATATCAACTAACGGCGGATATCCTCTTGACCAAAATATTTATCAAGCTGTAAAGGGAATGACCGCCGCTGAAGCCACTGTTAAAAAAGGTGGCGTTATAATTATGCTTGCAGCTTCTCTTGACGGCACTGGCGGTGACCATTTTTATAATCAGGTAGCCTATGAAAAGGATATTGCTAAAAGTATGTCGGATATTTTAAAGCGTGGCAGGCATGAAACACTTCCTGATCAGTGGGAAGCACAGATACTTTTAAGAATTCTATTGAAGGCAACTGTAATATATGTTTCTGAATTACCAGACAGTTTGATTGAAGCTATGCATTTGATTCCGGCTCACAGTATTGAAGAGGCTTTAAATAAAGCAAGGAAAATACTTAATAAGCAGGATGTAAAAATTATTGCTATTCCCGACGGTGTTTCGGTAATAGTTAAAAATTAAATCTAATTATTAAAGCTATAAACTAATAAAACCCCTTATTTTTTAGCTAAATAAGGGGTTTTATTATGTGTTTTTCTAATTTTTTCTGTTTCTTTTAAGAATGAAACATTATATTGTCTTTCAAACTACCATAGACAATATCAATACCAAAGTTCAAAATAAAACATGACACACCTCGTAAGGAAGCTGTGTCACAATAAGCATTATTTTAATTTATTTAACCGCTATATTATTTTTTTTAAAACTCAAGTAATCTTCAAGAATAATAACAGCAGCTACAACATCAACAATTTCTTTGCGTTTTTTACCTCTTGTATCGGTGTAATTAAGTGCTGTATGGGCAGAAAGGGTAGTGCAACGTTCATCCCACATAATTGTCCGAATTCCGCAGTGAGACGTAATTTTTTCTGCAATTTCTTTACATTCCTGTGCTCGTGGGCCCTCACTGCCGTCCATATTCTTTGGATAACCGACAACTATCAGCTCGGCAGATAATTCCTTTGCAGTATCACAAATTTTACCGATTAGCTTTTCTTCATTATATTCTATTATGACTTTTTTTGGAAAAGCAAAGGATTCGCCACTATCCGAGACAGCAATTCCCGTTCGCGCCTTTCCTAAATCAACTGACATTATAATCATATAAATACCTTAATTATTTATTTGGTATAGCGGCAACCTTATTCATAAGCTCCTCTGTAATATGAGAAGCGTCATCAAAAAACTTAACTTCATAATTTAAATCGCCATCAAATTCGATTAAAGTTACCGCAGTATTATAGCCAAAAGGAACCTCTTTCATTTTAGTAATATCGTCCTTTAAAAGCTTACAATTAAGACAGCGTAATACTCCACCATGAGAAGCGCAGGCAACAGTTTTACCCTTATTTTCGCTTGCAATTCTTAACACAGTATTCCAAATTCTGTCATA
Organism: Acutalibacteraceae bacterium; assembly: GCA_045128715.1. Taxonomy (GTDB): domain Bacteria; phylum Bacillota; class Clostridia; order Oscillospirales; family Acutalibacteraceae; genus UBA737. The sequence goes on along the minus strand of JBGVRU010000017.1, from coordinate 36,792 downwards.
AGCATGGAGCATCGTTTCACCATTTTCAGGTGCAAAATCCTCAGGGTGATTTTGCCACATATCCTTAAATTCGGGAAATGTAGCATAAATTTCATCATAGGTTCTGCCTTCAATAACACCGCCATTAAGCTCGATAAGCCCTTCCTCTATTTCTAACTGAAGACTTCTTTTACCTATAATAGCATTTGCTGTCTTTCTGGTACGCAAAAGAGGACTTGAAAGCACTCGATCAATATGAATACTTTCAAATCGCTTCTCAAGTGCCTTTAATTGACGGGAACCAAGCTCTGTAATATCAAAGTCACTAAGACCCTGAAACATTTTTTTAATATTGCCGATAGCTTCGCAATGGCGTATTAAGTAAATTCTTGTCAAAATAATCACCTTGCCAAATTATATCATATAATTCAATAACTTGCAAGGAGATATTGTTATTCTTGTGTCACGAAATTTTTCTTAGTAATTTTGCCTATAAATTCAAATACTTATTTCATTTACAAGCTCTTTTCCGTTAAAGTAATCCTCTAAGTTTTTCATTGTGGTTTCAGCAATAGCGTTAAGTGCCTCTCTTGTCAAAAACGCTTGATGAGACGTTACCAATACATTAGGCATCGAGATAAGTGTTGAAAGAGTATCGTCATGTATTATTTCTTCTGAAAAATCCTCAAAAAAGAGGGAAGTTTCTTCTTCATAAACATCAAGTCCTGCAGCGCCTATTCTGCCCGATTTTAACCCGTCAATAAGAGCCTGAGTGTCTATAAGCTTACCACGTGATGTATTAATTATAAAAACACCCTGCTTCATTTTGGCAACTGTTTCTGCATTAATTATATGGCGGTTTTCTTTAGTAAGAGGGCAGTGCAGTGTTATTATATCACTTTTACTTAACAGCTCATCAAGAGTTACATATTTACCTTTAAATTCTTTACTTTCGTAAGGATCAAAACCTAAAATATTCATACCGAAGCCCTTTGCAATTTCGCAAAAAGCACGACCAATTTTACCTGTACCTATAACACCAACCGTTTTTCCATGTAAATCAAAGCCGGTAAGACCTTCAAGCGAAAAGTTGTGATCCCTAGTTCTTATATACGCTCTGTGAAGCTTACGGTTCAAAAGCAAAATCATACCAATAGCGTGCTCGGCAACGGCATAGGGCGAATATGCAGGCACTCTTACTATCTGCACTCTGCCACGTGTCGCCTTTAAATCCACATTATTATAACCTGCGCACCGCATTGCAACAAGACCTACACCAAATTTCTCAAGCTGTTCTATTACGGTTTTATCAATACTGTCATTCACAAAAACACATACTGCATCACAGCAAGCCGCCATACTTACTGTGTCCCGATTAAGCTTGTTTTCAAAAAATCTGATATTAATATCATCGTTGCTGAATTTTAAAAAACTTTCCCTATCATAGATTTTTGTATCAAAAAAAGCAACGGTTTTCATTTGATTTCCCCCAATTAGATAAATTAGTATTAGTATTTTCTAAAAATATTGTCATATACACTATTGTTAATTTTTTAAAATGGCAGTATAATTAATACAATAAAAAATTTTAGGAGGAAGTACAATGTTTAAGAAGTACATAAACCGTTTGTTTATTGATGGTCTTTCAGGTATGGCTTACGGTTTGTTCTCAACACTGATAATCGGTACAATTCTTTGCCAGATAGCTACGCTCCTCGGTAATAATATTGTAGCTGATTATTTATATTCAATGGGTAATGTTGCCAAAACACTTACCGGTGCAGGTATTGGTGTAGGTGTTGCTTGCAAGCTGAAATCATCTCCTCTCACAACGGTTGCTGCCGCTGTTTGCGGTATGATAGGTGCATTCCCTAATCTTGTAAACGAAGCCTTCGTAATTGGCAAGCCGGGTGAACCCTTAGGTGCTTTTATTGCTGCGTATATCGCTATTGAAATGGGCGTATTAGTTTCAGGTAAAACAAAGGTGGATATAATAGTTACGCCTGTTTGTTGCATTATTGCAGGTTCTGCCGCAGGTTATTTTGTAGGCCCATATATTTCCGCAGCCATGATGTGGCTTGGAGAGCTTGTAAACATTAACGTTGTAAAGCATCCTGTTTTAGGCGGTATTGCAGTTTCTGTTCTTATGGGGATAATTTTAACCTTGCCGATTTCCTCAGCTGCTATCGGTGTTTCTATGGGTATTACAGGTCTTGCAGCAGGTGCTGCTACTGTTGGTTGTTGTTGCAATATGGTAGGCTTTGCTGTTATAAGCTATCGTGAAAATAAATTCGGCGGTCTTATTGCACAAGGTCTTGGAACTTCAATGCTACAGGTACCTAATATAGTAAGAAATCCTCTTATATGGTTGCCCTCAATCATTTCAAGTGCAATTTTAGGTCCGATTTCTTCAGCTCTGCTTAAAATGGTAAGTAATCCTGTTGGCTCTGGTATGGGCTCGGCAGGTCTTGTTGGTCAGTTTATGGCTTATGACAGTATGCTAACTGTAGGCTTCAGTCCAGTGGTTGCATTACTTGAAATCATTTTAATGCACTTTGTGTTACCGGCAGTAATTTCTTTTACAGTAGCAGAGGCTATGCGTAAAATGAGGCTTATAAAACCAAATGATCTTAAATTAGAGGCCACAAATGCGTAAAAAAGAACGAGTAACAGAATCTGTAGCAAGACTTGAAAAGCTTTATCCTGATGCTATTTGCTCTTTGGATTACACCGATGCCTTTCAGCTACTTATTTCTACAAGGTTATCGGCACAATGTACAGACAAAAGAGTAAATATGGTAACTCCCGAGCTTTTCAAAGAATTTCCCGACGCCGCTGCAATGTCAAAAGCATCTTTAGGTAGGGTAGAGGAGCTTATTAAAACCTGTGGTCTTTATAAAACAAAGGCTAAGGATTTAATCGGTATAGCAAAAAAATTGATAACTGATTATGGCGGCACCGTTCCTGATACTATTGAGGAACTTACCAAGTTGCCGGGAGTAGGCAGAAAAACTGCAAATCTTGTTTGCGGTGATATTTATAAAAAGCCTGCAGTTGTTACAGATACTCATTTTATAAGAATTTGTAATCGCTTAGGATTTGTGGATTCAAAAAATCCGCTTACTGTTGAAACTGTGATGCGAAAGCTCTTACCGCCTGATAAATCAAACGATTTTTGCCATAGAACAGTTCTTTTCGGCAGAGATATCTGCACCGCAAGAACAGCGCATTGTGAAAAATGCATTTTGAACGATATTTGTCCAAAAAAATGTGTTAAATATCAGTAAATAAACGAGTGAGACATTTATAATGAATTTGTCTCACTCGTTAAATTTTATATTAAGCTTGAAAATTTAAAATTCCCTATTTGTTATTTTATTAACAATCTATACAAAACATAATATAACAAAAATACCGAGGACACAAAGGTACTCGGTAAATAAATGGTGCCGGTGGCCGGACTCGAACCGGCACGGTATCGCTACCGGTGGATTTTGAGTCCACTACGTCTGCCAATTCCATCACACCGGCAAATTAAAGTTGACTATTGGATTATACAATATGTTTAAAATAAAATCAAGTGTTTTTTAATATTTTTTAATATATAAGGTTTTCTTGAAATTTATTAAAAAATTATCAAATAGAAATTTTTAAGATGATATTAAGTATCTACTGAAAAAACTGAGTGGATGAAAATTTAAATAATCATCTCAAAAACAAAATAGAAATATGTTAAATTGTAAAATTTAATATATTGCTATGATTTAGAAAAAATTTAATTTAAATACATTTATATTGATTGGAATTATTATTTATATTAGTTTATAATAGAAGCTAACATAAAACTATTTTGGGGTTAATTTATGTAAGGAAGCTGTTTTACGAAAATTAGACTAATTTCTCTCCCCTGAATTCTACTAAATATTCATTTAGTATAATTGGGTATAAAATTTTTAGGGGGACATTTATACAAGATAATACCTCTTGTATAATTATTCCCCCGAAACATTTTAGCTGATATTGTTTGCAACATTATCTTAAAAAATTTAAACTTTTAATTTTTTAACATAATTATAGTTTTGTTTAATTAAAAAATATTTATTTGATAAGAGCAGCTAAAAGCTTCTTATTATTTGCGAAGACAGGTATAAAATTATTATAGGAAGCTAAGAAATGAGAATCCTCTGAAAGCATTTCTCTTACAGACTCTGTAGCTTTTTCATCTTTATAAGAAGCAGCGCAGAGTAAAGCAACCATAATATTAACAGTATCCCTATCCCCTTTTACGTAAGCCACCTCAAAAACATCATATAGCTTTTTAATCTGCTTTTTTGTACCTGTAACAAAAAGGTTATTCATTAAGGGAACCAAATTTTCACCAAAGAAGTTAATGTAAAGGAAATTTCCGTAAACAGAAATATGCTCTTTATATTCGTCCTTTAAAGTCGGGAAAACGTCAAGCATCTTTTTGGCAAAGCCTGTAACTGTCATCGCTCCTGACTTAGAAGCAGACGGCAGTTCAATATCATTATTTACAGCACGCTTAATTTTGATACCCAATTCCTTACGTAAAGAATTTACAAAATCAATACCTACAGCAGTAGCGTCCTTCGCATTCTGACTGTCATCAAAAAGCCAAGCGTTAATTTCTCTAAATTCCGAAACGGTAGTATCCTCACCAATGTCAGCAACAGAAAGTGTATACATCTGTCTGTCATCATTATAATTCACGAAAATACGCTTATTTTCGTTTGCAAAAATGCCGTCTTCGGCAACTTTAAAGCCGTGCTCATCAAGGAAAGGCTGCATCTCGTTAATTACGTTTTCATAATATCTGTTATCCACAAAATTCACATCCAAAATAATTTTGTATATATTCTATCATAAATTTCACCTTTTGTCACCTAAAATTTTATTGCAAGATGTATTTTATTAGGGTATAATCAAATAAAATGACTTTTAGGAGCAAAAATATGAATCTTTCAGATATAAATACACTTAAATCCCTGCTTAATAAGAACGGTTTTTCCTTTAAAAAAAGCCTGGGACAAAATTTTTTAATTGACAGCAGTGTTTGCCCTGCTATGGCAGAAGCCGCTTGTGAAAGTAATACAGGAGTTTTGGAAATAGGTCCAGGTATTGGAGTGCTGACCTATGAGCTTTCTAAAAAAGCTAAAAAGGTAGTTGCTATTGAATTAGATGAGAGACTTAAAAAGCTTTTACCAATTACCCTTGCGGACTGTGAAAATGTAGAGATTATTTACGGCGATGCAATGAAGTTAGATTTAAAACAAATCATAGAAGAACACTTTGCCGACTGTGACAGTATTTGTGTATGCGCCAATCTTCCCTACTATATTACTTCCCCCATAGTAATGATGCTATTGGAAAGCCGCTTGCCAATAAAATCCATTACGGTAATGGTTCAGCTTGAAGCGGCAGAAAGGCTTTGCGCCAAAGTAGGCACCAGAGAATCGGGCGCAGTTACAGTTGCAGTAAATTATTATGCGGAAAGTGAGATTTTATTCCAAGTCGGCAGAGAAAGTTTTATGCCATCACCAAATGTTGATTCTGCCGTAATTCAGCTAAAAATAAGGGAAAAACCGCCTATCGAAGTAAAAGACGAAAAGAAATTTTTTGCCTTTACAAAGGCCTGTTTTTCTCAGCGTCGAAAAACCCTTTTAAACACAGTTTCAAACACTTTGAAAATTGATAAAAACGCCCTTAGAGATACATTAAAACAAATGGGTTTAAGTGAAACTGTCCGTGGTGAAGAGCTAAATATGGAACAATTAGCCGCAATTGCCGATTCACTTTAAAAATAGTAGGATTTCCGTGGAAGACACACTTTGTAATGAAGTGCGCCCTCTTGGGTATCCTACTATTTTTATACCTCAATTTCCTTACCGCAGAAAAAAGAATAGATAATCTTCTGCTTTACAGGTTTTTCAAAAATCTTTTCGGCAGCCAATGCATAAATGCTAAGTTGCTCACCGTAAGTTACTGCTAAATCACTGATATCTTCTACCCTGTCGGTTTTAAAGTCTAGAATAACAATTCCGTCCGCTTCCACAAAGCAAACATCGACAGCACCTTGAACTATTATTTTTTCATCACTGAACCTTTCGTCTAAATGGGGAGCAATTTTTACGGCAGGCAATTCTGTGAGAAAACGCATTTCACGGTTAACATTTAAAGAATTAAGAATTCTTTTAAAGGTTTCGCTACAGAAGAATTTCTTAAGAGCCACTCTATCAATAGAGTTATACTCATTTTCGGTTAAATACTGCCATTCATAAAGCCTTTCAAGCTCGCTATCAACAGCGCTATGTTTTTGGAAATCAAAAAATTGCATAACCTTGTGCATCGCAGTGCCTTTCTGAGGTGCTGAAAGACCGTCTTTATTCATAAATTCAGGACGGGCAGTAAAAGCAAATTTAGCAGACTCTGCACTATTTGCTAGCTTTGATACCGAAGCCTTTGATTCAATTTTAAGTATATCCTCATAAGGGTATTTAAAGCTGATATTTTCCGAAATCAGCTTAGCCATACCGTAATCAGGTGTGATTTCGGCAATTTTATTAACATTTTCGGTGAGATTAATGACAGAATGGTCTATCAGCTTAACAGTTATACGGCTTTCGGTTTGATTTACTATTATACTGTTACCGTTAAGTTGCAGCTCCTTACCGTCAGGGTGCAGTAACAGGCATAAAATCAACCAATCAAGATATGTTCTCGTTTTTGAAAAAATGCCTGATGTTATCCTGCAATCGGAAGAAATCAATAATGATTTGAGCTCGGCAGCCTTTTTATCTATGTCAGATGCATTACCCACAAACACCAATTTATCCTGAGTACGTGTCATTGCAACATACAAAAGGCGCAATTCCTCCTCCAAGCGTTCAGCACGCGCGTTATCAAGAATAACTTCTCTGCTGACAGTTGTAAACTTGGTTTTTGCGGTTTCGTCAAAATACTTAAAACCAAGTCCAAACTCTGTGGAATAAAGGCAGCTTTCATGAGCCTCACTGTCATTGAAAGCAGAGCCAATACCTGCGATGATACATACAGGAAACTGCAATCCTTTTGAAGCGTGTATGCTCATAATCTTAACATTATCTCCGCCAGAGGAAACACCTGCCGCCCTAAGTCCCGTAGACAGCTTATCAATCCGCTTCAAAAACTGTGAGAGTGATAAATTCTCTCCGGTGGAAAATTGTTCTGCATAATAGCTTAGTAATAAAAGATTATTTCGGCGTTTGGCACCATCACTGAAAGCCGCAACGGTGTCTAGATATCCTGTTTTTAAAAGCAAAACAGAGATAAGCTTTGGTAATGTATTGGTAATTGCCAAAAGCCTGTAGCTTTCCAAGGCTTTAAGGAAAGCTTCTGCCTTTTTATTACCGCCATTCGCTGCTGTTATTACAGTACCGAAAATATCTCCTTTTCTGTCGCCGATACGTAGCTCCGCCATTTCATCAGGGGTAAATGAAAATATGGGAGACATCATAACACATAGCAGATCTATATCCGACTGAGGATTGTCGATTACCTTTAAAAATGATAAAAAGGTGGAAATTTCGGTAGTTTCAATGAATTCCTCGGAAGTATAGCTTACAGGTATCCCCTGCTTTTTTAGCTCCTCAGCAATAATAGGCGCCTTTAATTTCGCAGAACGCAAAAGTATTGTGAAATCGGAATATTTAGTAGGTCTTAAGGTATTATCATCTGCTTTTATTATATTTCCCGAATTCATAAGATTTTTGATATATTCACCAATGTGACGGGCTTCCAAAACAGTAGCAGGCAAATCACTGCCCTTAGTTCCTATAAGGTGGAATTCTGTTGGTACAGCATCAATTTCGGGGTATACTGACGCAGGAATGAGCCTCTCCTCTTCATCATAGATTATATCCCCCGTATCATCAGTCATAAAACGTTCAAAGAAGAAATTAATAAAATCACAAACCTCGGGCTTGCAGCGAAAATTGTTACCTAATATTATCTTCTTTGGATCATTTTCATTAGAATTTTCTATAGAAATATAACGGTTCTTCTTAGCTAAAAAGTTGATTGGATTAGCACCTCTGAATCCGTATATACTCTGCTTCACATCACCAACAACAAACAGCTTGCTCTCTTTGTTTGACAGCACATAGAAAAGCATATCCTGTAAATCGTTAGTGTCTTGATATTCGTCCACCATAACCTCATCAAATCGGTTAAGTAGCTCTTGAGCTTCGGGTCTGATTTTGACCTCACCGTCTGCTTCTTCGCAGAGCAATGAAAGCGCTAAGTGCTCGGTATTATGGAAAGTGTATGTATTAATTCTTGTATACTCATCAAACAATGCTTGCTGGAATTCCTTTAAAATATCAGTTAAAAGCTTTAAAGGTTGATAAAGCTTTGAAAACTGCTTGTTGATAAATTCGCAATCTGCAAAGAATATTTTTTCAAGCCCTGCAAGAGTTTTTGACGATATTGATTTATAAATTTCTTTTGCGGCAGTAACCTCAAAAATATCTGAAACTCCCCTTACGGCAGGCAAAGACGGAACTGTAAGATTTTTAAGCTTGCCATAAAAGTCATCCCAATCGCACTCTTCAGCAATCTCCAAAAGTGAGACTAAATTATTACCAAGCTCGGAAAAAGGCAGTAGAAAACTACTGTGAGCCTTTTCGGATACAGTTAATAATTCCTTAGATCGATTTAGTGAAGAAATTGCCTCTTTCAATGCTTTTTCAGCTTTTTTGAAGGCATATTTCCACCAAATATTATCTTTTGTAAATTTTTTACCGTAAGGCTCACTTAATGATTCGAACCATTTATTAGGAAACGGCAATTGACGGCTGTAATTATAAATTCTCAATATAAAATCGGAAAAATTTCCCTCGTCATATTCCGCGCCTATAATATCCAGTAACTCACCGAATACAGTATCACCGTTTTCAAGATAGCGGTTTATAATACCTGATAATACCCTGCTGTCTGCAGATACCAACGCAGCACCGTCGCTCATTTTAAAATCGGGCGCGATTCCTACCTTTTCGAAATTTTCACGTACCAAGTCTATGCAAAAGGAATCGATAGTGCATATCTTTGCAGATGAAAGCAGGTGCTTTTGTATTAGTAAAGTCACATTATCAGGATTTTGAAAAATTATTTCATCCAACCGTTTTTCTATTCTTGAACGCATTTCCGCAGCAGCGGCATTTGTAAAGGTAACAATCAGCAAACGGTCGGCGCTGATGCCGTCGGTCTCAGAGCAAAGACGTGATATTACCCTTTCGACAAGCACAGCCGTTTTACCGGAGCCTGCAGCAGCAGAAACAAGAATATTACCTTTTGTTTCTATGGCCTTTTTCTGCTCTTTGGTGGGGTTAAATGCCATTTATCTTTGCCTCCTTTATTTTTTCAAATACCTTATCATTATTAAGCTCGGGCACTTTTTCAGGGGTATTGTTTTCAAAACCGCATACCGAACTGAAATCACAGTATTTACATGCAGGCGATTCCCTGCCATCGGTAGGAGAAATAGCAATATCGCCTCCTATAATTCTATTACCTGTATTTTTCATCAAAAGCTCTATATAATCAAAAATTTCTGTAAAGCCCTCTTTTTCAATAAAAGAATTGCTCCTTTTGGAAACCGTACCGTCCTTATTGAAGGAAAGTTTCGGTACAAACTCACCCTCGCCCTTTTTATCCATTGCAAAAAACAGCTCTGGAACGGAGGGTAACAGACCGTTCATTGCCATACCATTATCATTAATATCACGTCGAGACGGCTGATACAAAATTCCTGCAGCATTATCGTCATCAATGCCGTTGCCCCTGATAACAGCATAAAGATAAATAAGCATTTGCATATTTAGACCGAACAGTATATCGGGAAGCTTGAAGCTTTTAGAGCCTGTCTTGTAGTCAATTATACGTATGAATCCATTATATTCGTCCACACGGTCGATGCTACCTATCAATGAAATATTACCTTCGTCAAACGGAAACCTAACATTTATATCAGCATTTTCGGTACCTATTCCGAGTTCACAGGCTTTAGGCTTAAATTTGCTTTGACTAAGCTCAGCCGCAATATGGTGAATTACCTCCTTTAAAGAACGTGATATTCTTGAAACTAAAAATCTGCTTTTTGCATTTTCAGTGCTACGATAACCATTAACACTGTCAAGATACATATTGATGTATTTTTCGGTTAATATATCAAGCTCATCATTTGTAAGCTCAGAAATATTGTCCCCATGTTCAGATATAAGTCGCTCCAAAACAAAGTGAACTACAGTACCTCTTTGCATAACGTTAAACTCAGCAGGAAGCAATTTTTGGGCACCTAAACCGTAACGGCAAAAGAACGAAAACTTACAGCGATTATAAGTATCAAACTTTGTAGCAGACATACTAATGTTACTGCCGTATAATTTCTTAGCAGTATCGGAAGCTAAACATTTTTTGATTGTTCCAGTAACATCTTTTAAATGGTTTATCTTCTCACCTGTTTCCGTAGCTTCCAAAGCATAAGCAATAGTTAAAGCGGTAATGGGAGATCTCAGCTTATTGCGGCAATAATCGGTAAATGCAGCAGCCTCAGTCTGAGGGGCGTTAAACTCGTTTAGCTCTTCCAGTGTATCTGATACCAAATTAAGGCAAAGCTTGTCCAAAGCATTTCTTACAAAGGCAGATGGCTCTAAGCTTTCGCCCGAAACAGTTTGCTCGCTGAAAGAAATGTACAACCTGTCGGATGGGCAGCAAACATTACAGTAAACAAGATATTCTTCATCAACAGAGGAATAAACAGAATTATCCGCAATATTAAGACCAGCACTAATAAGATTACGACGTTCTATAATATTAAATAGACCGTTATTCGAGGTAAATTGCGGAAAAATGCCCTGATTAGCACCGATTATAAAGGCAATTTTAGGTCGCGACGGGCGAATTCTGTCAGCTGAGCCAAAGGTGACCTGATCAAGCATTTGCGGAATAACACCAACGCTGGCTAATGAAACCGCAAGGCTCAAGCCTTCAGTAAAGACAGCAGTAGTAATATTCATTTCGCCGTAGCAACGCACCATACTGCTGAGAATACTAATGTACTGGTCATAAGCAGATTTCATCACCTCTAATGAGAAATCCGAAGCATCGTTATCCAATTTATCCGAAATATTGGATAGCTTAGTTGTAAAATCGCATTCATCGAATAAAGTAAAAATAGCCTCAACCATTATTTTTGCATTAGTACCAAAGTGTTTTTTAAAATTTAATATTGGCTTGATAGCCAGTCCTCTTAATTTATTAAGCTTTTCTAATTTTTCCGTAAATTCTATTTGGTTAATAGGATTAGTAGTAAAGCCTCTGGGATCCATATCCCATACTTTTAGCCAATCCTCCCCCTCTATATTCCACAAATAAACATAATTTTCCAAAAAGGAAATTTCTTCAGGCATAAGGTAGCCAAGTCCCGTTTTATTGAAACGCAATATATCTGCCGAATTAAGCTTTATAGCAGCTATAGCCGCTTCTACTGCAACCGAGAGCGGAAAAGCTGATAATGGAAGACGGTTATCATAAAAACAGCTTATATCATTGCGTTTGCAGGCATTTGCAACAGCCTCATTACAGCTATCGGCATCACGGGCAATTATAACAAAATCACGGTAGCGATAGCCCTTTGTGCGAACTAGTCTTCTTATAGTGCGTGCTGCTGCCTCCGCCTCATCATAAATATCGGTTGATTTTCGTATAATAACACTGCCATCATCGGTAAAATCAACACATTTTCCACTCGACATTAAATTTTCGAGGCCTTTAAGAGCAGTTGCTTTATAGAAAGTTTTGTTTAAAATTATTGGTTCTGCCACAGTTTTACCGCAAGAAACAGCGAATTTTTTAATACGCTCGGCAGCAATGCGTATATTTGTATAAACACCAAACTGTTTATTGTTATACACATCATCTGTGAGGCTTATGTAAACATTCTCTGCTTGACTGATAATTCTTTCAATAATCTTAAACTGCTGACCGGTAAACCCTTTAAAAGAATCAAGAAAAACAGTTTTTCCTTCAAAAAAATTATAGTTACCAAGAGTATTGTAAAGCTTTGTAAGGCAGTCAGCAGTGTCAATAAATTTTTCGCCAACAAACATATCGTACTGACGGTAAATTAATGCTATTTCTTGTAGCTTGGCCGCAAGCGGAGGGTTTTTGATTTCCTCCGCGGCTTCTAGTAAATCGTCACAGCCGAAAGCATTTATTTTAAATTCACCAACCGTATCAAGCATTGTTTTAGCAAAACTTACCGAAGATACATATCTTCGCCACAGCTTAAGCTCGTCCTTTAAAATATTTAAAGCTCGACTCATAAAAATAACCTTATCAGCATCCTCCAACACAGTGCCTGCAATTCCACCTACATTTCTGCCCACCTCATCATAAAGACGTGTGAAGCTAAGTACAGATACGTTAAGAGATGCCTTGTCCCCCAATTCTTTAAGGATAAGACGCTCACTTTCAAAGGTAAATTGCTCAGGCACTATTAGAATGGACTCTTTACCGATTTTAGTTAAATCTTTAATTTTTTTTATTACCGTAAAGGTTTTTCCTGATGAGGGTTTGCCTAAAATAAACTGAAGCATTATTTCACCACCGATTTTACTAAAATTAATTTTACCATAAACCAAAGCATTTTGCGAGTATTAATTACATAAAAATAATATTTAGCAACAGAAACCCGATTATTGCCGGTATACCGAAAACACCACTGCCTAAAACGGTATATAGATTTGTAGGAATATAAACGCCTGAATAACCAGAGGTTAAGTCAATTATTGCAAGCAAAACTATGCCGATAAAACTATTAAAAAGCAAAGTAGCTAAAGGCTTTTTGCTCAATAAAGAAAAAATAAGTATCAAAAAAGCTGAAAAGGATATTAAAACAATTCCCAATATTTTTAAAGTATTCAAATTTATCACCAATTAAAAATATGAAATTTTTTTTCAATTCATTACAAAAAACCGACTGCTTTTACACAGTCGGTTAAAATTTTAGTTTTCCGCTTCTTCGCTTACAATTTCGGTATCCGATTCGGCGCTGTCAGCCTCTTCATTGTCATTCACTGAAAAGCTACCGAAAGAAATGTTATCGAATGCATTGTCGCCAAGTAGTTCTTGGTCATTGTCATATACATCCGATCCCTTACGCTTTACAAATTTAATTATAAGTAAAATAACAAGCACAATGGCGAAAATAACAATCAAAATAATTGATATAACAATAAGCTTAGCGTTTGTGGTAAGAGAAGCAAATCGCACGAAAATATTGTCCGACTTTTCATCATCTGTTACCAACTCAACATCTACTAATTCTAATTCGGGATAACGCTGAATTACGTTTTCACGGCTGTCATAACGGTAAAAACCGTAACGTCCGTCTATAAAGCAGTATAAATAATAGAAGTCGCTAGAGGAAGAATCATTACTTGCAAAGCACTTAACTTCATTTCCGCCGATTGTGGCAGAAGTTATGTAAAAGCCATCGCTAACGGTCTTATCTTCAGGAATATCTGCATAAATATATGTGTTTTCACCCTGAGTAAAGTAAAGAAGCTTTGTGAAAAGCTTATTTTCTTCATCATAAGTAAATGGAACAAGTATATCGCTGTCGGTTGCCTTTAAGTAATAAAGCTTATAATTATTATATGCATCGGTAGCAACAGCAACATCCTGAGAGTTGTACTGTGCAGTAGCCGCAGTAAAGCCTTTAAACAATGGCACAGCGGAAATATCGGTAGCAACAGTATATGTTACACCCTCTATTAAAGTTTCAAGCTTGTTTTCAGTGGGCTCTGTCGGAGTTTCCTCTAAAGATACCACTTCATCAGTTTCGCTACGGTTGATTGTTATTGTGTAAACTTTTTGTGCGCCGCTTGGAGCGGTAACGGTAACAGTGCGGATGTTTTTACCTATTTTAAGTGTAGCATCTCCGCTAACCTCAACCTTAGCACCGCTGTCAGCCGCAGTAGCATAAATCTTACATTCGGTTACAGAGTTTTTAACAGCAACGGTATAGCTTGTTCTTGAAGCAGAAAAGCGTGGTGAAAGAGTTCCTGCACTTAAAGATAATGCGCTTAAATTAGCATTTGAAGAAAGTGCGACATTGTTTACGGTTAAAGTAGCAGATGCACCGGAAAGGCCCTTAGATGCTGCACCGTTAGCACCAAGTGTATCGTAATTACAGTCCGCCACAGATATAACTGAGCTGCCAGCAGCAACGGCAGTAAAGGTTAAAGAATAAGAAACCTTAGTTTCGCCAGAGGGTGACTCAACAATTTTAAGTGAACCCGCATTACCTACAGCATTGCCTGATGTATAGTTAATTACGTTATTATCATAATTTATCACACAACCTGCCGAATACATTGCTTCACCGGCATCAAGAGTAACGGTAACGGTAACAGTATCGCCAACTGTCAAAGATTTTTTGTTGAAAGAAATAATAGTACCTGCCGCAGAAGTATTTATTATTAAAACAGAAGTTAAAGTTATAATACTGAGAATTAATCCAACAGCAGTTTTTAAAATCTTTTTCATATACTTAATCTCCCTTAACTAAGAAATTGTAAATAATCCCAACAAATGTAAACGCACATTTGCCAAATCGCTTAATGTAATCTGATTATCCTTATTTGTATCAGCTGCATACGCATTATCACCGCTCAGGGTAAACTTGCCTAAAAGATGAAGTCTTATATTTGCAAGGTCACTTAAAGTGATTGCTCCATCACCGTTTGTGTCGCCACGCTTTACCGTGGGGATAGGCGCTGTACCTGAGCTTACGGTTAAAGTACAGTCTACAGAGGAATCAATATTCAAAACATAATCTGTGATATAGCCTGTTTCGGATTTAACCTTTAGAGAAACGGTGTTATTGCCATTTTTAATTTGGTAACTGCCCTCTCCTACATAAGAAGCTCCATTTACAGGCTTTACATATACCGTGGTGTCACCAGAAATATGCATATCGTAATTATAGGTAAAAATTGAAAATGACGGTGTAAGGCCTGAAACAGAAATATTTTCAAAATAATAATTATTTTTACTGGAATTAGAAACCGGCAACGGAGATACAGATTCAGGCATTGCAGTATAGACAGGTATTTTAAAAGTGAGTGCAAAATCGGTTTCGTTTATATAAGAATCCGCCATAAGCTTACCCTTAGAATTTGCATCGTGAATTGCCTGAGCATATTGATGCCATAACTCATTAGGCTTATGAACATTAAAATCCTGATAATAATATGTGTCCTGTCCCCTTGAGATATAGTTATTAGAAAGAAACTTCGCACCGCCTATTATAGCCTTAGAGCGTGTATCCCATCCCTCTGATTTAGCACGCGACAATCCGTTTATCAAAACAGTACCCGAATCGCCTCCCGAAGCGCCGATATTAAAGAAATTGTAATATCCCTCATAACCGGAGTATGTACCCGATACCATATTGGTAACCGAAACACCGATTTCCTGCCTTATTTTAGAAGCTAATATATAAGGGCTTACCCCCGCCTGCTTTGCAGCTTCCATAATAACCTTGGCATAGGAGCCACCGTAGACAATATCATTAGGATCGCTGTAATTAACTTCCATAAAAGTGCCGGCTATTATCTTTTTAACACCCTCTTCATTTTGATAAGAAGGGTCATAACCCTGCTGTAAAAACTGATAAATTTCTGTAGTATTAAGAAAATTGCGAGGATCCATATAATAGGCGGTAATTTCTCTTGAAGCACCTGTCCAGCCGCCGTTTGTTACTACCCATTCACCTTTATTCCAATCATAAGCACCGCTACCCATAGAACGCCATGATACAGGTTGTGAGCTAAAACTCACCTGCTTACGCATATTAACCGATTCTAAAGCCACAGCCTCAGCAAAGGTAATGGTTACGGGGTCGGGAATAAATTCCCAGTTTTTATATATTGCCTTTAGACCTCTTAAAGCGTCACGATAGCTTTCTGGAAAAGCCAACAGCTTGGTTTCAAAATCGGCATCAGGATTATAAGTTACCACTCTGATATAGGATGAATCATAAAAAATATATCCTGTTATTTGCTCAATACCGTTATGATAAGTAATTTTTAGCCAGGTGCCGTCATTTACCGTTTCTAGAACAGTGGCAGTTGTGTATGAAATCTTTTCAATAATAGTATCTGTTTTAGAGGGAGCTACTCTTACATTAATATTTGAACCCTCTATATAAGCAGTGGTGACAGTAGAAGCCGAAACATTTAAATTAACACCGTTGAATATTGAAGTGAGCGTTATAAGCAACACTAAACATAAAGAAAAAGATTTTTTAAGTTTGTGCATTCATGTTCCCTTTCTTTAAAAGATGATTTTTATAAATACACATTTATTATACATTTCTCAATGTTTTATGTCAACTCAAAATTCAGCAAAAAACGACATTACCAATAGTTTTCAAAATATTATCACACTTGTTAAAAATATATTCACAATTTAACGAAAAAATCCTATTAAAATACATTTTGCGAGGTGATAATTTGGCACAATATATTTTTAAGCGTTATGAAAAAAAGTATTTACTAAACACCGAACAGTATAATGATGCTTTAAATATGCTGTCACTAAATACCGTGTCCGATAAATACGGCGAAAGTGATATCTGTAACCTTTATTTCGATACACCTGATTTCAGAATTATACGGAAATCTATTGAAAAACCTGTTTATAAAGAAAAATTGCGGCTTCGATGTTACGGAACACCAAGTGACAAGAGTACCTGCTTTTTAGAAATAAAAAAGAAGTTTAAAGGTGTTGTTTACAAAAGAAGAATAGCTACGGATTACATAGACGGTTATAATTATTTAACAAATATTTATGATAAGTAAGGATTGTGTTAAAATTTCTAATTCTGATATTACTGTAAATGCCGGAACCGACGGTATTAAATCAACCAACACCGAGGACGGAACACGCGGATATGTGCTGATAGAATCGGGCAGCTTTGACATTACTGCTCAGAATGACGGTATCCAAGCTGAAACTGCACTTTTTATAAGGAATGGTAAATTCAACATCAAAACAGGCGGCGGCTCTGCAGTGAGCAGCAATAATTACGGTAGTGAAGGCAATCGTTGGGGTATGTGGGGCGGACAAAGCAGCTCTACTGATAATGACAGTGCAAAGGCATTAAAAGCAGTTAGTTTAATTGAAATAGATAACGGTGATTTTAATATTGATTCTTCTGACGATGCCATTCATTCAAACAGTGACCTTGAAATTAAAGGAGGTAGCTTTAATATATCATCAGGTGACGACGGTATTCATGCTGATGACCAGCTTATTATTTCAAACGGCACATTAAAAATTACCAAATCCTACGAAGGTATAGAAGCCACTGCAATAACCGTATCGGGTGGCGATATAGATCTTACTGCTTTGGATGACGGTTTTAATGCTGCAGGCGGTAATGACTCCTCCTCAATGGGAGGTCGTCCAGGACAAAATCCATTTGAAAGTGATTCGAATGCACAGATTAATTTTACTGACGGTTATATCTTAGTTAATGCTTCAGGTGACGGTATTGACTCAAATGGTGATATTACCATTTCGGGCGGTATTCTTTTAGTATCAGGTCCTACAAACAATGGCAATGGCTCATTGGACTACGGCGGAACAGCTACCGTTAACGGAGGTGTTGCGGTAATAGTAGGCTCTTCAGGTATGGCTACAGCCTTTGCTCCATCCTCTACGCAACCGTCTTTTATGTATAATATCGAATCTGCTGAAACTACCGTTTCGGTTACAGATGGAAAAAAGGTTATTGCTTCGTTTACTCCAACTAAATTATATAATAATGTAATCGTAAGCTGCCCCACATTTAAAATTGGTAATACTTATACCCTTAATATAGGCGGTGTAGTATCAAACAGCGACAATAACGGCTACACCGATAACGGTACTGTAAGCAATCCGCAGTCTACCTATGAAATTGAGCTTTCTTCCGTTTGCGTATCAAACGGCTCAAGCGGAATGGATGGTGGTATGGGTGGAAAACACCACGGAGGCGGTATGGGCAGACCGTTTTTAAGATAAAAATATTCGCCTTTAAAAGTTGATGTTTTTAAAGGCGAATATTTTTTATTATCTTAGCAATTTTTAATACTATTTAATTTTTCTCGCTTCCAGATAAAAGCGTTTATCGTCGGCACAGCCCATTGAAAAAGTTTTTCTGGGAAGTGAGCCGTCATCGGAAACTGCTTTGAAAAGGTCTGATTTACTCATACCTTCAAAAATAAATCCTAATGTGTTATCATTGGCGCAAAGTTCCTTTACAGAGTCAGTGCCATGGATATAATCAAGCTTAATATTATCTTTTGATATAATGTATTCATCAAGGAATGTCTGCAAGGTCGCAACACATAATGTTCCTTTAGGTCTAACGTAAATCTTTTTTTCTGTATTACCGTAGCAACAGATAAATTCCTGAGCATCTAAACCCTTATATTCACCGCCGCAATAATCAACAAAATCATTTATAACTGTTTCGGGATTTACACCGAATAAAACACGGTAAATAGGCTCGAATTCAAGTGAATTATCGTGAATGTTAACTACTTCAACCAAAGCATAACGAGGTCCCACACCCTGATTATAACATTCCTTTGCAGATGCTAAAGAGTGATTACCATCGCCAACAGCAAACAAGAGACCGTCGGCACTTTTTTTCTTCAATTCAGATAAAGCTTTTTGCACTTCTGCAATACTATTTTCATCCAAGGCATAGCCTTTGATACTACCCGCATTATGCATAAGAGTAAAATCATAAACCTTGCGGTAATTCACTGCATTATCGGCAACAGGATTAATAACTGTATTTTCACTGTCATCGATAAGAAGCATTATGTGGGGAATTTCAACAGGAGCATCTTTTCGAATATTTACTCTTGGAGGAATACGCTCAATAACAGTTTCTTCAGTGGCTCTTATTGCAGTATCAGCACCCTTTATGTAGCTGTAATCCTCTAAATCAATAAGGCCTACAATACCTAAACGCTTTTTGCCGTTTTTCAAAGTTCTCTCACATAAAATAACGGTATTTTCCAACAAATCAAAGGTATCGTTATTAAGATACTCATCCATAGTGGAATTAATTTTTTCGATTTTTTTGCTGTCATCTGAAGTCAGATAAGCCTCGGGTAAAATTATATTGAAAGCTGAGGGTTTATCGCCAACCGTTCTTTTCACTTCTTCCCAATATTTAGGCTGTGAAGTATATTGGTCACAGGCAATAACTGCCCATTCGGTGAAATTGGATTTAGGCAGTAGAATATCTGCCGAAAAAAAGAATGTTTTTTCCAAATTTAAGACCTCCCTTAATTTGTAAAAGGTTGCTATAAAGAGCAACCTTTTATTATTTTATTTATAATAAGAAAATTCGATTCTTGTAATCAGATCATCAACAGGATTAATGTAAACGGTAATACCGTTACGTCTGTCCTTCTTAGTGATAAAATAATCGAGATAATAAGAATTCTCAGACACAGCATAAAAATGCGAAGGCGTTCCCAAGGTATGAATAATATCGGTAATGGCCATTTCATTTGTTATACCATTTATATTAAACAAACTATAATTATTAGGGTTACTATAAAAATCATTCTCAATACTGAATTTAACTATATTGCACTTTGAAAGCTTTTTGGAGGATTTTGAAGAATTAAAAATCTGAGCATCAATTTTATTTCCTTTCTCATCAGTAAGTATCACATCCACGCTTTCATAGGAAAATACAAGCGAATTGCTGTCATAAGTATTACCTTCGGCTAAAACCCAGCCTTTTTTCTCCAAATCATCAAGCTTGGCAGGCACTTCAAAAACATCACCGTTATATTGCGCATCTATCTTAAATTTTTTACCTAAATATATGTCTGCATAGTTTTCTTCATCAAAAAGGCTTATATCAAAATAATTTGACATTACTCTGTCCAACGACATAATGGCAGTATCAGCATTATTATTGAGCTCTGTATCGGTTACATCCTCAGTCTGAGCAGAGCCTGATGTATTGCCGTAATCCTCATCCACAGGATCACAGCCAACCGCTGTAAACAAAAGTAAAATCGTCAAACTCAAGGTGAAAAAGCTTTTAAAATTGAACAAAACCATCACTTCCTTCTATTAATTTTATTGTATTATTTAACTTCTAAAAAGTCAATATCTTTTAAGGGCAATATTAAAATATTTTCTCTATAAATTCCTTTAATTCAGTTTCTACGAGCTCTTTATTTATTAAATAACTGAGACCATGGTCTGCGCCCTCAACTAAAACAAGACGTCTTCCCTCAGGATTCGCAGAAAAAGCTGTCTTTGACATTTCACAAGGCACGAACCCATCATTAGCACCGTGAATAAAGAGTATCGGCATTTTGCTTTTTTTAAGCACCTGTGTTGTATCACAACCGTAAATTGAAAACTTGCCAAACATTTTACAATATAAATTAAGAAACGGCAATAAGAAAGTGGCATTAATCTTCATTGATTGCTTCGCTACCTTTTTGATTATCGCTACAGGTGAAGTAAAACCACAGTCGGCTACAACACCCTTTACAGCCTCGGGCAACGGTAAAGCACAGGCAAGCAAAACGGTGGTTGCTCCCATAGACATACCGCCAAGTAATATTTTCTCAGCACCGTAATGTCCTAAAGCGAACTCGGTCCAGGAGAGCACATCTTGGCTCTCTTTAACTCCAAATGTAATCAGCCTGCCCTCACTTCTGCCGTGGCTTCTTTGGTCACACAGTAAAACATTAAACCCAAATTTAAGATACATCTCAACCGCACAGGAAAAATCTCTTGCAGCAGAGGAACGGTAACCGTGAAACAAAATTACCGTTTTATTAGATCCGTTTGGGAAATATCGGGCAGCCAGTCGTAAACCATCAAAACTTACTGTATATATCCATTCGTGGGGTCTGTCATTAATATATTCAAGTCCTGCTCCTATTATATCCTTATATTTTTCCAATGGTTTATTAATAGGATCACTCAAATTGTCAGGATTACCTACATTAAGTTTTACAAAAGCTACCGAGAAAAAATAATAAAGCACAGCTGCAAGAATTAAAATCAGAAATAGCAAAATCAAAAAAACAACCACAAAATCACCCGATATTTATATTTTGCAAAATAAGAAAAAATATCCAAAATAAATAAATCTAATGGGCGGATAATATCCGCCCATTAATTTTACTTTAAAACAAACTTATTAAATACCTTTTTACCTTTTTTAAGAATAATATCACTTTCAAAGTCGTTTACAGTAAGTGAGAAATTAGGATCGGTTACTTTGCTGTCATTAATACTAACGCCACCCTGCTGAACAAGGCGTCTTCCCTCACCCTTTGAAGGAATAAGACCGGCCTTAAGCATCATATCAAGCACACCGATTTTGCCGTCAATTAAATCTTCGGCAGTTAATTCTGTAGTAGGCATATTTTCGGAATTGCCCGAGCCTGCAAAAATTGCTCTTGCAGTATTCTGAGCTTTTGTAGCCTCTTCCTCTCCGTGAACGAGCTTTGTAAGCTCAAAAGCCAAAATTTCCTTTGCGGTATTAAGCTGACTGCCTTCCCATTCGTCCATCTTATCAATTTCTTCAAGAGGTAAAAATGTAAGCATACGTATACATTTTAACACATCTTTATCATCAACATTACGCCAATACTGATAGAAATCGTAAGGAGAGGTTTTTTCGGGGTCGAGCCAAACAGCGCCACCAACGGTTTTGCCCATTTTTTTACCCTCAGAATTAAGAAGCAAGGTTATGGTCATAGCGTAGGCATCCTTACCTAGCTTTTTACGGATAAGCTCAGTACCGCCGAGCATATTGCTCCATTGGTCGTCACCGCCAAACTGCATATTACAGCCGTATTCTTTATAGAGATGGTAAAAGTCATAGCTTTGCATAATCATATAGTTGAATTCAAGGAATGAAAGACCCTTTTCCATTCTCTGCTTGTAGCATTCGGCGCGAAGCATATTGTTAACCGAGAAACAAGGTCCAACATCACGTAAAACATCAACATAATTGAGATTTAAAAGCCAGTCGGCATTATTAACCATCTGAGCCTTACCCTCGCCAAACTCAATAAAACGACTCATCAGCTTTTTAAAGCAGTCACAGTTATGCTGAATTTGCTCGGCAGTCATCATAGAACGCATATCTGTTCTGCCCGAGGGGTCGCCTATGTGCGCAGTACCTCCGCCGATAAGCGCAATAGGCTTATTACCAGCCATCTGTAAACGTTTCATAAGGCACAGAGCCATAAAGTGACCAACGTGCAGACTGTCAGCAGTAGGGTCAAAGCCGATATAAAAGGTTGCTTTGCCGTTATTTACAAGATCTCTGATTTCATCTTCGTCAGTAACCTGAGCTATAAGACCGCGGGCTACTAATTCATCATAAATTTTCATAAGTTTTGCTCCTATCCAATAGTTCCTTAGCGGAATTATATAAATTTTCTGTAATTTCACTGCCCGACATTATTCTGGCAATTTCATTTATTCTTTCTTCGCTGTCAAGCGCTGTAACCTCGGTAAAGGTTCTGCCGCCGCGCTCGGTTTTTTCAATAAGCAGGTGATTATCAGCTCTTGCGGCAATTTGTGCCAAATGAGTAACACAAATTACCTGTCGGTTTGAGGACACTCGTTTAAGCTGAGTACCAACCTTATCTGCTGCATAGCCGCTGATACCTGTGTCAATTTCATCAAAAATCATGGTATCAACACCATCGCTGTCCGCAAGTGAGCTTTTAATAGCCAACATTATACGCGAAAGCTCACCGCCTGATGCAATTTTATGCAAAGGCTTTGGCTCTTCTCCCATATTTGCAGAAATCATAAATTCAACTATATCGCAGCCGTTTTTGGTATAACGTCCTTGGTTAATGTTAGCAAAAAATTCAACACCCTGCATATTAAGATATTCTAAAACTGCAGAAACATCTTTTTTGAATTTCCCCGCCGCCTTAATACGGGTTTCTGTGAGCTGATCTCCGTATTCTATAAGCTTTTCCTTAGACAACTCTAGCTCAGCTTCAAGCTCGGAACATCTTTTATCAGAAAAAGTGATATTTTCGAGTTCTTTTCGGGAATTATCCAAAAATTCGAGCATTTCCTCTTCACTATTGCCGTATTTTAACATAAGCTTATGCAGCGAGTCAAGTCTTTGATTAATAACATCCGTATTTAATTCGCTGTAATCCTCATTATAAAGCTGTGAAGTTATGACCGCAGCAATATCTTCAGTTTGAGAAATCACGTCATTCAGCTTAACAAAAAGCTCTTTAGATTCATCACTGTTAATTTTTGAAATCTGCTTTGCGATATTTTTAAGCTGTATTAAAGCTCCGTCAGTGTCATCAGAGCCATGAAGCAATGTTTCGGAAACAGATAAAGCCTTTTTAGTTTCCTCAAAGCCTTCAGCTACTTTAAGTTTTCTCTTTAACTGCTCTGTCTCACCGATTTTTATATCAGCGTCCTCAAGCTCTTTTATCTGATATTTTAAAAGCTCTAATCTATATTGCTTTTGTTCTTCATCCATTTCTAAAGACTGCAATTCTTTTCTGATAGAATTAAGTCTTTTAAATTCATTATAATAAGTATCAATTATGTCAGAATTATCAGCAACAGCATCAATAAAACCGCAGTGTTTATCGGGGTTTAAAAGTGACTGATTATCGTGCTGACCGTGAATATCAATAAGGGATTCTGAAATCTCCCTAAGAGTAGCGGCAGTAAAGGGTTTGCCGTTTATTTTAATAATTCCCTTACCGTTCAGGCTAAGTGTCCTTGAAATCAATATATTGCCGTCTTCATCAGGCACTATATCGAATTCAGCTATTCTTTTTAAATTATCTTCCGACAATTCTCCAAAAAGAGCTGAAACCTCTGCCTTTTCACAGCCTGCTCTAATCAAATCCTTGGAGGTTCGCTCCCCTAAAACCGCATTGATAGAATCAATTACAATAGATTTACCTGCTCCTGTTTCACCCGTAAGGACATTAAAGCCATCTTTAAACTCAATATCTGACCGTTCAATAACGGCAATATTTTCAATGTGTAAATATTTTAACATAAAATAACCGCCGTTATAAAAGTTTTGCTAGGCTCTCGGTTAAAAGCCTTGACTGCTGTTCGCTTGTTGTAACGATAATTATAGTATCATCCCCTGCAAGCGAGCCTAACATCATATCCCCGTAAAGCTCGTCCACAGCAACGCAGGCAACTGAAGCCATACCATTATAGCACTTGATAACAACATTATTAAGTGAATATTTAACGCTTTTAACCGCTTTGGTAAATAAATCGTTATAATGAGAGGAACTTTGTTCGATTTTGGTTTCTGACTGATTAACAAGATAACGGTAGTTTCCCTCATTATCTCTACCTTTTACAAGCTTTAATTCCCTGATATCACGCGAAACCGTAGACTGTGTGACATCAAACCCCAACTCCTGAAGTCTGCTTTGCAAATCCTCTTGAGTTAAACAAACCTTGCTTTTAATCAGCTCAAGAATTTTTTCCTGTCTTTTACTTTTCAAATCACACACTCCTTGAATCCTTGAACTTATAGGATAAAGTTTTATAAAAAGAACGGTTGTTAAGGCGTATAAGCTGAGCTACTTGCTCAGACTTTTTAATGTAAACCTCGGTATAAGGCTTCATAGCTGTCACCTTTCTGCCGTCGACAGTTAAATAAATATCAGTCCGCTTTTTAGAAAATGCCTTAACCTTAATCTCATTGTCAGCCCCTAAAATTATCGGCTTTGCTGAAAGCGAATGTGAACAAATCGGAGTTATGCAGAAGCTTTCGGTAAGCGGGTCTATAATCGGACCTCCAGCTGACATAGAGTAGGCTGTAGAGCCAGTGGGGGTGGAGACGATAAGACCGTCAGCACGATAGCTAATATAATCGTTGCCTACTCCTACCGAAATATCAACAATACGTGAAATAAAACCGCTCGTAATTACGGCATCATTGAGTGCGCTGTATTCATTAAGCAGTTTGCCGTTTTCAACAACACTAACATTTAGCATCATACGTTTTTCGATAAAAAATTCGTGGCTTTTAAGCTTCGAAAGTAAGGAAAGCTCATTCTGTTCAATATTAGCAAGGTAACCCATTCTGCCCGCATTAATACCTAAAACGGGCTTATTATCCACAGCGGCACGCTTTGCATAACGGATGATAGTGCCGTCACCGCCGATAGTAATTATAATATCTGCAATTTTATAAAGCTCTTCCTCAGGTGCGTGCTTAAAATCTGTTCCGCATATACTGTCAGATAAATAAGCTTCAATATTTTCAGCCTTTAAAATTTTACCAAGCTTATCTACAACATCGGCAGAGCCGCGCTTATCAATGTTAGGTAAAACAGCAACAACCATCAAATCTTCCTTTCCTAGTTTAATGCACTGTATGAAGCTTCGACAACAACTTTGGCATTAGTATCAATTAGTATTTCAGGTTTATCGGTTTTCTTAATGTAACAAAGATATTCAATGTTACCCTCAGGACCTTTAACTGGAGAAAAATCTAGTCCTAAAAGAGAAAAGTTATTTTTATTTATTAAATCAATTATTTTTTCAATAACCGCAATATGTACGGATTTTTCCCTTACAACGCCTTTTTTTCCGACATTTTCCCTGCCCGCTTCAAACTGAGGCTTAATAAGACAAACCGCTGTTCCGCCGTCTCTCAAAAGTGTCCGCATAACAGGCAGAATCAGTGAAAGAGAAATAAATGAAACATCTACCGAAGCAAAATCAAGCTTATCAGACACTTGCTCCTCGGTAACATATCTAAAATTTGTTCTTTCAAGGTTAATAACACGTTCATCAGTTCTAAGCTTCCAAGCAAGCTGACCGTAGCCTACATCTATCGCATATACCTTTACAGCACCGTTTTGAAGCATACAGTCGGTAAAGCCGCCTGTAGAGGCACCAATATCAGCGCATATTAAACCGTTTAAATTAAGCGAAAAAGTTGAAACCGCTTTTTCAAGCTTAAGTCCTCCACGGCTCACATATTTAAGAGTTTCGCCCCTCACTTCGATAATATCATCAGGTTTTACGGTATTACCTGCCTTATCCGATTTCTGATTATTAACAAAAACAATACCTGCCATAATAAGCGCTTTTGCTTTTTCACGGCTTTCGGCAAAGCCCTGTTCTGTTAATGCAACATCTAATCTTAATTTATCAGCCATACTATCTCCGTTTAATTGTTTATTGCTTTTATCATATTATTATAATCAAGTCCGTTAGCTTTTAAGGAGTTGCTTACACTCGCCGCCTGAACAAACTGATTATCAACTGCGTGTATTATAAATTTACCGTTGTAGCCGCATTCAGCAAGTAGCGAAGCTAAATGCTCTCCAATTCCACCGCTTTTTTCAGTTTCCTCATAAAAATGCATTTCCGGAAACTCCGATACTGTGGATACCAACTCATCAGATAGCGGATAAATTTTATTAAGCTTAACAATATTAATATCACTAACTTCTTCTTTTACCTTAGAAGCCTCTGCAAAAAGCCGACCGTAGGTAATAATAGCTTTTTTGCTATTGCCATTTATTACAAAAAAATCGGTATCAGTATTAAAGCTTAAACATTTGCTTTCACAGCCGCGAGGGTATCTTATAGCTACTATATTGTTATCATTTGCGGTTTGGCTTATTCTGTATTCAAGCTCCTCATAGGTAGTGGGTGAAAAAACGGTTAAATTTGGAATACAAGTAAGATATGAAACATCAAAAATTCCTTGATGAGTCTCGCCGTCCTCACCAACAATTCCGGCTCTATCAATTAAAAATTTAACAGGAAATCTGCCAATAGCACAGTCGTGTATTATCTGGTCAAAGCCACGCTGTAAAAAGGTTGAATAAACCGCAAAAAACGGTATCAAGCCTTCTTCTGCCAAGCCTGCCGCAAAGGTTACTGCGTGTTGCTCGGCAATGCCAACATCGAAAAAGCGTTCTTTATATTCCTCTGCAAATTTTTGAAGTCCTGTTCCCTCTGCCATAGCGGCGGTTATTGCACAAACTTTTTGGTTTTTTACAGCAAGCTTACAAAGGGTATCGCCAGCAACAGTAGAAAAGTTAACCTTACCGCAGATTTCAGCACCATGCTCAACATCAAAAGCGGCTACTCCGTGATAGCTGTTAGGACTACTTTCAGCATAAGCATAGCCCTTGCCTTTAGTAGTGATTACGTGTATTAATGAGGGTCTATCATAGCTTTCAGCAATTCTAAAAAGTGATTCCATTGCCTTAACGTTATGACCGTCAACAGGTCCTAAATAATTAAAGCCCAACGCAGAAAAAATATTTTTTCGGTAAAATAGGCCTTTAATAATCTCTTTAATTTTAAAAACAAAACGGTTAAGCGCGTTACCGATTAAGGGGATATTTGTTAAAAAGCTACTAAGTGCAAATTTAAAATGGTGGTAACGTGGCTTGTTTCGCATTTTAGTAAGTGCACGTGACAATGCACCCACGTTATTGGAAATTGACATTTTATTATCGTTAAGCACAACTATAAAATTACCCTTATCTGAGCCGGCATTATTTAGTGCTTCATACGCCATACCGCCTGTCATAGCACCATCACCGATAACAGCAACCGCAGTACCTGCTTCACCTTTGAGCTTTTTCGCTTTATAAATACCGTAAGCCGCAGAGACAGAGTTACTGCTATGACCTGTAATAAACTTATCGTGCTCACTTTCAGACGGTTTTAGGAAGCCTGAAATACCGTTTTCAGTTCTTATAGAAGAAAAATCATTAAAACGTCCTGTTAAAAGCTTGTGAGTATAGCATTGGTGTCCAACATCAAAGATAATAGCATCCTCAGGCGAATTAAAGGCCCTGTGCAGAGCAACAGTTAATTCTACTGCACCTAAATTTGAGGCTAAATGACCGCCGTTTTTAGAAACTGTATTAATTATGCAGTCTCTGATTTCGTCACACAAGGTATTTATCTCACCGATATTCAGTTTTTTAATATCCGCAGGGGATTTAATTGTACTTAAAATCGGATAATCCAAAATATTTTACTTCCTTTAATAGTTTCTGTTAAGTAAATAATGGGTTAATTGCTCTAAACTATCGGTATCACCATTAAATGTTTTTAGCAAATTTAAAGCATCGTCTGTTAGATCCTTGGCAATTTCCTTTGCTTTTTCCAATCCGTAAAGGGTTACAAATGTGGTTTTATTATTTTCGCTATCGCTGCCAATTGGCTTGCCGAGCACTGCCTCATCACCTGTAATATCAAGAATATCGTCAATAATCTGAAAAGCAAGACCGACATTTAACGCATATTCACGTGCAATATTAATAGTATCGTCATCAGCACCCGATAAAATACAGCCGATTTCAGCAGCAGCCGAAAGCAATGCACCTGTTTTTAAGAGATACATTTTTTTAAGCGCTTCGGCATCTGGTGTCATTTTTTCAAAGGCTAAATCCATTACCTGACCGCCTATCATACCGTCAGCTCCAGCTCTTATTCTTAAAACATCAAGTGCACGAAGTTTATTTTCGTCGTTAGCTTTGGATTTAAGCGCAACACCAAAGCTTTCGGTAAGTAAGGTATCGCCCGCTAAAAGCGCAGTATCTTCGCCGAATTTAATGTGACATGAAGGTTTACCTCTTCGCATATCATCATTGTCCATACATGGTAAATCATCATGTATAAGTGAATAAGTATGAATCATTTCAAGTGCTACCGCAAAAGGAATCACGTCATCCTCTTTACCGCCGCAAAGCTTTGCAAATTCCAGCATAATTATCGGTCTTATACGCTTGCCGCCTAAGGTAAGACAATACCGCGCAGCATCAATAACTACAGAATATTGGGCATTACTTATTGGAAATAAACGGTCAATTTCGCAATCGATTTTTTCACGGTAATCAATCATCAGTTTATTAATCAACTGTATTTTCCTCCGCCTGAGTCTCGGTTAAATTTAAAATTCGCTTTTTAGCATTATTAAGAGCTTTACGGCATTGCTCAGTATGCTGCATACCCTGCTCAAAAAGTGTTATAGATTCGTCAAGAGAGCATTCGCCGCTTTCGAGCTTTGATATAATTTTTTCAAGCTCGCCTAAGGATTTTTCAAAATCTATTTTATTTTCAGCCAAAATTTACACCCCTCGTTTTTTAATTACCTTGCAATCGGCTTCACCATCAAAAAATCTTAATTCTAAAATATCTTCGTCTTTAAAATCATTAACAGACCTAATTGGTTGGCCGTTATATTTTACCGAAGTATAACCCCTTGCAAGCGTTTTCAAAGGACTGAGACCGTCCAACACAGCAATATATTTAATAAAAGTGTTTTCATGTCGGTTATAATTTTCCGAAATTTCACCCTTTAATCTATCATACATTCTGTCAATCAATTCGTTATTGCGCTCGATAAACATTTCCTGCGGATTTTTGAACAAAGGGTTTGAGGTTAGCGAAGAAAGCCTTGCTTCATAAAGATTATATTTTGATATAATTGAATTTTTAATATATGAGTCATATTTGTTTAGTTTTGCAAAAACTTCTTCAGCATCAGGTACCGCAAGCTCGGCAGCTGCAGACGGAGTAGGTGCTCTGAGATCTGCCACAAAATCGCTTATGGTAAAATCAGTTTCGTGACCGACAGCAGAAATAACAGGAAATGGGGATTCATAAATTTTACGGGCTAAGGATTCATCATTAAAAGCCCAGAGGTCTTCCGCAGAGCCACCACCTCTGCCAATAATAATAACATCTATTCCTTTCACTTTATAAACACGATCAAGAGCATCTAACATCTCCGGCACGGCAAGTTCACCCTGAACCGATACAGAACACATTAACACCTCAGCCAAAGGCCAACGGCGGGAAAGTATATTTAAAATATCCATGACAGCAGCACCTGTAGGTGAAGTTACAACTGCAATCCTCTTGGGAAATTTTGGAATAGGTCTTTTAGACTCTGGGTTAAACAAGCCCTCTTTTTCCAGCCTTTTCTTAGTTTGCTCGAATTTAAGAGCAATGTCACCTATTCCAAAAGCAAACATTTCTTCAGCATAAAACTGATACTGACCGTCCTTTTCATAGAGAGCTACCTTACCGCGTAGTACCACCTGTAAACCGTCGGACGGTTCAAATTTCACACGTGAAGCATTCATCCTGAACATTACGCAACGAATAGATGCATCACTATCTTTTAGAGTAAAATACCAATGCCCGCTCGAATAATGATTTTTGAAATTTGAAAGCTCTCCTGCAACCGCTATATTAGATAGCCTTATATCACCCTCTAAAAGCGATCGAACATAAAGGTTAAGCTGTTTTACACTAAGTACATTATCCTGCATATTAAAGCTCTTTAACTATTGTGGATAAAATTCCGTTTATAAATGAGGAGTCTTCCTTAGTAGCATACTTTTTAGCTAACTCAACCGCCTCATTAATAGAAACCGAATTAGGAATTTCGTCAAAGAACTTTATTTCATATATTGCCAAACGCAGAATCGAAAGTGCAGTTTTGGATATACGCTGAATTTTCCAACCTACTGCTTTTTGAGAAATTAAGGCATCAATTTCACTTATATTTTGAAATACACCGAAAAAGATCTTCTCGATATAATCATCAGGCTCTAAATCACGAACTTCGCGTGCCAGCTCCAATATTTCCTCAGTGCTGTTATCATTAAAGGCTTTTTCAAATATTAAGATAAAGGCCTCTTCTCTCGCCCTTTTACGTGTCATAATTTTACCGTCCTTTACAGCATAGATATAATTAATGCTATTATACACGAAAATATGCGGTTTTTCAAGCTCAATAAGCTGATATTTTAAATATTTTTTGCATCTTTCCATAAAAAAAGTGAGCCTTTCGGCTCACTCATAAATATTTTATTGCTCATCAATCACATAAACAACATTTTCTAATTTTAATAAATCGTCAAAATTCAAAAGCAGGTGTCCATTAATAACGATATGTATACCTATATTGTCGTCTTTACCGCTTTTCGAAGGTACAATATGCGTAGTAAAATCCGTATTTATAACGGTTTTGAATTCCTCAATTAAAGCATTTATGCGATACATATTATCGCATTCAACATAAATTATTTCAAAGCTTTTCTTACGGCGTTCAAGCTTTGCGAAAAGAATAACTGTTGATAAAAACAGTAATGCTACAACAATGGCACCTCTGTAAAAACCAAAACCAAGCGCCATACCGATAGTAGCAGTAGTCCAAACACCTGCCGCAGTAGTAAGACCTGTAATAACGTTACCGTTTTTAAGTATAATCATTCCGGCACCTAAGAAGCCGACACCAGAAACTACCTGAGCCGAAATTCTTGTAACATCGCCTACACCGAAAACGTTTACTGCGTGAACACCTATCATTGCAGTAAGCATAGAACCGAGACACACCAAAATGTGTGTACGCATTCCTGCTGCGCGGCCGTGACGCGCGCGCTCAGTACCGATAAGCCCACCGATAATTACCGCCATCAGTGCACGGAAAATCACCTGTTCCCAAGTCATATCTTTACCTCAATATAACATAAAAACTAAAATGCAAGGATACGCCTTTTAACGTATTCCTTGCATCACATAATACAATATAGTAATTATAGTACAAAAATTTTAAAAGGTCAACTATTATTTTGTGAAATTAGAAAAAATTTATAATTATTTTAAGTTTTGCCACAGGTAAGTACCATATTGAAATAATATTTAGTCATCGGAAATTAGATAAAGCATTACATTAACCCATCGTTTCCTGCATTTTTGCTAATATGCTTATTGTATTCCGCAACAGCAAAACGACTATGCACGGCATAAGAGGTAAACATATATGGCAATGTGAAAATGAGCGGTATTATAAACAGAGACAACGCTATCCAGCCGAAAAAGCTTGAAAACAAATAAATAAAATCAAGTGAGGATTTTCTTGAGATTGTGTTTGACATATAAAAGTTTTCATGAACATCCATATTTTCATCAGCAACAAATAATATTGGTGCTAAGTAAAATCTAAGCATATAAAAAATTAAAACAACAATAGCAAAAACCGCTAAAATGCGAATAACTAAGTTAAGGTTAGCAACCCACAGGGGCATTGCTAAGCCAAACATATCATAGAAAAATCCCTGAGTAAAAAACCAAAGCAAAATAACAGGAAAAAACAGTAACATAGCTATCGGAACTGCTTTTAAAATCAAAAGTGATATAAATTTTAATGATTTTAAATAAAGGGTAGTATTAGATAGATAATAAAATACGGAAATCGGGTTATCATCAGCACCGAAAATCATTCTCCAAATAAATCGAATGAGTCCCAATAAAATAGGTGCTATTATGAAAATTATTAACAGAGCTAAAATTATATATGAAACTGAATTAATACCTGTGTACGAAAAAATACCGGCAGAGCAATTACAAATAAAGCTGCAAAATAAAAATATCGATGAGGCAATAACAACATTAAGCATCTTGCCCTCTAAAGCAGTTTTGGCAGTAATTTTCACAACCTTGCTACCACCTATCATAGAAACAACTCCTTAATACGTTTTAACACTAATTTTATATCGAAAATATAGTAAAATGTTTTCTAAACTGTTAATTTTGAGTAATTAGCCATGATTTTTTTAGTACCTACTGTTTCAAAAACGATTTCGAGAATATAGTCTCCTGCCATTGGTGTTACGGAAAGTATCATACCCTTTCCAAAAGTTTTATGTATTACCTGCTGACCTACGCTATATGTAGTAGAAGAAGCGGAAGCCGTTGCTGCTTTTGTTGCTGAAAAAGAACTTGTAAATGCGGAAGCTCTCGGTTTCTGTACGCTACCCGAATAGCTCGGTAGCTGGGTTGCGGAAGTTCTTGAGGTAACACCTGAGAACTCACATAATTCTTCAGGTATCTCCTTTGCAAAACGTGAAGGCATATTACGGTTTGTTATTCCGAAAATCATACGCATAAAGGCATTAGTAACAGTAAGATTTTTCTTCGCTCTTGTTATTGCAACATAAGCTAAGCGGCGTTCCTCCTCTATCTCATCCGGACCGCCGTAAATTGACTGATTACCAGGGAAAATACCTTCTTCCATACCAACAAGAAAAACATTATTAAATTCAAGACCCTTAGCCGAATGTACCGTCATCAAAACAACCTTATCGTCACTTTCGTTAAGTGAATCAATATCACTCACCAACGCAATTTGCTCAAGAAAATCAGAAAGTGAAGGCTCCTCTGTTTCGAGCTCGTATTGCGCTATAGTAGAAGCAAATTCCTTTACGTTGTCAAGACGGTCTTTACCTGCTTCACCCTCAGCGGCAAGTGCTGCGGTATAGCCCGAAAGCTCTAAGACAGAATCAAACAGTTCGCTTAATGAAAGCTCTTCAGCAAGGTCTGTAAGCTTATCTATTATATCGCAAAAAACTTGAATTTTTGCAGTAGATCTCGAAAGGACGACATATTCATCAGCGTGTTTTAAAATTTCAAAAACAGAGACACCTAACTGCGCCGCAATTTCTGCCGCACGGCTTACAGTGGTATCACCTATTCCCCTTTTCGGCTCATTTATAATGCGGCGAAGACGAAGGTCGTCGCTGTTATTATTAATAAGCTGCAAATAAGCCAATACGTCTTTAATTTCCTTGCGGTCATAGAACCTTGTGCCGCCTATAATTTTATAGGAAATACCGCTTCTTGCAAACACATTTTCCATTGCGTTTGATTGCGCATTCATTCTGTAGAGAATAGCGTGGTCGCTGAAAACAGCGCCGTTATGTACATTTTCTAAAATGCAATCAGCTACATATCTTGCTTCCTCGCGCTCATCAGCAGCGGTGTAAACAGTGATTTTACTACCGTCTCCGTTATCTGTCCAAAGAGTTTTGCCTTTTCTGCCCTTGTTATTTGAAATAACCTTATTGGCAGCATTAAGGATATTAGAGGTTGAACGGTAATTTTGTTCAAGCCTTATTGTTTTTGCCCCTTTATATTCATCCTCAAAATTTAGTATATTTTCAATAGTAGCACCTCTAAAACGATATATACTCTGGTCATCATCACCAACAACGCAAAGATTATTTTTCCCCGATGCCAAAAGGCTTACAAGCACATACTGTGCGTGGTTGGTATCCTGGTATTCGTCCACCATAACATAGCGGAATTTATTGGTGTAGTACTCTAAAACGTCACTGTTTTTGTCAAGTAATTCAACAGTGTTAACAATCATATCGTCAAAATCCATTGCATCGGCTTTTTTAAGCGCTTTTTGGTATAAACCGTAAAGCTCTGCAATAATTTTCTGACGGTAATCTCCTCCGACGGATGCGGCATATTCCTGCGGTGAGATAAGCTTGTCCTTAGCATTTGAAATAGCAGCTAAAACCGATTTGTAAGGCACAAACTTGTCATCAACATTATGTTGTTTCATAATTTCTTTTATAAGTCGGCGCTGATCGTCGGTATCATAAATGGTAAAATGAGAGGTATAGCCAAGTAAATCAGCGTATCTTCTTAAAATTTTACCGCAAACCGAGTGGAATGTACCTGCCCAAATTTCCTGTGCATCCTCGCCCAAACGTGCTGCAATACGGTCTTTTAGCTCCCCCGCCGCTTTGTTAGTAAATGTAATTGCAAGTATCTGCCAAGGCTTAGCGGCAGATACACTAAATGCACCGTCGGGAATATCATCTATGGTACCGTTTAAAAAGGCTTCGCCTAAAGCCATCTCATTTTCAGAATATTCGGGCAAATAATCACTGTTATAACCGTTACCGAATTTAACGAGGTTCAAAATGCGGTTAACAAGAACTGTGGTCTTACCGCTGCCTGCACCTGCCAGCACAAGTAAAGGACCGTTTACGGTGGTTACAGCCTCAAATTGGCGGTCATTCATTTTATTAAAATATTTCTTTATTATGCTTCTTCTGAGTGTCAAAAAATCCATAATGCTCTCCAAAATAAAATACTGTTAAATATTTTACTATTTGGCGGCTTAAAAGTCAAATAACATTTTTGATTTTAAATATATTGTTTTTTTTAAAAGAATATGATATACTGTTGTCAATCAAGAAATATTAAGGACGGTTTAAAATGTCAGTTGGTTTTAAAAAGAGCCTTTTTGGCTTTAACTGCTCAGATGTAATAGAATACATAGAAAAAACGCATAAATCGTTTGTGGAAAAAGAAAAAAATCTTAAAACTAGGGTTGAGAAGCTTTTAAACGAGTTAGATACCGCTAAATCCGAACAGGAAAAGTTAGAAGCTGAAAAGCTTGAGCTTGACGCTAAGCTGAACGAATTTAGTGAGAAATATGAAGAAATTGAAAGGCTTTCTGAAAATATCGGCAAGCTTTACCTAGTAGCGCAGTCTAATGCTCAGGCAATTATCAGCAATTCCGAAGAAAATGCCCGAATTTCCAGTGAAGAGGTTAACCGCAACCTTTATACCATAAACGAGGCTCACAGATCTTTAGAAGAGTTACGTCAGCACATAACAAAAACCTCTGAAGATTTTATTAACGAGGTTGACCGTATGATGTCTTCACTTACCGAAACACGTGAGCAAATCGCCGTTAATACCTCTGAAATTGATGCCGCTAAAAAAGAATTTACCGAAGTGTATAAAAGTATAGTTGAATAAATTAAAAAGGAGTGCTGTGGCACTCCTTTAATTTTATATGTATTTTTGCTTTCCGGCTTTATTAACGCCTGAAATTCCACCGATTAAGGCTGAAAGCATAATTATTATAAAATGGAAAAGCGTATTAATTGTAATACCGCCTTTATCAACAAACAGCGAAATTAGGGTTATTGTCAAAAAAGTTATACCACCCACCAACAATCCTACTAAAAACCCTTTTTTTCCTACCTTTTTAGCAGCATAATAAGCTGAAACCAAAGCGCCTGTCGCTAGGGAAACTGTTGCAAAAACAGTTGCATATTCATAACCTGTTTGGGTTAAATACATAACCACGGAAAAAATTAATACAAATATTGCTGTGGCCAAAATATTTATAAGGACAGTTTTGATAACGAGCCCGTAATTGAATACTGACTTTTTTTCATAATCTTTTTTCATATAAAAAATCCCTCCCGTCATTTAAGGATATTCGGGAGGGATTAATTTTAGAACTAATTATTTAGAAGGAATATCGTCGTGAACGGTGTTATTAGCCTGCATAGCCCAACGAGCAATAGTAATTTTGCTGTGGTCGCTTAAAGACTCAATAACAATAGTATCCTCTTTAAGGGAAATTACTCTGCCGTAAATACCGCCGATAGTAACGATTTCGTCACCAACCTGTAAATTTTCACGCATCTTCTTTTCTTCTTTTTGCTTTTTCTTCTGGGGACGGATAAGGAAAAGATACATTGCGCCAAAAATAGCAGCATACATAAGTATCATTAAAACTATACCGCCAGCACCGCCTGTTTTTGGCTGAGTAGTTAAATTAATCATATTCAAGTCCATTAAAATTGACCTCCAAAATTTTACTAAACGATATTATACATTATTTATTCTGCATTTGCAAGTAAATTATATTCTTGTTGAGTAAATAATTGTAGGTTTACAATAGATGTGTTACAGTTGGTAATAAAAAAATAAGTGACGAATGGAAGATCCTGTGTTACAGTTAAGTTGCTGAATCAAAACAGACAGGAGGATCAACCATTCGTCATGAAAACTGTAACACAAACCATG
>JBGVRU010000016.1:0-43790 GCA_045128715.1 Acutalibacteraceae bacterium | reverse complement strand
TACATCTATGATAAATCGGGTATGCTGTTTAAAAAGGTTATAAATATTCTCGGAACAGAGATGACCTATTACTACGAATATCCCGAAAATGCAGAGCCTGTTGTTAAGATGAGTGTAGGAGATAAGCTTTTTGAATCCCGTTCAGGCTCGGACGGCTTCGGCAGAAAGAAGTTTGATGAAATTCAGCTTGGCGCCGCATTTGTATCAAGAACCTTTAGCTATGCCCCTGGTGAGCTTACCGATGCTCATGTGGAAAACGGCAAGGTTAAATCTACTCCTACAACCAACCTTGTAAGTCAAATAACTTTGTCTGACGGACGTACTATTTCTTATGAGTATAACGAAAAGAAGCTTATAACCCGCATTACCGACTCGGTTGAGGGTATTACGGAATACACTTATGATGCATTAGGTCAGTTGCTTACAGAACGTCATAAATCGAATACTGCCGAAAGCTTTACAGCAGTTAATACAATGACTTATGACACCTGCGGTAATATTCTAACTAAGAACGGCACTGCATATACTTACGGTGACGCTGTTTGGAAAGATAAGCTCACAGCAGTAGGTAACAAGACTATATCTTACGATAAGCAGGGCAACCCTGTAAATTACCTCGGTAATACCCTTAATTGGGAAAAGGGAAGACAGCTTAAATCCTTTGGTAACTATACTTATACCTACAATGCAAATGGTGTAAGAACTTCTAAGACGATAGATGATTTTGTTCATAAATTCGACCTTGAGGGTACTAAAATACTAAGGGAAACCTGGAGCGGAAATAGCATAATTCCTATTTATGATAATGAAGATAGCGTTTGCGGTATTAACCATAACGGCACAAGCTACTTCTTCTTAAAGAATTTACAGGGTGACGTAATTGCTATTACTGACACGAACGGTGATACAGTTGCAACCTACTCCTATGACGCTTGGGGTAAATGCACAGTAAGCAGCAATTCTCAGGATATTGCAAATATTAACCCATTCAGATACCGTGGATATTATCTTGATACCGAAACAGGCTTATATTACCTACAGTCACGTTACTATGACCCTGAGACGGGTAGGTTTATTAATGGGGATTCACCTGAATATGTTTCTGTTCAGGGCGGTAACCTATTCGCTTACTGCGGAAACAACCCTGTTGAAAATGCGGACTATATCGGTTTCTGCTTTGTGCCGACGTATGGGGAACAAAGCATTTCTGTTTCCAAAAAAACCTATAGTGGTATTGTTGGGTTTGGTTTTCAAGCAATGATTACTGCTAATATATTAGGTTTGCACGTTTTTGCAGGTATAGAAGCCTTATGGTTTGCTTTTACCAAGAATAATAATTTTGGAAATGGTATGGCTCCATGGGTATATATATTTAATGGCGGAAGCATAGGATTTACTTTAGATTTTGATAAACTTTTATCAACAGAACTTATAAACAATCCTAAAAATGTTTTAGCTAAATTGAATTTAGGTTTTGGTATGTCTTTAGATGTAACATTCTTTTTAATAACTGCTAATAAAATGACTGAACCAAAAAACTATACTAGAAATTTTCAATTTAGTACATACACTCTTATGGGTGTTACTGTTTCGAAAGCTTGGGGCAGCAATATTTCAACATATGGTGTAGGAGTTTCTTGGGACGTTTCTGTTAGTCTTAAGAAAGGGATAAGCATCGGAAAGAAGTTGTTTGGTTCGTCTAGAGGAGCTTCATTTTATAGAGCTGTGACATATAACAAAAATGCAAAAGAATTATATAATATGACTAAAAGTAAAGTATAAATTGTTTTTTGGAGGGCATATGGAAAATATATTATATGAAGCTAAAGAATCGTATGGAATAGACCCTTATTTTATTGTTCTTTGTATAATCTGCGGTTTTATAATATTTATTGCTGCTACAGAGCTAAAAGAGTTAAAACCAAAAGAAAGTATATTTGGATTTTGTTTTTTGATTTTTTTAATTGCAATGATGCTATTTATTGTTGGAAGCGTTGTTTATACAATGATAGACGGTAGAGATAAGGTTTATGATGAATATGAGAAAGGAAACTATCTTACCGTAGAAGGAGAGATAGTTAATTATGATACTTCGGTTGATCTTAAAGGTGAAACACAGTTTGATCTTTTTGAAGTATCAGGTTTAGTGTTTTATGTTCCGGGTTATACAACGCAGTGGGGGTATCCGATAACACAATCTGAAGGAAGTCCCTTAAAAAATGGTGTAAAAGTAAAAATTCGTTATGTGCCTTATAAACTTGAAAATGTCATTATGTATTTGGAATTATTAGAAAGTAAGACAGGGGACGGTTAGTAGGAGAGACAATAGGGAGACAAGGGGACGGTTCTCTTGTCTCCTTTTTTCATTGACATAATTCACTTATTAGAAGGACAGGGGACGGTTCTCTGTATTAGAAGGACAGGGGACGGTTCTCCAAGGACAGGGGACGGTTCTCTGTCCTGATGAGCTAACGATTTTTTAATGGGCGGTAGGCGATGGCTTGCCGCTTTTTAAAACTTAAATTGACATTTTATCCCAAAAAGAGTATAATCATATATACGAACAGGGAAGAATTACCCGTTCAACTGTGAGCGATATAAATGTGGATGGTAACGGAGCAGTTACATCTAAGACATTGTCCGGAGTAATGGATTACATCTATGATAAATCGGGTATGCTGTTTAAAAAGGTTATAAATATTCTCGGAACAGAGATGACCTATTACTACGAATATCCCGAAAATGCAGAGCCTGTTGTTAAGATGAGTGTAGGAGATAAGCTTTTTGAATCCCGCTCAGGCTCGGACGGCTTTGGCAGAAAGAAGTTTGATGAAATTCAGCTTGGCACCGCATTTGTATCAAGAACCTTTAGCTATGCCCCTGGTGAGCTTACCGATGCCCACGTGGAAAACGGCAAGGTTAAGTCTACTCCTACAACCAACCTTGTGAGTCAAATAGCTTTGTCTGACGGACGTACTATTTCTTAGAAAGACAGGGGACGGTTCTCTGTCTTAGGCTCGATTTATTGGTTATCACTCGGAGGACAAGGAACCGTCCCCTGTCCTCCTCCAAAAGGATTACAATTTTTGCAATTATATAATGCTTATGCGGAATTTATCGCTTAAATATTTAACAACATTTAAACAAAATAATGCAACAAAATGCTATTATATAATTTAGTAGATTGTTGTATAATAAATATATAAATCATTATTCTTTAATGAATTGATAAACCCCTTAATAAGGAGCATTGTAAAATGAGTAACGGTTATAATGCAAAAAACAAGGTAGGTCTTGGCTTTTATCACCTCGATCCTCGCTGGACAACCTATGAGGAATTTGACTGGTTTGCTGATCAGGGATATATTAATTCCTATGTGTTATCTGCTGAAACTCCCACCCTTTCAGGTGTTGTCGGCGGCGCCCAAAAGGCTATGGAAAATGGTAGTCAGGTTTGGCTTACACTTCCTATATTTTTAAGCTGTGAGCAATCAATATCCGAGTATATGGAAGGTATTCAAAAAAAGGTTAACACACTTAAGGATAAAGACGTTTGGGAAAGTGTTGTAGGCTTCCATTGGGATGAGCCACTCTTAAATAAAAAGCACACTAACCAAGATCTTTATGATATGACAAAGGCGCTTAGAAATGAATATGGACTTAGAATAAATCCGGTTTTCTCAGTTTATGAGACTGTGGGAATTCGGGGTAATATGCAGGATCCCGAAGGTAACACAATTTTACAAGAATTTGCAACCGAGTATTTAACTGATATAGGTTTTGATTCTTACGGTTATGATTTTAGAAGACCTTATACCGAGGCACAATCAGAAAAATTAGTGACATTGGGCGAAAAGTTTGAAGGTATTGATTCCACAGAAACCTACTACAAATTCTTTTTCAATAAACTCAAAGAAAGAGTTATTAATAAAGATGCCAAAATTTGGGTTTACCCCTGTGCTTATACACCGTTTACTTGGGCTGGTATTACCGCTGATGAAGATTACTGTGCAGCTCATTTAAAGGGTCTTACTAAGATTTTGCTTGAAGAGAAAAACCCGGGCGGAATTCTTTGTTATACATACAAAACTTGGTCAAGACACCATAAGGGTATGGATGTGCTTTTACAAAAGGATAATCCTGACAGATGGGTTAAATTTGAGCAGGCAATGCGTGAGGTTTACGACCAAATTAAGGATATTGAAGTAAAATAATTTTAAATAATATTAAAGAAACGGCTTAGGACTCGCACCACGGAGTGTGTCCTAAGCCGTTTTTTTTAAGCTGATATTAATCCTTGCTGAAATCTTCAAGGATAAGTCCTTCATTTCGTTCGAGCGCCCAGTTAATATTCCATTCGCTTGTGAATATGAGCAGGTCGTTGCCCTTAAAATCCTGCACCCATTTAGTGTCGGAAGTAAGGTTAAGCTTCTTTATATCGATATCTTT
The DNA here is from genome assembly GCA_045128715.1 of Acutalibacteraceae bacterium. Classification (GTDB taxonomy): domain Bacteria; phylum Bacillota; class Clostridia; order Oscillospirales; family Acutalibacteraceae; genus UBA737. The sequence goes on along the minus strand of JBGVRU010000016.1, from coordinate 39,341 downwards.
ATTCTTAACCCATCTTATGTGTTGATAGGGCAGGTCATTACGGATTACATCGACATTGTATTCGTTCTTTAGACGATGTTCCAGCACTTCAAACTGAAGCACACCGACAACACCTACAATCACACGCTCCATGCCGCTGTTAGGCTCGTGAAAAATTTGAATTGCACCCTCCTGAGCTATCTGTTCAACGCCTTTTACAAACTGCTTTCTCTTTAGACTGTCTTTTTGTTCAATAAGAGAGAAATGTTCAGGCGCAAAGGTGGGTATACCTTCAAATTTAATCTTATGCTTTTGGGAGCAAACCGTATCGCCGATAGAATAAATACCAGGGTCAAATACACCGATAATATCACCTGCATAGGCTTCGTTTACTATTTGCCTTTCATCTGCCATCATCTGCTGAGGCTGAGAAAGTCTAACAGGCTTGCCTGCCTGAACGTGATAATAATCAGCGCCACGCTCAAATTTACCTGAGCAAATTCGGAAAAAGGTAATTCTGTCACGGTGGTTTTTATTCATATTAGCCTGAATTTTAAACGCAAAGGCTGAAAAATCCTCGCTAAATGGACTTACTTCCTCGTCACCTGAAATTCTGGGTAGGGGAGAGGTTGTCATTTTTAGGAAGTTTTCAAGGAAAGGCTCAATACCGAAATTGGTAAGCGCTGAGCCAAAGAAAACGGGGGAGAGCTTACCGCAACGCACCTTTTCCAAATCGAATTCGAAGCTGGCACCGTCCAAAAGCTCGATTTGGTCAACAAGCTCTGCTCGTTGATATTCACCGATAAGCTCATCTAATTTTGCAGTATCGGTTAAATCACACTCTATTGGTTTAATTTTATCCTGACCTCTGTGTAGTTCGCTGAAGGTTAAAATCTCACGCTTGTCGCGGTCAAACACACCCTTAAAATCAACACCGCAGCCAATTGGCCAGTTGACAGGATAGGTACCGATGCCAAACTCCTTTTCTAGCTCGTCTAAAAGCTCAAAAGGGTCACGAGCTTCACGGTCAAGCTTATTAATAAATGTGAATATCGGGATATTTCTGCGAGCTACAACTCTGAAAAGTTTTCTGGTCTGAGCTTCAATACCTTTAGCTGCATCAATTACCATTACAACGCTGTCAGCCGCCATAAGCGTTCTGTAGGTATCCTCTGAGAAGTCCTGGTGACCTGGGGTATCAAGTATATTAATGCAGTATCCCTCGTATTCAAACTGCATAACAGAAGAGGTAATAGAAATACCTCGCTGTTTTTCAAGGTCCATCCAGTCGCTTACTGCATGCTTCGCAGTAGCCTTGCCTTTAACAGAGCCTGCCGTCTGAATAGCACCGCCGTATAAAAGGAATTTTTCGGTAAGAGTTGTTTTACCGGCATCTGGGTGGGATATTATCGCAAAGGTTCTGCGTCTTTCAATCTCATGCTTTAAATCTGCCAAGAAAATTTCTCCTCATATCATTAATTAACCAACTTATTGTATCACATATCAAAGTTCTTTTCAAGAATTATCTGATTCTTTTTCGTCAAGAAAGATTATTCTGTTTTCACTATCGTCAGAGCAAACAGAAATAATATATCCATCTTTTTCAAATGTATAAATATTTTCGCTATTAGCTTTTTTTAAATGACTTAGCGTTAAATCATTTTTCTTGATAAATGCTTCCTTTTTAGTCCAAATTGCAAAAAAATCGGTATCCGACTTTATAGCCATTTTTTCGCTTGTGCTAAAAAAACGTTCTGCTACACGCATATCAGCTTTGCGTATCCTTTCAATATCAATCCCTATCGGTGAGCTGCCTAAAGCTACAGCCACAGCACCCGAAGTGTGAGAAATGTTAAAATGGAATTCGAGGTGATTTTTAATAAACGGCTTTCCATTATCAGTAATTTCAAATATTACATCATTGGAGTGAATATTTAAAATTTTAGCAGCTTTATATTTTACAAAGTTTTTAGCAAAAGCAGAAATTGTTTTCTTTTGTTTGTTTTTGTCAGTAAAAATAATATAAACCGTATTAATAATAGCACCGCCTTTTAAGAAGTTTGCTAAACTATTATACATAAGTTTGCTGTTTTTTTCAACCGGACTCTTAAAAGCTGACAGTTTTAAAATAAAAAAGCTACTTTTTATAAAAAAACTATTGACAAAATATATAGTTTAGTGGGATAATATGATAGGTATTTTGTAGATATAATATTTATTTTGGTGATGTTAATGCGAGTTATTACAGGCTCTGCTAAAGGTAAGCGTCTTGTAACACCTGATGGCAGAGATGTGCGTCCTACACCAGAAAGGGTTAAAGAGGGACTGTTTAGTGCTTTGCAGTTTGATATTGAGGGCAGACGGGTGCTTGACCTCTTTGCGGGCTCAGGTCAGTTAGGTGTTGAGGCTTTGAGTAGGGGTGCGGCTTCTGCCACTTTGGTGGATTCTTCCGCAGTTTCGGTTAAGGCAGTAAAAACCAATATTGAAAGCTGTGGCTTTGGTGACAGAGTAAAGATAATACAATCTGATTTTGCTGCGTACTGTGCTATGAGCCGTGACAACTTTGATGTTGTTTTTCTTGACCCACCTTACAATGCCGGTCTTTTGATGCCTGCAATTAAGGCTGTTTTGCCTCTTGTAAGTTATTACGGTTTTATCATATGCGAGCATCCTCCTGAGGTAGAGTTAGAGCAAAGTATAGGCGGTTTTTCGGTTTGGCGTGCCTACCGTTACGGAAAGGTGCTTATAACTGTGTATAAAAAGGAGTTGTAGCTTATGAGGGATAATGTAATTGCAATTTGTCCCGGTAGCTTTGACCCTGTGACTTACGGTCATCTGGATATTATAACCAGAGCTTCTAAAATGTTTCATAAGGTTATTGTTGTGGTTGCAGGTAATTCTTCAAAGAATTGCTCTTTTACTCCAGCCGAAAGGGTGGAGATGATAAATAAATGCACATGTGACCTTGAAAACGTTACAGTCGAGCATTACGAAGGATTACTTGCCGAATATGCTGCCGAAAAGGGAGCTACCGCAATAATTAAAGGACTTAGAGCGATGTCTGACTTTGAATATGAATTTCAGATGGCTCTTACCAATAAAAAATTGAATCCCAATGTTGAAACCCTGTTTTTAACAACTTCGGCAGAGAATATGTATCTAAGCTCAAGTATGGTTAAACAAATAGCTTTAATGGGCGGCGATATAGGAAGCTTTGTGCCCGAAGTTATAAAGCAGGATATTATAAACAGAATAAAAAAATAACAATGCCGGTTTACCGGTTTGACGGAGGAAGAAAAAATGACACTTGACGAATTATTGGAACAGTTTGATGAGGTGCTTGACAGCGGCTTCAAAATTCCCGGCAAGAAAACAGTTGTTGATGTTGACAGATTAAGGGCAGTTGTTGATGATATCCGCCTTAATATCCCTGCTGAAATTAAGCAGGCTAAGGGTATTGTTGCAGATCGCGCTGACATTATCACTAATGCTAAGCGCGAAGCTGACGGTATTATCAGAAATGCGGAAGAGCGCGCAAAGGCTATGACTTCTCAGGAGGAAATTGTTAAGTTATCCCAGCAGAAGGCCGCCGAAATTATCGCTACTGCTCAGGCTAAGAGCCGTGAGATGAGAAAGGCTGCTCAGGATTTTGTTGACGATATTATGCGCCGCGCTGATGAGGGTCTTACTGCAAATCTCGGTGAAGTTCGCAAGACAAGAGCTGCTTTAAAACAGCAGATTCCTACCACAAAGGAATAATTGTTGAAAGTATTTAATTTATTTTGCCAATTCTAAAGCACCCTCGCCCTTGAGGTCGGGGGGCTTTTGGTTGAAAGGAGAGCCTTGAAATGTATAACAGCATTTCTCCCAATCTTAACTTTGTTGAAGAAGAAAAGAAAATAGAAAAATTCTGGGAAGACGAAAAAATCTTTGAAAAGAGTATTGATTCCCGCGCTAAGGGCGACCCCTATGTTTTTTATGACGGTCCACCTACTGCTAACGGAAAGCCTCATATCGGACATGTTTTAACACGTGTTATTAAGGATATGATTCCACGTTATAGAACTATGAAGGGCTGTATGGTGCCTAGAAAGGCAGGTTGGGATACACACGGTCTTCCCGTAGAACTTGAGGTTGAAAAGCTGTTAGGGCTTGACGGCAAGGAGCAGATTGAAGAATACGGTCTTGAACCCTTTATCGCTCACTGTAAGGAAAGCGTTTGGAAATATAAGGGTATGTGGGAGGATTTCTCCAAAACTGTTGGCTTCTGGGCTGATATGGATGACCCTTATGTTACTTATGACAACAACTTTATCGAGTCTGAGTGGTGGGCTTTAAAACAGATTTTTGAAAAAGGTCTTTTATATAAGGGCTTTAAAATTGTGCCTTACTGTCCACGTTGCGGAACTCCGCTTTCTTCTCACGAAGTAGCTCAAGGCTATAAAAATGTTAAGGAGCGCAGCGCGGTTGTTCGCTTTAAGGTAGTAGGTGAGGATGCATATTTCCTTGCTTGGACTACAACCCCTTGGACACTTCCTTCTAACGTGGCTCTTTGCGTTAACCCTGATGAAACCTATTGCAAGGTAAAAGCGGCTGACGGCTATGTATACTATATGGCAATGGCTTTGCTTGATAAGGTTTTAGGCAAGCTTGCTTCTGAGGATACGCCTGCTTATGAAATCATTGAAGAATATGTAGGAGCCCAGCTTGAGCATAAGGAATATGAGCCTTTATTTGATTTTGTAAAGCCTGTTTGTGAAAAGCAAAACAAAAAAGGCCATTTTATCACCTGTGACAGCTATGTTACTATGACTGACGGTACAGGTATTGTTCACATTGCACCCGCTTTCGGTGAGGACGACGCTAAGGTTGGCAGAAAGTATGATTTGCCGTTTGTTCAGTTTGTTGACGGTAACGGTAATCTTACTGCTGAAACTCCTTATGTAGGCACCTTTGTTAAGGAAGCAGACCCGATTGTGCTTAAGGATTTAGAGGCGGCAGGACTTTTATTTGATGCTCCTAAGTTTGAGCATGATTATCCGCATTGTTGGCGTTGTGATACTCCTCTTATTTACTATGCTCGTGAGTCTTGGTTTATCAAGATGACCGATGTTAAGGATGACCTTATTAAGAATAATAATACTATTAACTGGATTCCAGAAAGCATTGGTAAGGGCCGATTCGGTGATTGGCTTAACAATGTCCAGGACTGGGGCATTTCACGTAACAGATATTGGGGTACCCCCCTCAATATTTGGACCTGTGAATGCGGTCATATGCACTCTATTGGCAGTATTGAGGAATTAAAATCAATGTCCGATAATTGCCCTGAAGACATTGAGCTGCACCGCCCCTTTATTGACGCTGTTACTATTAAATGTCCTCATTGTGGTAAGGAAATGCGCCGTGTTCCCGAGGTTATTGACTGTTGGTTTGACTCGGGTTCAATGCCTTTTGCACAGCACCACTATCCTTTTGAAAATAAAGAGCTGTTTGAGTCTCAGTTCCCTGCAGATTTTATTTCGGAAGCTGTTGACCAGACAAGAGGTTGGTTCTATTCACTTCTTGCAATCTCAACTCTTATTTTTGACAAAGCTCCTTTCAAGAACGTTATCGTTTTAGGTCACGTTCAGGACGAAAACGGTCAGAAAATGAGTAAATCAAAGGGTAATGCTGTTGACCCATTTGATGCTCTTGAAAAATTCGGTGCTGATGCTATACGCTGGTATTTCTATACTAACTCAGCTCCTTGGCTTCCCAACCGCTTCCATGATAAGGCTGTAACCGAGGGTCAGCGCAAGTTTATGGGTACTCTTTGGAATACCTATGCTTTTTATGTGCTTTATGCTAATATAGATAATTTTGATCCTACACAGTATAATATCAATGATTATGAGCTTACTGTAATGGATAAATGGCTGTTATCTCGCCTTAATTCAACCGTTAAGGCTGTTGATGATAATTTGGCTAATTACCGTATCCCCGAAGCTGCGCGTGCCTTACAGGATTTTGTAGATGAAATGAGTAACTGGTATGTTCGCCGCGGCCGTGAGCGCTATTGGGTACAGGGTATGACTGACGATAAAATTGCAGCCTACCTTACTCTTTATACCGCTCTTGTTACAACCGCAAAAGCGGCAGCGCCAATGATTCCTTTTATGGCTGAAAATATTTATCAAAACCTTGTAAGAAGCATTGATAAGGACGCTACAATTAGTATCCATCTTTGCGATTTCCCTGAGGTTGATAGTAGTCTCATTGACGAAAAGCTTGAAGAGCAGATGGATAAGGTTCTTGAAATAGTAGTTTTGGGTCGTGCTGCAAGAAACGGCTCTGCTATCAAGAACAGACAGCCACTTTCAACAATGTATGTTAAGCTTGACGGTGAGTTAGAAGATATTTACGCTGATATAATAAGAGATGAGCTAAATATTAAAAAGGTTTCTTTCACTAACGAGGTTGATGATTTTGTAACCTATAGCTTTAAGCCTCAGCTTAAGACCTTGGGACCTAAGTACGGTAAACAGTTGGGAGAAATTCGTAATCTGTTAGGTTCTATTGACGGCTCTGCTGCTAAAGCTGAGCTTGATAAAAACGGTGAATTAAAGCTTAATATTTCAATTGGCGAAATAGCTCTAACTGCCGATGATCTGCTTATTGAAGCTCAGCAAAAGGAAGGTTTTTATACTATCAGTGATCGAGGTATCACCGTTGCTATTGATACTACACTTACAACTGAGCTTATCGAAGAAGGCTTTGTACGTGAGCTTGTAAGCAAGCTCCAGACAATGCGTAAGGAAGCAGGCTTCAATGTTACCGACCACATCTCCATCACATTGGAGGGCAGTGAGACTGTAACCTCTATTGCAGTTGCTAAGTCTGCAGATATAGTAGGGGATACCTTAGCAGATTCACTTGTCGTTTCATCACCCTTAGGTTTTGTTAAAGAATGGGATATTAACGGTGAGACAGTTACTATCGGTGTCATGAAAGAAGGAGGCACTCTCGGTGAATAATATAGGCAATACAGAAAATGATTTTGTTTTTGAAGATATCAGTTCTTCAACACCTGCTGACAGACGTAAAAAACAGTTAGAGAAGGCAGTACAGGCAGTAGATAATTACGGCGAAGGCGCTGCAAAAAACATTGATAAGGTTATCAAAGCAATTTCATTTATTGTTGCTATAGGTATTTTCATTTTGTTTGCAGCAGTGGCAGTGGTTTTGTTTTATTTGGATAAAATGTTCACCATAGTTGCTATAGGTGTTTTGGTTATTGGCATAGTTTTGTCACTTATCATGCTGTTTATTATTTATGGCATAGGTCATATAATCACCCAAAACAATCAATTACTTAAAAGAAAATACTAATTTAAAATCCTTTTGAGTATTATTCTATAAGAACATAATCCGTATTGAAATAAAAATCCCCGATAAATCTTTTATTCATTGATTTATTTGGGGATTTTTATAATGCAAATTCCAACTTTAATAAAATATTAATAAATCCGTATACTATTAGAGTTGTTTTTTAAAAAAGAGTATGGTAAAATATATTGGTATATTTAATTTATAAGTTTGTTTTTTATAAAAAACTTTGAAAGGGATACTCTAATGAAGTTTTTAAATGCAGTAGAAGATTTTTTAACTTCTACATGTAAAAAGATAGTTACCTTTTTACAGAATAATTTTGAGGTTATTTCTACGAAACGTTCTAAAGTAACAGGACTCATAATCGGTTTTTTGACATTGTTGGGTGTGGTTTTCAGGGCAGAGAATTTCATAACACAGGAATTTAATGCAAAATGGCTTTTACTTATTTTTTCACTTATTTGCCCGTTTATTCTTTTTTTATCCACTGCCATTACTGTCAAAATCAAAAATGAAATTTTTAATAAAGTTTGGCATTTTGTGTTCTTATTGTTGATGCCTTTCATAACAATAACTATGACAGAATGTCTTAACGGCATTTTTATCTACAATATGACTTATCTTGGATTCTTAGGTAACTATCTTGTAGTGCTTATTATGTATTTTATTGTTTTTGCGCTATCGGGCAGTTTTAAGCTATCATATCTTATTGTTACTCCTATTTTATTTGGCTTCGCTTTGGCGCATTGTTATGTTATGGAGTTCAGAGGAACACCGTTCCTACCGATGGATTTTTTGAGTATTACTACAGCCGCAGGTGTTGCAAATACCTATAACTATATGCCAAATTATAAGATTGTTATTGCTACCTTAATATTTGTATTTATAATGATTATAGGAGCTAAAACAAAAACTCCTAAATACAATTTACTCACAAAGATTATATCCCGTACCTTTGTGGGCACGATGAGTACAGTTTTATTGATTTTATTCTACGGTACCAGTATTTTTGCTGATATGGGTGTAAAGCCTGATTTCTGGAATCAGTCTCGAGGATACCGTAACTACGGTTTTGTTTGGAACTTTTTCTGTAATACAAAGTATCTTTATATGTCTGAGCCGGACAATTACAATTCAGGCGAAGTTGATGACTACGTAAGCAGTGTTGTTGATGAGGGTGAAGATAACACTCCTGTTATTGACGATAGCTATACTAAGCCAAATATAATCTGCATAATGAACGAATCGTTATCGGATTTATCCGTGTTGGGCGATTTAACTACTAATATAGATTATATGCCTTTTATGAGAAGTCTTACCGAGAATACGGTAAAGGGTAACCTATATGTACCTGTTATAGGAGCCGGAACTTCCAATACAGAGTTCGAATTTTTGACAGGACATACCACAGCATTTTTGCCCTCAGGCAGTAATGCTTATATGCTTTATGTTGAAAATCCCATAGCCTCTCTGGTTTCTACTATGGAAGCTCAGGGGTATTCCTCTTACGCATTGCATCCGTATTACGCTGCCGGTTGGAAAAGAACTCAGGTGTATAGTAATTTTGGCTTTAATAAGTTTATCAGCCTGGAGAATATTATTGATATTTCCTTGATGAAAGAATATCAGGATAACGGCAATGACCCCAACTATTTGCAGTCACTTGTTGAGCAGCGTTATCCCGGTAAGAATATGCTTATAAGACAGTATATAAGTGATGCTTATAATTATGAATTATTGATTGAAGATTATAAAAACCGTGATAAATCAGTTCCTTATTTTGCTTTCAATGTTACAATGCAAAATCATGGCGGATATGCAGTCAGCGCTGAGAATTTCGATGAAAGCGTGTATGCCACATCGGTTTCAAAATATTATAACAAGGCTAATAAGTATCTATCACTTGTAAAGGCAAGCGATGATGCGTTTAAAGGTCTGATTGAGTATTTTTCTAATGTAAAAGAACCTACTGTTATTTGTATGTTTGGCGATCATCAGCCCTCGATAGAAACATCATTCATTTCGGAAATAATGGGTGTCAGCAATCTTTCTAATCTTACACCTGAGCAGGAACAGAGCCGCCATTGCACACCGTTTATTATTTGGACAAATTATGATATAGAGGAACAGTATATAGATAAGCTTAGTTCAAATTATTTATCTTCATTGGTGCTTCAAACTGCAGGGGTAAAGCTTACAGAATATAACAGATACCTTTTAAAGCTTTCTAAGACCCTGCCGGTTATTGATACTGTCGGTTATATTGATAATCTTGGCAATTATTATAAATGGAGCGATGCTTCTCCTTATACAAATTTGCTTGATGATTATGAAAAAGTACAATATAATAACATTTTCGATCAGCAAAATGTAAATTCTGATATTTTCTATATCAACGGATTTATTCCACAAACTACTGCGAGTGATGATAACAATTAATTCTTGAATATTTTAAAAGGATTGTTATAAGTTTTGAATATAAAGTCACCAAAAAACGTTAGCAGTGATAATGTGTCTAAAATTTTATTCAAAAACACTTTGGAAATAACCTATTCAAAGCGTTCAAAAAAAGTTTCAGTTATTGCATTAATTGTTATATTTTTGTTCTTGATTATCTACACAAGGTTTAAAGGTTTTAATGAATTAGTTAGTCAAAACAGTTTAGTTAATGTAATTCTGTTAGCTATTATAACTGCTTTTCCTTTCTTAATATCGCTTATATTGTGTTTTAAATTTAAGCTTAAAAATTTAAAAGCTAATGCGACAGCTGTTTTCGGATTTTATATCCTTTCGCCATTGTATATGCTAATTGTAAGCGAGTGCTTAAATAGGGTATTTGTAGCAAGTATAAGACCGATAATTTTCATTGGAGGTTATCTACTGATTGCGGTTTTGTATTTACTTCTATATGCAATTATTGGTAGCTTTAAGATTTCTGCTATATTTGTTAACACATTAATATTTTTACTGTCTTTAACAAACTATTACGTTTTCAAATTTCGCGGAACTCCTTTTTTAATTACCGATTTTTTTGCTGCAAAAACCGGTGCAAATGTTGCTTCTTCGTATGATTTTTCACCTGATTTTCAGATGTTGGCAGCAATTTTAATGTTTGTATTTATTACTGTAGCATATATAAAGACCGATTTTCCTAAATTGGGTATAACTGCAAAAATTATTCTAAGAACTGTATCTGCGGTTATATCAGTATTTGCTGCAATTTTGTTTTTTCTTACAGATATTTTTCTGAATTTTGGTATCGTTCCATCTTTTTTTCAACAGTCTGTAAGCTGTAGTGAGCAAGGCTTTTTACTAAATTTTGTCAGCAATATCAGATATGCGTATATTACTTCGCCCGAAGATTATAACAATGAAGAAATTAAAAAATATATTACCGATACATATTATTCTATAGATGAATATGAGGCTCATACAACACCTAATATTATTTGCATAATGAATGAAGCTTTAACCGATTTGAGTATATTCGGCGAATTTGAAACAAATGAAGCTTATATGCCTTTTTTGAATTCTTTAACGGAGGATACCGTAAAAGGTAATTTATACGTTTCGGTAACAGGCGGTGGAACCGCTAATACAGAATTTGAATTTCTTACTGGTCATACCATGGCTTTTTTGCCGTCAGGCAGCTTTCCCTATGTAAGTTATATAGAGGATCCAATTTCTTCTATGGTTTCAACACTTAAGGCGCAGAAGTATGCTGTTAATGCTTTTCATCCATATTATGCATCGGGTTGGAATCGCACAGAAGCTTACGGTTATTTGGGCTTTGAAAAGTTTATCAGTCTTGATAATATGTTCAGCAAAAAAATGCTCGAGTTTATAAGGCTTAATGAGTTTAATTCTAAAGATTTACAGAATTATACCGAAAAAAATTACCCTTATAATGCTGATACATTTAAACGAAGTTATATAAGCGATTCCTATAATTTCAAGCAGATTATTAAGGATTTTGAAAATAGAGATAAATCTAAGCCTTATTTTATGTTCAATGTAACAATGCAAAATCATGGTGGCTATACTATCGGTGCTGATAATCTTGAGGAAAAGATAGTTGCAACATCTCTTAGCAAAAATTATGAAGATGTAAACAGATATTTGTCGCTTATAAAATATACAGATAGTTCTTTTAAAGAATTAATTGAGTATTTCTCTAATATAGAAGAGCCAACGGTCATTTGTATGTTTGGCGACCATCAACCCTCTCTTAATCCGGATTTCTTTGCTGAACTGATAAATTCGAATTGCGGTTCATACACCGATTTTCAAAAGTTTCAAAATTATTTTTGTACTCCGTTTTACATTTGGGCAAATTATGATATTGAGGAAATGTGTATAGATAAACTCAGTGCCAACTATTTATCCTCATATGTTATGCAGATTGCCGGTGTAGAGCTTACAACCTATAATAAATATTTACTTGAGCTTTCAAAGTCAATACCTGTAATTAATATTGCAGGCTATTGTGATAACAAGGCGAATTATTATACTTGGGAGGATTATTCTCCATATACCAATCTACTTAATGATTATAAAAAAATACAGTACAACAATTTATTTGACCATAAAAATGTCGACTATGATGTTTTCTATATTGAAGATTATGTACCAGCAATGGTGGATTTAGCTAATTAAACGGAGAGAATTATGAGAAATACAACCCTTTGCCATATTGAAAAGGACGGAAAATATTTAATGCTCCACCGTGTTAAAAAAGAAAACGACCTCAATAAAGACAAATGGGTTGGTATCGGTGGAAAATTCGAGGATAAGGAAAGCCCTGAGGAATGTAATCTAAGGGAAACCTTAGAGGAAACAGGGCTTAACCTTAATTCTTATAAATATTGCGGTATCGTAACCTTTGTTTCGGATGTTTGGGAAACAGAGTATATGCATATCTTTTATAGTGATGATTTTAGTGGTGAATTGAAAACCTGTGATGAGGGAGAGCTTTGCTGGATAAAAATTGAGGATATATACAAGCTTCCCATTTGGGAGGGTGATAAAATTTTTCTGCGTCTTATAGAAGAAAAATCACCTTTCTTTTCATTAAAGCTAGAATACAAAGGTGATATACTTATAAGTGCAGTTTTGAACGGAGAAATACTATGAACATTTGCCTTTACGGTGCTTCAAGTACCGAAATAGATAATTCTTACATTTCAGCAACTGAGGATTTGGGTAAAAAAATGGCTTTAAGAGGTCATTCGCTGGTATATGGCGGAGGAGCATCTGGTCTTATGGGTGCTGCGGCCCGTGGCGTTGTTTCGGGCGGTGGCAAGGTTATCGGCGTAGCACCGTCCTTTTTTCAGGTTGATGGTGTATTATTCCAAAATTGCACAGAATTTGTTTATACAAAAACCATGCGTGAGCGTAAGCAAATAATGGAAGAAAAATCAAATGCTTTTATAGTAACCCCAGGAGGTATCGGGACTTTTGATGAGTTTTTTGAGATTTTTTCTTTAAAGCAGTTAGGTCAGCACGAAAAAGCAGTTGCGATTTTTAATATTAACGGATATTTTAATAGCCTTAAAAATATGCTGGACTTTGCCGTTAACGAAAAATTTATGACCGAAGCTAGCAGAGATTTGGTTCCTTTTTTTGAGAAAGCCGATGATTTGCTTGATTACTTACAAAATTATAAACCAGGTCAATGCGATTTTTCTGTTTTAAGAAAAGTTAAACGTGATGTTTAATTCATTACAGGCGGTGTGAATATTCCTAAAGCTGGCGGATTATTTGTCCAGAAAATAAACAACAGAGCTATGATTATGCCGACAGTTAAAAAAATCCAATGAGCTAAATTTATTGAAAATTTTTGTTCCTTTATTAGTTTAGATTTTTTTATAAGCATTACTAATAGTCCAATATAATAAATTGTAATATTTATAAAATCTACATTATAGCCTAATATTCCGCTTATTGTGTAAAACAATGCTACTATGGTAATCATACCGCAAATAACGGATATAACAACTGCCGGAATGTAATTTTGCGGTTTTTCTTTTATTAATAAATATTCTAATATAGAGTAGATAAGAGTAGGGAAGAACAACAGCTTTAAATGCTCCCATGTGCTTTCATTTGTGCTGAAGAAGTAGCCAACTATTCTGTTATCACCTGTCCATTCGTATAGAAAATGACCTATTGTTCCTAAAAAGCCTATTATTAAAAATGATAGTATATTTTTCTTTAATGTCATATTAAAACCCCCTTAAAATATTATTAAATTTTATAAAAGAAATATGCCAAGACATCCTTTTGGGAGGTCTTGGCATATATTAGTTTTCCGATTTAAACTGCTTAGGAGTAAGTCCAGTTTCAGTCTTAAAGATTTTGCAAAAGTATGCTTCGTCATAAAAGCCTAATAAATAGGTAATTTCTTTTACTGACATTTTGCTGTTAATAAGCAAATTTTTAGCTTTTTCAATTCTTGTTTTAATTCGATATTCGTTAGGGGAAAGCCCAACAAATTTTTTAAATGTTTTTCTAAGATGTGTTTCACTAATGCCGCAATTATCTGCAATTTCAGTTATAGTTAAATTTCTGTAATCCTCTAATAGGGAAACCGCCATTACTATCGCATCAGGAACAACATCATTTTGCAGGGTGTTTTTTTGTGAAATTATTTTATTTAAAAGTATGTATAAATGACTTTGAATTTCAAAAGTGTTGTTATTGACAGAGTTAAAAACAAATGCAATTTGTTTAAAGCTATTTGTTAAATAGTTAGCAGACTTTAAAATGATTTGCGGTTTATCACTAAATACAAATTCACCGTTTTTGTCGCTCATACTGAAATTTATAAGATAGCTTGTAACAACCATATTATCAGTGCTGAAATATACAGTATACATACTGTCTTTTGGAAGATAAATAATATCTCCTGCGGCAACTTTTAAATTATCGCCATCTATCCTATATTCTATTTCTCCGTCAACGCATAAAAGAAGACCGTTTTGCTCCCTTGGGGTACTTGTCATATTGAATTTTTTCTCTGTCCATAACTGCGGAAAAGCGGAAATATTGTAAAGAAAAACTTGGTTATTTTTTAATGTTTCAAAAGATTTAACTATCATTTTTAACTCCTTGTACCGAAAAATACAATAAATAAATGAAATTTACATTGCAATTAGCTTTGATATATTATTTAATAATAAATGAGGTGATTTGCATGAAAGCAAGAATTATTGAAACCAACAAAGAAAATAATAATTATTTAAACGAGATAGGGTGTTTTGAATTTATAACTGAAAAGGAAATTCGGGATACCTGTACAATAGAGCCTACAAGAATGAGTCTTCACCCCTGGGATATTGAAGCATTTTTGATTAATATTCACCCCGAGACTGAGTTTCAAAAAATAATAGGCTTTGGCGGAGCTTTTACCGATACCGCCGCGCACGCTTGGAAAAAGCTAAGCCGAGAAAAACAGGAAAAGCTTATAAAAGCTTATTTTAGTGAAAATGAGGGTATCGGATATAATTTCGGCAGATGCCATATAGGTAGCTGTGATTTCTCGACCGAAAACTATTCTTATGTTAATGAGGGTGACGAAAACCTTGACAGCTTTACAATTGAACGTGACCGTAAAACCATAATTCCTTTTTTAAAGGAAGCTATGAAAGAAAATTCCGAAATCAAGCTGTTTGCTTCACCTTGGTCACCGCCAGCCTTTATGAAAACAAATAATTCACTTATTGGCGGTTCACTTAAAAAGGAATATTATCCGCTTTGGGCAAAATATGTAAGAAAATATTTTGACAGCTACAAGGCTGAGGGAATAGATTTCTGGGGAACTACCGTTCAAAATGAGCCAAGACATAATCAGGTCTGGGAATCCTGCGTTTATACTGAGGAGGAAGAACGTGAGCTCTTAAAAAATCATTTAGGACCTGCTTTGGAGGGTACGGGAATTAATATTATATGCTATGACCATTGCAAGGAACGTCTATTTGAGCGTTCTTATGCGATGTTCGGTGATGAGGAAGCTGATAAATACTGTAAGGGTATTGCTTATCATTGGTATTCAGGCGAGCATTGGGGCGAAATTGAGCTTGTAAGGAATACCTGGAAGGATAAGTATATAATAAACAGCGAGGGATGTATGGCTGATACCGTTAAAGGCTACAAGAAGCCACAGGAATGGACCTACGGCGAAAACTATGGTCACGAGCTTTGTGGAGCGCTGAAAGCTGGTATTAACGGCTTTACCGACTGGAATTTAGTGCTTGATGAGAATAACGGTCCGGCTCATAACCGTGAGGGCAGACTTTACTGCAATGCTCCCGTGTTCTGCGACGGTGAAAAGGATGAGGTTATTTTAACTCCTGCTTATTATTTCATCGGTCATTTCAGCAAATTTATTAAGCGAGATGCTGTAAGGCTTGGAATTTCCTCATATTCCGAAAAGGTTGAAAGTGTAGCCTTTAAAAATCCTGACGGAAGTATTGTTTGTGTTGTGATGAACCGCACTGATGACGATATGGAATATATATTAAGAATAGGCACAAGCGTTTGCAAGCAGACGATTAAAGCTCATTCCATAATTACCGCAATAATAACAGAATAAACTAAATTTTGCCGCTGTCTTTAAGTAATTTAAGCTTTAAGACGGCGGTTTGTGTTTTAGAGTCTTTAATTTCGCCGTTTAAAATCATTTCTACAGCTTTTTGTAATGGGATTTTTTCAACAGTTAAAAATTCATCTTCATCGGGACATTGCTCGCCAAAGGATAGCCCTGTAGCAGCATACATCCATATAATTTCATCACAATAACCAGGAGAGGGGTATAGCTCGCCTAATGAAATGAATTTTTCTGCCACGGCGCCGGTTTCTTCCCTTAATTCACGCATACCGCAAGCCAGCGGATCTTCGTCAATAGAGTCACGCTTGCCTGCAGGAATTTCTAAAACCACCTCTGAATATGGGTATCTGAACTGACGAACCATCAAAATTTCATCATTTTCAGTAAGTGCCGCTACACTTACACCGCCGTTATGCTCAACAACTTCCCTTGCAGCAGTATTACCGTTAGGAAGTAATGCAGTGTCACAACGGAGCTTAATAATTTTGCCCTTGTAAATGTAATTTGTTGATAATTGTTTTTCAGATAAATTCATTATTTGCACCTTCTGTAAATATACTATTATATAGGAATATATGCGGGAGTGAAAAAATGTGGAAAAAACAGTAAATTCGATGGATTACGATTATTTAAAAAGACAGAAATTAATAGATAATTTATGCCGAAAATTTTCTTTTATTAAAAAAACAACATTAGGAGTAAGCTGTGGCGGAAGAGATATAACCGCACTCAAAATAGGGAATGCATCCCAGTATAGTTTAATTACCGCTGCTTTCCATGGCAGTGAACACATAACTGCAACAGTTTTGTTGATGTTTATTGAAGAGTTGGCGAATGCCATTAATGAAGACGGTTACATAGCGGGATTTAGGGCAACACGCGCATTAAATGGCAGGGGAGCAATATTTGTACCTTGCGTAAATCCTGATGGGTGTGAAATATCTCTTTTA
Organism: Acutalibacteraceae bacterium; assembly: GCA_045128715.1. Classification (GTDB taxonomy): domain Bacteria; phylum Bacillota; class Clostridia; order Oscillospirales; family Acutalibacteraceae; genus UBA737. The sequence continues at coordinate 22,433 of JBGVRU010000016.1, read as the reverse complement.
GGAGCTAAAGGCTGCGGATATCTTGCAGAATCTGTCGGAAAGCTATGTGATTTTGACTATACGCACTGGAACGCCAATTTAAGAGGTGTAGACATAAATCACAACTTTAATGCCGATTGGGAAGAATTGCGTGAAAAGGAGAGGGAAATGGGTATATACGGACCCTCACCTACGAGATTCGGTGGATATAAACCTGAAAGCGAGCCTGAGACCATAGCGCTTACAGAACTGTGTCGAAAAGCGGCTATAAGACATGTTACAGCACTTCACAGTCAAGGGGAGGTAATATATTGGAGCTACGGCAGAAAAGAGCCTTCACGTAGCAGAAGAATGGCTGAGATTATGGCTACCTCATCAGGCTATGTGTTAGATATTCCGAGTCCTATAGCACAGGGAGGAGGATTTAAAGATTGGTTTATTTCAGAGTTTAACCGACCGGGATTTACAGTTGAATTAGGGTTAGGCGAAAATCCGTTACCCGCAGAGGATGCAGAAAAAATTTATAGCAGAGTAAAAGAAATGCTTATGCTTTGCACAATAATGTAATACTAAAGGGCGATTTTAATTTTAAAATCGCCCTTAAATATTTTATTCTGAAAGATCATCAACAACAAGATTTCTAACGCCGTTTTCGTCAACTGTGGGAGCAGAATCACGAACGGCAAAGAATTTTTCAGCAACCTGTGGGAAGAGCGCATAGCTTAATACATCTTCTGCACATTTGCCTATGCCTTTTTCCTTCATTTCTTTAGCATAGCCTTCAAGCTCGGGCTTTAAAAGGTCGGCAGGACGGCAGGTAATAACCTTATCGTCACCGATGCACTTCTTGCGAACTTCCTCATTTACAGGAGCAGGAAGCTTGCCGTATTCTCCACGAAGAAGACCCTTAGACTCCTTAGGAACCATCTTGTAACGTTCGCCTGAGATTACGTTCATTACAGCCTGCGTACCAACTATCTGGCTAGTAGGAGTAACAAGCGGGGGATAGCCGAAGTCCTTACGAACGCGCGGAACTTCTGCTAAAACATCATAATACTTATCTTCCTTACCGGCTTGCTTTAACTGAGAAATTGTGTTTGAAAGCATACCGCCGGGTACTTGGTAAAGAAGTGTCTTAGCATCAACGTTAAGCACCTTGGGATCAAGTATTCCCTCAGCCTTCATCTTATCAGCAACTCCACGGAAATGGGTAGCTACCTGACTTAATTTTTCAAGGTCAAGACCTGTGTCACGCTCTGTGCCCTGCAAGGTAGCAACCAAAGCTTCGGTAGAGGGGTTAGCAGTACCGTTTGCAAAGGGAGAAAGCGCAGTATCAACAATATCAACACCTGCCTGAGCTGCCATTAAATAGGTCATATCGCCTGTACCAGTGGTGTTATGAGTATGAAGGTGAATCGGAACCTTAACACTTTCCTTGAGCTTTTTAACAAGTGAATAAGCATCATAAGGGAGAAGCAGGTTTGCCATATCCTTGATACAGATAACATCAGCGCCCATACTTTCAAGGTCTTTAGCGAGCTTTACAAAGTAATCCTCGTTGTGAACAGGGCTTATGGTATAGCTCATTGCAGTTTCACAAATACCGCCGTATTTCTTGGTAGACTTAACAGCCTGCTCAAGGTTACGGATATCGTTAAGGGCATCAAATATACGGATAACATCAATACCGTTTTCAATGGACTTTGCAACGAAAGCTTCAACTACATCGTCAGCATAGTGCTTGTAGCCCAAAATATTCTGACCGCGGAAAAGCATCTGAAGCTTTGTATTGGGCATATGCTTCTTAATTGTGCGAAGTCTCTCCCAAGGGTCTTCGTTAAGGAAACGCATACAAGAATCAAATGTAGCGCCGCCCCAACATTCAACCGACCAATAGCCGATTTTATCTAAATCTTCAAGAGCAGGAATCATATCCTCAATTCTCATTCGTGTTGCAGCCTGTGACTGGTGAGCATCACGGAGAATTGTATCAGTTATAAACAGTTTTTTATTTTCCATTATTATCTCCTAATTATTAAAGAAAATAGATTTAACTTATTAACCGAACAGTGCTATAAGAACGCCGGCAGCAATTGCTGAACCGATAACGCCTGCAACATTCGGACCCATAGCGTGCATAAGCAAGAAGTTCGAGGGGTTTTCCTTCTGACCAACAGACTGTGAAACACGGGCTGCCATAGGAACAGCAGAAACACCTGCAGAACCAATAAGGGGATTTATCTTGTTCTTTGAGAAAAGGTTCATAAGCTTTGCAAAAATGACACCGCAGGCAGTTGCAACACCAAAAGCGATAACACCAAGTGCAATAATTGAAAGTGTTTCAAGCTTTAAGAAGGTTTCTGCGGTTGCAGTAGCGCCTACCGAGATTCCTAAGAATATTGTAACAATGTTCATAAGCTCGTTTTGAGCTGTCTTGCAAAGACGCTCTGCAACACCTGACTCTTTCCAAAGGTTACCAAGCATTAAGCAACCAACGAGAGGGGTAGCAGAAGGAACAAGAAGTGCTACGAAAATTGTAACCGCAATGGGGAAAATTATCTTCTCTGTCTTTGAAACCTGACGTAAAGGCTTCATAACTATTTGGCGTTCTTTCTTTGTGGTGAGCAGCTTCATAATTGGAGGCTGAATTACGGGAACTAATGCCATATAAGAATAAGCTGCAACTGCGATAGGACCTAATAGCTGTGGATGCAAAAGAGAAGTGGTGTAAATTGCAGTAGGACCGTCAGCACCACCGATAATACCGATAGATGCAGCGGCAGTTTGCGGAAATCCAAGAGCAATACTGCCAATGAAAGTTGCAAATATGCCTATTTGTGCGGCAGCACCCAAAAGTAAGGATTTGGGATTTGAAATAAGGGGACCAAAATCGGTCATGGCGCCAATACCTAAGAAAATAAGGCAGGGATATATACACGTTTTAACACCGATATATAAATAGTCAAGCAAACCGCCGTTAGCCATTATATGCCCATAAGAATGATAAAACTCTGATTTATCATCCATAAACGCAGTCCAAAGCTCGCTGTGATACATTTCTGCACCGGGGAGATTTGTTAGCAGCATACCAAATGCAATACCGATAAGAAGTAGCGGTTCGAATTGCTTCTTGATGGCAAGCCATAAAAGTAATAGTGATACAGCTATCATTATTAAATTTTTCCAACCACCATCAGTAATGAAACCGTTTATTAGCATAAAAAAGCCGGTTTGCTCAATGAAATTTGAAATACCTTCCATATTAATTCTCCTTTAAAAAACCGAAACAGCTATATTATGCAATAACACAGAGAACTGCACCGGTCTCTACAGTAGAACCCTTTGTAACATTAACAGAAGCGATAGTACCGTCACAGGGAGCCATGATTTCGTTTTCCATCTTCATAGCTTCAAGAATCATAAGAACATCGCCCTTCTTAACAGCAGAGCCGTTCTGAACATTAACTGCGAGAATGTTTCCGGGCATAGGAGCAGCAACAGTTTCACCACCGGCAGGAGCTGCAGCAGGTGCAGGTGCGGGTGCCGCTACAGGAGCAGGAGCAGCCGCAGGAGCGGGGGAAGCAGTTGTTTTAACGTCAGCAGCGTCAACAACCTCTAAAGTGATTTCATAAGCAGTACCGTTTACTGTAACATTGTATTTTTTCATTTTAATAACACCTTTTCTTTAAATTTTTTTGAATGATAAAATTCTTATTGCGGAAACATCTGTGCCCAATTCTTCAGCTAAAGCGGCAGAAACGGCAGCGATTATTTCCTGACGGTTTTGAATAGGCTGTGCTGCTACAGGGGCAACAACAGCAGGAACAGAAGCGTTAGAAGCAGATTCGGTATTTTCTTTTTTGGCAGTTAAACTGCAAACTGCGCTCATTATTTTGCAAAGAATAATAATGCAGATAAGACCGATGAAAACAACGCTTATACCCAAAGCAACTACAAAAGCATTTGAAACTTCTGGCAACAAAACACACCTCCCTCAAAGGCAAAAAAAGATTTAAAATTGGGATATTTTGAAACTTTGAGAAAAAATTAACAAATTTACCCTTTTAAAGCCATTATATATTTAATTTCAATTTAATACAATATTAATCTATAAAAAAGAAAGTAAATTTAACAAATAAAATAAGATCTTAACAAAATTCTAACAAAGGTTTGCTGTAACTTTTTCTAACAGAAATAATAGAATATATTAGGACAACTAAATTAGGGATTTTTATATCTTTATGGTTGTTTTAATAAGAAAAGGAGAAAACGTAATGGAAAGAAGAGCTTATGATTTAACTCGGATTTTAAGAGATAACATCCCCTGTGACGAGTGCGGTAGTAATAACCATTCTGATGCAATGATACCCGACTGCATTAATACAGAATATTGCGTAGATTCACCTAAGGGCTGTTGTGAAGATGTTCTTACAATGGCATTTATTAATATGCAGCCTTTAGAAAGTGTTTATCCAAATGAAACCGCATTCGCAAGCGGAACATTATTTCCTAACATTGATAAACCCTTTTACGGAGGTATGAGAAAATGAGCAGATCCGAGCTTAATAAAAAAATATTCTCATACGATTTTGCCATTCACGAATTAGTATTGTTTTTGGATACACATCCAACAAATAAAAAGGCGATGGCATTATTGGAAGAGTACAGAAAAAGGCGTGCAGAATTAGTGAACGCTTATGAAGAAAGATACGGCACATTTATTATTAAACCCTGTGATGTTCCTGTTAACGGATGTTGGAAATGGTTAGATGGTCCATGGCCTTGGGAAAATAATTTTATGGAGGGTTAGCGAATATGTGGCAATATGAAAAGAAATTACAGTATCCGATAAACATCAAAAACCCAAATCCTAAATATGCACAGATAATAATCAGCCAATATGGTGGTCCTGACGGTGAGCTTGGAGCTTCAATGCGTTATTTAACACAGCGCTATTCTCAACCCTTTAATGAGGTTAAGGGAATCCTAACCGATATAGGCACCGAAGAGCTTGCGCACTTAGAAATGGTGTGTGCAATGGTGCATCAGCTTACAAGAAATTTAACTGAAAAGGATATTAAGGAAAGCGGATTTGATAAATATTTTGTAGACCATACAAATGCAGTTTATCCCGTGGCAGCTGCCGGTATTCCTTGGAGAGCAGAATATATTCAGGCTAAAGGCGATATTTTAGCGGATCTGCACGAGGACTTAGCAGCAGAGCAAAAAGCAAGAGTAACTTATGATAATCTCATAAGGCTTATCGATGATCCGGATATTTTAGATCCCTTAAAATTTCTACGTCAGCGTGAGATTGTTCATTATCAACGCTTTGGCGATGCAAAACCAACTCATTCAAACAGATTTATATGTAAGGTACATAATCAGAAAAAGGGACTGTCGAAACACGGCAGTCCCTTTTGTTTTTACTCATCATCCTTGCTATGAATAGGATTTCCGTTGCAATCTTGAAAATAATGTGTCATAGAACAAGTCTCGCAGTTTCGTTTATCAGCGGGGATGCCGTATGCACAATAATCTTTGTCAGAATAGTCAGTACTTGTTTTTATACCATCCAGATTCAGTATATCTCTTGGTGGATTAATTAGAAGGTCCTCATAAGAACTCGACAAACTCTTTGCGATTATCATAATAGGAATCCTCTTCAATGTTCTATATAATTGAATGTTTAAGGGCTCTTGATGAAATCCTGGCTCGAAAAGATATGCTTGTAGTTCACCGTTGGCGTAGTGATATACACTCTTCAGTTCTAATGGGTTATAAGTAACACCTATAACATATTCTCCTTTTTCAAGTGCAGAAGCAAGTGCAGAAGGTTCCTTTACACTTACTACTTTTCCTGTTTCAAACACGAAATTCTTAAATTCCTGTTCGGTCATCATTGTATCGTCAATACGATACTCTTTTTTTGTTTTCTTCATTATTTTATAACTCCTTTATTTAAATTTTCAATTACTTCCTCGAACTTTGATGGCATTACGTTGCTCAAATCAAGGAAGTTGTTTTTGCGACTAACAACCAAATCGTCAAAGGTTGGCAGAGTGCTCAAAAAACGAGGCAAAGTACTGTTTGTTACCGAGACAGTAACTGTCCTTTTCAATTTCAGTGGTGGCATAGTATTAGGACCTAAATCACGAAAATTAAATATTTCAAGACAACCAAGTTCCTTGCTGTAATGAAAAATATCCCTATACTGCGTGGGATGATAGTCGACACCAATCACATATTCACCGCGCTTTAATGCATTAGTGAAATTGTTTAGCCCTTTTACACTTTCTATACCAAAATATTCATTTCGTGCTTTGGTACACATTTCATCCCATACTTCGAACACTTCTTCTACATCAATATTTGGTACTTCTTCATTTGAATTCGTTTTAAATTTTATCCATTCTTCGAGTAAATCTTTTGCAATGCTATCAGGTACATTATCATCTATCTTCATTTTAATTCTCCTTAGTTTATTATCTTTATTTTAAGCAGGAATTAAGAGGCCTGCATTGATTTTAGGTAAAAATTTTGATGCATTTGCCGTATGTTGAGGCTCTTCGCCGAACTCAATGTCGCAACCGATAAAGTTACGATTCAGTTCTCGGCAAGCGGTAAGAACCGAGTAACCACCAGAGGCAGGGTCAAGAACCCAGTCGCCTTCTTGGGTTGTTGCTTCAATCAGCGCTTTTTGCAATTCCAACGGTTTGGAATGCGGATGTAATTTGATGGTTTTTTCTTCCCATACATCGGGAATATTATGAATTGTCCATTTACCTTTTGCTCTGACAGGACTTTTCTGGCAAACTATGAGATATTCGGACTTTCTTCTCGTTCGGAATCCCATACCGATTTTGCCTTTGTCCCAGACCACCATATCAACCAGATTTAGGTTGGTATGCTGCAACCATTCCAGAACATCCTGACATAGATGGAACTTGTCCACCCACAGAAATAGATGTCCGCTTGGTTCTAATACACGGTCAATTTCCTTGATAAACCGCTTGATAGTCAGTTCATCCATTTGGGTGAGATTACACCGTGCTTTTGCTCGATTTACTCCTTCGTTTCCGTAGGAGAGTTTGTCCAACACTCCTCGATACTGCGGGTCGAAGAATGCGGTCCTGATAGATTTATCTGACAGCGACGCCAGAAGATTCAAACCATCTGCTTTGTTGCGAAAGTTGGGCAGGTACTTTTGTTCGTTAAGAATTTTTTCCATATATTTCACTTCCTTTGTATTAATTTCTGGCAGGCATCCCCGCAGGAGCGAAGATGCCCGCACTGTTTTAGATATTCCACACGACTTCGGCAGTGCCGTCTTCGTGCATATAGATTTTGTCGATGAGTACATTGCATACCGCTTTGCGCTCTTTGAACTTTGCAGTCTTCCACTTCTTGGAGAAGACCACGATGTTGACCATTTCGCTATCTGCTTCTTCCAGAATAGCAATTTGCTCAACGATGCTACGATGCTTATTGCCAAGTTCCGCTGAACGAACATTCACCAATGCCATAGTGTCGCTATTTGCATCATCTGATAACAGCATATCCATAAGTTTGTCCTGCTGCTTCTTAATGGATGCCAACTCATTCTTCAATGCATTGATTTTATTCGTGTTGTCAGTAGATATCTTCTTGCGATGCTGTTTGAGGTCTGCGAGTTTTTCGGCAATAAGTTCATATACCATATCTTCGAGACTGTCAGCATATACGGGCTTCTTGACACCCTTACAAGCACGGTTGTGAGTCTTGCCCGTACAAGAAAAATACCTCGTTCTGGTTCCGTCGGATTTTTCAGCACCCTTGGTGCAAGTCATTGTACGACCGCAAGAATTGCACACGATTTTACCACCAAGCCAACTGGTATTATTGCTCATGGCATTACCGATTTGCTTGTTCTTCGCCAATCGCTTCTGGCAAGATAACCATGTGCTTGCAGGCACGAGACCTTCGTGCTTCATCACCACCAATTTCATATCAGACATTTCATCCGCTTTATGCTTGGTTTTGCCGTATAACTGTGCTCCGTGAAGTCCGTCAAACTCCGAAGGTTCGCTAACAATCTTGGCATTGTTACGCTTGAAGTAGTCATAAACAGAGTTATCTGCTTGTACATAAATGGGGTTCTGAATGATAGTGGAGAGTTTTGCGGTAGACCAACTACCTTTTAATGGTTGGATGCCATTGGCATTAAGGTTGTCCATCAGTCTGCGAAGCGATACACCGTCAACAGCATAGTTCTCAAAGATGTACTTGACCTGTTCTGCTTCTTCAGGGTTCAATGACAGCATTTTGGTCTTAACCTTATCAATTTCAGTTTCTTGGAGATTAAAACCATACGGTCTGCGACCTCCCATATAAAACTGCTTTTCCGAACGACTCTCGTATGCCTGGGTAACACGCATAACGATGTTCTTTCGTTCCAGTTCCGCAAACACCATTAGAATCTGACAAATCGTGCGGCCGAAGTCGGTCGATGTATCGAAACCTTCGGTAGCACTGGAAAACTTGGTGTCATATTCATCCAAGGTATCAAGGATATCCGTAAAGTCTGATAGAGACCTGCTGATACGGTCTAACTTGTAGACATAGATTTTCGAGATTTTTCCTCTCTCAATTTGTCGCATCATCTTCTGGAAATCAACACGATTGGTGTTTGCGCCTGTGAAACCCTCGTCGATGAATTCGAGGATTTTTTCCTTTCGCTCATCGGGTTTCAGGCACGATTTACAGTATTCAATTTGAGTTTCGCAAGAAATAGAGTTTTCTTTCTCGACTGACTGACGAGCATAAATTGCTATTGCCATTAACACCCCTCCATTCTCTGTTTTCTACGTTCCCATCCTCGACGGCATCGTTCGCTATGGTTTTCTCGTTCTATTTCGGCAAAAAGCATTAAACATTTAAAAACAGTTTCACCAAGTGGGTTAGAAGAATCGAGACCTTCCATTGCACTAATAAATTCCACATTGTGATAGCGAAGGTTCTCAAAAAAGAGAGTAAAACTACCAAGGTCTCTGCAAACACGGTTAAACTTATATACGATAACCGTATCTATTTCACCGCGTTCGATAGCAGACATCATTTCGTTAAATGCGGGTTTCTCTTTATCGTAGGACGAATATCCGTTGTCAGAAAATACAACATATTCATCATTGGGTTTTAATTTTAATTTGCAGTATTCAATCTGTGTCTCAACACTCATTTCTTTTCCCAATGCACTTCTTACATAAATTGCTTTTTTCATAATTTTAATTTCTCCTTTGTTTTTGTAATGTATTTATAATTGGTGGGCGGATGTGTGTGCATCCGCCCTTGGTTTTGTTAGGATGCCTTGACACCTGCTGCGACTTTCTTCGCAGGGGCGAATATGTTGAACAGGTCGTCAAGAATGACTTCCTTGGCATCCTGGCGGTCTTCTTCCGTTTCGGGAGCAATCGTCCGCTGGATTACCTTGAAGACATTGTTATGGATATCACGATATTCAGACATAAAAAATCTCCTTTCATTTGATTTGATACAGTATATGAGATACGGATTGTCCGTTATCTCATATCGACCCACAAATGGGTCTATCAAGTACGATTGTGTGACTTTCGGTGATGACGACATCAGTGAACCCGCCTTCCAATTCGTTGTTGACGATATTCAGAAGGTTCTTAAAGTCTTTGTCGTGGTGAAAGTAAATCGTTGTTAAATGATAAGGAGTAATGTCTACACCTACACCTCTCACATCACAGTACTTGCAAACGTTGATGAGTGCCTTTTCGCCACTCGTGTCGATTTCCAGATAGATGGAACGACGGAAACGATTCTTGAAGATTGTCTTCAAGGTTTCGCCATCTTTCAGCATAATGAGAATTTTATACTTCTCACGGTGTGTTACCTGCTGAATGAAGTCTTCCATCGGCACAATCGGACCATCGACGAATTCGTATGAACCGAACGACTTATCGAGTTCTCTCGCTACGACAGTTATCAGTTCATCAAGAGGAAACCTGCGGGTTTCCAACAGTTGCGGTTCGGAACGACTTGTTCGGTCTATATAGAAACAGCAGAGGATTTCGCACTCTCCGTTTACGATAGACAGTTTCAAATACATTCTTCTGCCGTGAAGGTTCTTGATGAATGCCTGATAGATATTTCCGCCTGCATTATGCAGTTCAAGCACACTTCGTTTCAAGAACAATCACCCCCTTACAAAAAGGTATTCTGTAAGGAGCACAACAATGCGACATTGTTTTTCTTTTCTCCATGTAATTACCTCGCTTGATACATTTTTACACCCGATGTAATCGGATGACACTCCTTCCACCCCTCTGCCCAGAAGCAGTAAAAAGTAGAAATTATGTATTAAAACCTATCAATCACTAAAAAATTACTATTATTCATATCAAGCGACTGTCATTATCCGTTTGCACTGTTTGTTGGATAGATGAAGGTTGGTCGGGTGGATTGTCAATCCTCCCAAACCCTATATTTAATTTTCAAGGAACAAAAACCCGCAGTGCCGATTGAGGAAGCATCGAACACTACGGGTTTATGACACATCTATTAAATAAATATGTAACTAACACGGTATGTTTACATTGGTTCTTCCTCAATCAATGTATTCAATCACTGCTGATTGTGAACACAGTATAACATATAATTTTGTAATTGTCAATGGGCAAATTACTTTTTCAAAGAAATAATTTTGCAAAAGTAATCGCTTCATTGACTTTTGCATTTATTTGTGCTATACTATACAACAGTAAAATCAAAGGAGAACCGCTATGAATTATACGAAAAGAATTCACCAGAATGCGGTGGATATATTATTGAATGAATATGCTATTCCTTCTTTCTGCATTCATTCTAATAGTGCAGAAATGGTCGGACGGGCGGACGGAGAAACCATCATCGTTATTTCCTCTCTATCAGACCTTGGCGAAGGTGAAACCGTGCTTATGGCACTGCGATACATATTCGAGCAGTCTGCATACCTTCTTGTGTTAGATAACAAAGATATCTCCACGGCAAAGATTGAGAAGGTTACTGATTTCCGAAATGATATCGTTCCTAATAAGGCAGCATTTAAGAATATAAAGACCACCTGCATCTTGCTCGACTATGTAAAAGACGAACTTTCTTATTACGAACTTCCGAAGGACTACCCAGATTACTATTGGAAGTATGAACTTGGCGAAATCAAACTCTCTGATGCTTGTGAAGCATTGGGACTTTCCAAACCATATTTCTATAAACTTGGTGAGGTATATGAAAATACCATCGACTTCTATGTACGACAGTGGCATACCTCGACCAGCATCATCCAGTCCCCTAAAAAGAGAGAAAACAACTATGAGAGAATGCTTGAAATTTTGGCACCGTTCGAAGGTGTCGGTCTGACCTTCGAGGCATTGTCCACTCTTGAAAAGGAACTGAACACTTGCTGGGTTGACCTTTGGAGAACCTTACTCGCTATGAGAAAGTCGCGCTTCTATTATTATCTCTTAAAGGATACTCCTTCTCTGAAAGAGAAACCTTTGTATCAAGATATCAATAATGCTCTTGATACTTTATCAAAGAATCCTGATGCATTCATTAAATTGGATTCAGTTCAGATGGCAAGATATAATTGCCAGCAAGATAGAATAACTTCATATCTATAAAAAATATCCGTCTGCTCCCCAAGCAGGCGGATATTTTCGTTACTCCTTTAAGATGACGGTGTGCTAATATCTTATCGGTGTAACTATCCCATTTATTTTATCTTTGTTATATTATTAAGGAAAAATTAAAACAAAAGAACTGTGTCTTGCTACATATTATTGGTAGATTGGAATTGAAGACCTTTATCACATCGAGAGAGTTTATTTTTCACTAAATTTTAAGAGGAATCTTATAAAAGTACATTTTTATCATATAGTAAAATTCGCTGCACACCGTTAATGTAATAGTATGTAACTTATATTTATATTTCAAGTATTTCTACAACGACGAATAGACAATGTTCATCATCACTCCATATAACAGTTGGTAGAAGAGTGAGACTATGCATTGCCTTGGTTAATGATATATGATATTTCGGTTATTTCTTTATTCCCGAAATCCCGAAAGTTTTTTATGTTATTAAGGTTCAAGAGGTGTCTTGATGTGATATCGCCGACACAAAAGAATTGTGGTGTGGGAAGAAATAGGCATAACAAATAGACCCTGCTGCATTGCGCTTTTTCAGCAGGATTTGAAGAATGTCTATATCGAGGTCGAGGTTCAATTCACAGGAATATGGGCAAATACCGTGCTCGTCGAGTTCCTTAATTACCTCCTTCGTCTGCTCAATGGTCCTGGCACGGTGTTTTACTGTATCGTTTACATCGTTGACCTGCTTCAACTGTCGCATCATACGTCGCTTTGTGCGGGGATGCCCTTTGAACAATTCAGATGCCAACTTCATAAGTCTTTTGTAATTAAGAATTTTGTTGCTAATATGATATTCTTTGAGCATTGCCTTCCACACTCTCGCCGTGGCCAATTCGTTTGTGAGCAGGGTGTAAAGATTGAGGTCTTCTGGGTAATATTTATCAATCCTGTACTGATATAACTGAAACTCTAATCGTGCCACTTCGGGCATATACGAAAGCAACTCTTCACCGAGGTTCACATCTTCGTCTTTGAAGTAGAACAAGCATTTCACTGAATCGTTCCCGTATTCGCAACCAGTTTCGTATGGTGTTTTCTCCTGATTGCATTCGCAATAGAATTTATCAAAAAAGTCACGCAGTGCTTCCTTTTCTTCTTCGCCGTGATATCTAATATTTCTGTTCACATCGACACGGCTGATGGTCTTGATGTCTTGTAAGCGAATATCCACACCCGTTGCTTCTTTTATAGTTTTCCTTATCTCCTTAATCGCCACCTGAGCATTGTCAAAAGAGTATGGTATAACATTTAATCCGTTTTGCATTGTTGCAGCAGAAAACTCCATCCAGAGCAAAGGACGTCTTATTTTGTTTCGATATCGGTATGGGAAATAGTGGAACGTAATTCCGTTATAAATTTTCTCCCAATAGTGCTTATACTTATTTTTATCGTCTTGATTCTTGGGTATCCAGTGCTTGTCTGGTTTGTTGCGGTCGTATTTGAGTGATACCGAGCAGTTAATAGAACAGCAAATGGTGTCCAACATAGGTTTTCACCTCCTTTATTTCGGTTTTCCCGAAATATTAAACACTAATTTTAAAAATTTCAAGTATTTAGGAATACCGATTTACTTGAAATTTAAAAATTTATGTGTCAAAATTCCCTTAAAGAGGTGATTTATTATGTTGAACAGACGAGATAGCACTCTACTCGAACAACGATTATTTGAAAAAACAAATCTCGAACCCGACTTACACGAGAAGATTGAGCAGATATATATGCACTACAAGATGGCCTGTATGATGTTTCCGTGTCTTCCTGATGCTGTATTCGGTATGCGATACTGTAAGATGATATTGGACAACAAAAAGAATCAGGTTCCGCATTATCGCTCAATCGCATATTACACCAAAGAAAAACTGACAACGTACTATTTGAGACGAAAGTCAGTTCTGAACTATATTGACTGTGTAATTAATAACGAAATCCCACCTTTGGGTTAAGGTGGGATTTTTCTTTTGCTCGGCTATATGGTTAATTATATGGTTCTTTTTCTATGTTATTATCTGTGTTTTTATATGGTTAAAAATATGGTTATAGAAACACATATTACTAACCATATTTACATACACATCACGGACCATATTTTAGTACATACCCCTCCGTCCGACCGTCCTCTCTCCAAACCCTTAAAACAGAAATTCGTATTATTTTAATTACCAAAAAAATTGAGTTTTTCGGGATAATTGAAACCAAAAATCATTTCCCCATATGGAACTAAAAAAATAATAGCATTCAAAACATAGGCAAATCATACCCAAAACGAGCCGTAGAGAGAGTAAACCTGCCATATTGCGATACATTCGTTCTCATCAAAGTACATTCACCTGTATGCGATATTTCTTCTCAAAGTCCTCTTTTTATGGGTTCCGAAAAGAGGACAGGGGGAAATTCTTTTAAAAACTGGCTGATTTTTTCACAATTGTGCGCTACAATTTAAACACCAAAAAACAGACCAGAAATGAGGTATGCAAATTGAATATTGAAAGAGTGCTTTTTGACCGTATTATTTCCAATCTTGAAGAGGTGTTAGACACCGTTCCACCCCTCCATCCAGATATGCAACAAGAGGTGGATTTGTTTGCACGAGACTTCTGTCAGAAGGTCTTAATAGACTTCTATAACTGCCCTGATGCATCGGAGAAAACTCCCGAAAAAATTCTCGGAGCAATCTTTGATGGAGCAATTTTTATGAGATGTATTATGGATGATATCTCGGATGATTTTGAGGCACGACAAAAGGCAATATGCTCTATTATATCGGATTATGATGTATGGGCAGGTGGATGGGTAGAAAAACTCATCAAAGACGATAAGGAGTATATGGACTATACCGTTACCAAGGAACTGGCAATCGAGGAGACAATCAATCTTACCTATCAAGAATTTGGTATTGAACTGAACGAGGATTGTGCTCTGATATTCCTGACCACCGCACTGACGGCATTTTGCTCCTTCTGCTTCCGTATCCAGTTCAATTTGACCCAAGAAGAAAATGTTCATCCGTTGAACTTCTCTCTATTGGGTTTTATCAAGAATCGACTTTTTTAAACCGTGCTGCGAATCGCCTCTGAATCGGTTCCGAAGTCGCGTATTTAAAAACTTTCCGAGGGGTCACCTCCGAAACACCTTCAAAATAGCGGTAAAACCCGCTAAAAATTTGCAAAAAAATATAGCGGCCGCAGGGGTTGCGGTCGCTATACTTTTATCCCAAGATTTTACATCCTTCGGGTAATAAGGCATTTTATTACATAAAGAAGGAGAAATTGTAAGAGTGTTTTCACTCTGATATTAGTCTAACTTTTATATGAAAATAAATCAAGAATTTATTATTTGATTAGACCCTTGACGAGCGATGCAATCGTATCCAATTGCTTATCATCTAACTTCTTCAAATCTTTAATGATTGCATTCACTTTTTCAGGGTTCGTGCTTTCGGTCTCAAAGAATTCACTGGGGGTCACATTGAGATACTCGCATATATAGAAAAATCCTGTAATAGAAGGTTTAGATTTTCCGTTTTCAATATTGTGGATGTATCCTGCATTCTGCCCCATAGAGAGCGACATGTCTCTTGCGGACACACCCTTCTTTTCTCTTAACCTTGCCAACCGTAGAGCAAAATCACTGTATTCCATAACATCACCGCCTTTGTATTATATTTTAACCCATACAATGGTCAAAACCGTTATCTATAAGGCTGTGTTTGGCTTGTAATATTATCCAAAATATGATATAATGATAAAAATATAGTTTTTTACCCAATATTCTATTGTGTGGTGATAAAAATGAAGAAAATTGTTATTGGTGGGTGCAGAGACTATAACGACTATACCGTATTCAAAGAGTTCGTTGATAGTTGCATTTCCCGTCTTAAACAGGAGCACTCGTTGACCATTGTTTCGGGACATTGCAGTGGTGTTGATATGATGGGCGAGCGATATGCAAAAGAGAACGGTCTCGGTCTTGAAATTTTTCCTGCTGACTGGGAAAAGTATGGTAGGGCTGCGGGACCAATCAGGAACAAACAAATGGTTGAAGTCTCTGATTATGTAATCGCATTCTGGGACCAAAAATCTCGTGGTACAAAATCACTCATTGCTTATGCAAAAGAATTAGGGAAACCTATAAGAGTTAAGGATATATCAAAATAAGAAAAGTGCAGTCGAACAGACTGCACTTCTTTTATGCCTCTACTTTCCTTCTGGGTTGGATGAATAACTCCACGGTCATTGATGCCAGCATCAAAATACTCAATCCCGATAGATAGAGCAGATAATCGGATTGCACATAACCTTGTAAGCGCAGATACATCATAAAGGCGGTTAGAACGCCCTGTAAGAGCATTAAGAGTACAGATGCAATCTTGTACCCCTTGTAGTGAAAAACCAGCATAGCGATTGACAGAGGGGCAAAGAGCAGGGTTAGAACACTCCTTTGTTCCATTCCGTACAGAATAAGGATGTATGAGACTAAACCAAATATAAATTGCATTCTTTCACCTCCATTAGTAAATGCGGTAGACATCATCGTTCAATACTTTTTCAGAGTAATACTCAAAGGACACGTCTCCGATGTTCTTTGCACAACACCCGTATGGGATATTCTTCTTGTAGTGAGATAGTATCGAAGTTAAATCAACAAAATAGGTTTCCTTGTTGCCGTTGGCGTCTTCGATAATGAAATAATTATAGGAGTGTGTTTTATTGAAATTACGGTTTATACGGACATCGCATACAAACGATTTAACCTCTTTACCGTATAATTCAAGCACCACCGATTTTGCGAACTGCGCGAATTGATAGCAAACTCCGTGGAAGTCATCCTGTCTGAATTCATTAAAATTGAAGCGCTGGACAACCAGAAAATAATGGTTGTAATTATCATCGTATACAAAGTTCTTGATAGCGAATTTTATCAGTCCTTCATATAGGAACTCCTCAAACGTTTCATACCCGCCAAAGGTATCGTGAACCCATTGCTTATCAGATGCAGTCATCGGACTGGTGACACTGCTGTAATATCCACTGTTGTCTTCGGTGGATTTATTTACAAATGCACCTGTGATAATCAGAACTGCCAGCAGGATGGTGATAGCCCTATAAGAAAATTTCAGTGCTTTCTTCATTCTGCTCACCCCTCAATCGGAAAGGTGTCATCGTCAGTTGTGTCTGCGAGCGCTTCGAAAATGATAGAAGTCGCCAGACGAAAACCGAGAATGAAAGTATCCTTGCATCCAAGGTCGTTTCCTTTCAGAACCAGTGAGGTGTACTCCTGCCAGAGTTCTTTCTGCTGCGGGGAGAAAGTGTCTTCCAGTTTGGACATAACTTCGCATATTTCTCGCTCGGTCTTGTAATACTCGCCCTGCTTATTCATAGCACGACCAGACACAGACAGGTTATCATAGTACATTGCTTCAAGTGTTTTTCTCATAATCGTTCCTCTCTTTCTTACCTATCTAAAATAGGTATTATGTAGGACGGAACTGCCTGCCGTTCCGTGGAAGGAGGAATTGTTGAAGGAGGAATTCTATATGGTGTCCGCACAGGCACGGACGGAATAAATCAAAAAAGACCTACACACAGAATCCGAGACGGATAATGTATGTAAGTCCTAATGTCGAAATATGTAGTATTAAGTTTTCTTAATTATACCATAAAAAAATCGCGGCGCCAAGCCCTATTAAGAAAAAAACATTCAAATTCGTGAACTTTTTATTCAATGACTTGTATTTTTAGGGATTTGGTGTATAATGGAAAGGGAAACCAACAGGAGGCGATATTTTATGAAGAAAATATCTTACAATCCGTTATGGATGACCCTTGCTAGCAAGGGCATAAAGAATAGAACTGAACTGAGAACTCTGGCAGGTATCAGTCCTGGAACATTGGCCAAACTCTCGAAGAACCAAGAGGTCAGTATGACCGTGCTTGTAAAATTGAGTACCGCACTCGATGTGCCACTTTCCTCAATTGTAGAGACAATCGAAGACTGAATGATAAGCAAGAAACCTATTCCGAAAGGAAAATGATATGAGAATAGAAAGAGATAAACTTATCGCGCTGGTAACAAGTGCACAGCAGGGCGACCAGGATGCCCTTAACGACCTCTTTAATGCATTCTATAACGATGTGTACTACTTCGCATTAAAGACCGTTAAAGACGACCAAATCGCTTGTGATGTAACACAGGAGACCTTCGTCGAGATTATAAATACACTCGACAAACTCCAAGAACCTGCTGCCTTCGTCAAGTGGATGAAACAAATTACATACCATCAATGTACTCGCTATTTCAAAAAGAAGAAGGATGTCATTGTTGACGAGGACGAAGAAGGAAATACCATCTTCGATACCCTCGCAGAAGAAAATTCTGAATTTATTCCTGACGAGGCGCTCGACAAGGATGAGTTCAAGAAGACCATTATGTCAATGATTGACGAACTTTCCGAAGAACAGCGGGCAGCATTGATGATGTTCTATTACGATGAACTATCTATCAAGCAGATTGCGGAAATACAGGGGACAAACGAAAACACCGTTAAGAGCAGACTAAATTATGCGAAAAAAGGCATCAAGAAGTCTGTCGAGGACTACGAGAAGAAAAACGGTGTCAAACTCCACTGTGTTGGTGTTCTTCCTCTCTTGTTGTGGCTCTTCAAGGATTACTTTGCGCAGTCTGTACCTGCATCTGCTACGGTTGTTGCCGAAGGTGTTGCAGGTGCGACTGGCACCGCTGTTGCAATTACCGCAACTACAACTACTACCGTTGCTACCACCGCAACCACCACGGCTGCGGTGGGCATCGGAGCAAAGATTGCTTCCTTGCCGATAGCAACGAAAATTATCGCAGGTATCGTCGCAGCAACCATTGCAATTGGCGGTGTTACAACTGCGGTCGTGCTATCTAACGGGGATAATAACCCCAGTGTGGATTCTAGCATTGTATCGGGTGATGACACCAGTTCGACCGACGACCAACAGAATGATAAATCACCAGATGAGTATTCCTTCGTCCCCGACTATTTGAAAGGTTTAACACACGAACAAGCATTGCAACAGTATGCCGATTGGCTTTGTAGTTATGAATTGCCGTATTTTAATTCGACAGATGAAATTTCTGTCGATGACGCCTTCCGATTTGGATATGGTAACTGGCAAGGTCATAATGAGAACGGAGTTCAAATTATGACTACAAGCATTGGATACCAAAAAGATTTGCTGAAAGCAATATTTGGAAGAGAATTTGACTTTACACAACTCACAAGCAAATATGTGGTCGAAGTTCCGCCAGCAGGCACGATAACGAATAGCACTGTAATTGAAATTGTGTCTGATGTTCGGTTGCCTTCAAATGCGTCTATCAATATGTACCCACCCGTTGAAGACAACGGAGATGGAACTTATTCATATATGTTCCTACACACAAAGGTCGTTGACACTTTGCCAGCGGGCCGAGAAGAAGGTACATACGATTATCAGCCAGACCCCGAAAACAATAATGCAATGCGGTATGCTCTCCACGACCACTGCGTTTTACTCACAATTGTGCAAAAAGATGGTTTTTGGGTTATGAAATCCTATGAGGAACGACCGATGTCTGAATGGTATAAGGCAATAGAACAACCTTAACACTTTTTCCTCGGCTTCTTTCCAGATACGCCACTTCCTGTCCTCACGTCCGTTGTTATATGCCATTCTTTTTTCCTCCAATCAATCTGAATCTTTGAAAACATAAAAATCCAGATTGAAAGGCGGCGAACGACACTTAACACCAATAATAGTCCTGCGGCACTTTCCAACCAAAAACGACAAAAGAAAAACCGCAAAGGCTTTGTGACCTTTACGGTTATGGGAAATACTAATTCTGTTGTATGGAGATTGTACTTCTACCTTCATGGTGGGAAGTACCGTTGCACTGGCAGGGATTTTTTTAACTGGCTTCCCGCCATTCCCTGATGTGCTATGTATAAATAAACTTTGCTTTATATAAGCAGATGGGCAACCGCCCGAAAAAAGGAACATAAAAACCCTCCAAATTTAAAAACAAATTCAGAGGGTAATTTAGGGTATAACAAAATAACCCACCCGAATATCGTTTTTTTTATTTGGTGAGTTTGTTCTTTCAAATACGAAACAAAAAGAGCCGATGATTCGTGAATTGTTCCACAATTTCATCGGCTCTGCGTCTTAAGCGTCTGGCTCTTTGATGACAGTTATCTTCAAGTTGTCAACTTTAATCAATCTTTCTTGTCTGCATTTTGGACAATAAAGGGGATAATTCTCCAAAACAGTGTCCTTCCTAATTTTATTACGGGTTTTGCTCCCACAAACAGGACACAATATCCATTCGCATTTCATCATAATTAGTCTCTAATCCTTTCAAATCTCATTTTATATGACTTTTGCAAGCTGTTAAGCTAACTTGTGGAACATATGCCGAACCTTATCTATACGGCTATTCGGGCGGCGGGGTTGGCAAATAAATTTACCAATAGCTGGCTGGTATCCTTTTAACTCTGTCAAGCAGACTCCCTGCCCATTTGTGAAATAAGTTAAATCGTTCCTGTATTCTTGAATACATCTAGCAGGGATTTCTCCTTTCAGAATGACCTCGTCATTCTTTATCTGAGTACTTACAATATCTGCACAATACCTTGGAGCATCATGATACGCCCGTGAGAGATATTCCTGCGGTGCATAAATTTCAAAGTGGAGATATGGCTCTAATAGTTCTGTCCCTGCTTTTTTTAAAGCCTGCTCCAATACGATAGGGGAAAGCAGCCGAAAGTCTGCGGGGGTACTTACAGGACTATAATACAATCCATATTCAAAACAGATTTTACAGTCTGTCACTTTCCATCCATACAGCCCCTGCTCGCAGCCATAAAGAACCCCCTCCATAACCGCATTTTGGAACGATTGATTTAAATATCCAAGTGAAACTCTGCTTTCATACTGCACTCCGCTTCCAATAGGGAGCGGCTCTATGGACAACCCGACAGAAGCCCAGAAAGGATTTGGCGGGACTTCTATGTGGATGGTATATTCTGCTTTTCTAAGCGGTCTTTCCATATATATAACAGTAGGCTCTTTTATTTCTGCCTCCACATGATATTTTTCCTCAAGGATGGCACAAATGACTTCCATCTGCACATTCCCCAAAAAAGAAAGTATAATCTCATGCGTTGTAGTATCCACATAATATTTTAAAAGAGGGTCGCCATCTGAAATTTCTGTAAGTGCCCCAAGCAATATTTCCCGCTGTTCAGGTTTCTTTACTGCAATCGTTGTTTGGAGCATAGGGAGAGGATTTTCAATAAATTTTCTCTGCGGCAACAGTATTTCGTTCCCCAAAATACTGTTTAGCTGCAAAACATCATTTGGTAAAATTACAATATCACCAGAGCAGGCTGTATCGGATGAATATAATTCACCGTTTGTCGGAACACACATCTCTGTGATTTTTATTTTCTCTTTTTCAGATATTCTAATAACATCCCTCAAATGCAATGTTCCGCTATATATACGCACATAAACAAAACGCCGCCTTTTCTCTGAATATTCAATCTTAAAAACCTGCCCGCATAGTTCAGATTGACCTTCAGGCGTTGATGAATAAAACTTACTGGCAATCACTTCTATAAGCTGCCGAATCCCCAGATTGTTTTTAGCGCTTCCGTGATAAACGGGAAATAACGTTCCGTTTTGGAATCTCCTGTTTTCTTCCTGTTCCAGTTCTGACATTTTAAACGGTTTCCCTGACATATATTTCTCTAATAGTTCATCGTTTCCCATAATTACCGCATCCCACTGTTCCATATCGTCATTGTCCGTTACATTTATATGGGGATGCTGCCCAACCTTTTGCTTCACTATAATTTCCGAAGAAAGCTTTGCTTTCATTTCCCGATATACCATTGGCAAATCAATCCCCTCTTGGTCAATTTTATTGATGAAAAAAATTGTCGGAATCTTCATTATCTGTAGTGCATGAAACAGTATACGGGTCTGTGCCTGTATGCCATCCTTTGCAGAAACTAATAATACTGCTCCGTCTAATACGGATAAAGAACGGTATACTTCCGCCAAAAAATCCATATGGCCTGGCGTATCTATAATGTTGACTTTTACATCCTCCCACTGAAAAGATGTCACTGCTGTCTGGATAGTGATTCCCCTTTGACGCTCCAAATTCATTGTATCTGTCCTTGTTGTGCCTTCATCTACGCTCCCTAGTTCTGCAATTGCACCACTGGTATATAATAAACTTTCCGTTAATGTTGTCTTTCCTGCGTCAACGTGAGCCAGAATGCCTAAGTTAATTATTTTCATGTGATTTTCCTCCTATCAACACCCAAAAAAGGGCATAAAAATACCCAGTGATAAATACTCCTATCACTGGGTAAATAACTCCAATAGCCCCAAAACACTTATATGTTTTCGGGCATATAAAATTACATGATAAAAGTATTCTTAAACTGGGTACAAAAAACTAAGCCCCATATTAAAAGTGAAACGGGACTGCTACTTTTTGTTCCCACTATCAAATTGACAGTTTATTTAAGAATACCTTGCCGCATATTTATTAACTCCTTGTATAATACTGAATCTAATTATATTCCTTAACCCTTTATTTGTCAAGCTGACAAACTAAAGCAGAAAAAGCGGCAGGATTTCCCCCTGCCACTAATCATCTGTTTATGCAAAAATAATTTCCTTTTCCACAATCTCCCTCGCACAAGCCCTTATGTTATT
>JBGVRU010000015.1:0-43583 GCA_045128715.1 Acutalibacteraceae bacterium | reverse complement strand
GATTTGATGCGTCAGGTCGGAAAGGTAAGCACATTTCAGATGCTTAAGATTACACTGGGGATGCAGATACAGCTTGGAATGGTAGGAAAGTATAACGAATAAAGAATAGTGCCGGAGCATCTGCCCCGGCTTTACATAGCCACTCATCCGGGTGGCAATTATTATTTTATAGATTGGAGGGATTGGATGACGGCAGAGGAATTAATAAAGTTAAGAGATGTTGATGTTACTAATGTTGATAGGGATACACTTGTTGATTTACAGGATATACGCATAAACGATAAGCTTTCGGTTGATGAAAGAATTGCATCTTTTATCGAGCAGATAAAGAATCCTTATTGTTTTAAAGTTGATGGTGTGGTGGTAAAAGTGGCATTTTCATCAGGGGGAAAGAGTTTTAACGAGCAGTTTGAACAGATGATTCTTGGATTTTCTTAAGAATCATATGGAATCTTTTGTGAGTTTGTGTTAATATACCATTAGGACTAAATTAGTGCAAACCACAAATTTTACTAGGTAATCTAACTAATAAAATTAAGGAGGCTTGCACATTATGAGTAATATTAAAATCTATAAAGCAGCCATCTACGTTAGATTATCTAAAGAAGATGGTGATGTTTCTGATGCTTCAAAAGCAGAGAGTAACAGCATATCTAATCAAAAAGAACTTATCAAAGATTTCCTCAAGGATAAACAGGATATTGTAATTGTTTCAGAACGTGTAGACGATGGATACAGCGGAGTAAACTTTGAGCGTCCGGCATTTCAGTTAATGTTGGAGGATATTAAGCAAGGCAAGGTTGACTGCGTGGTAGTAAAGGATCTATCTCGTTTTGGAAGAAATTATATTGAGTCGGGCAGATATATTGAAAAAATATTTCCAATGCTGGGCGTTCGATTTATTGCAATAAATGACAATTATGATAGTCTGACAGGAAAATCTCAAACAGATGAAATAGTAATCCCGTTCAAAAACCTAATTAATGATGCGTATTGTAGGGATATTTCCATAAAAATACGCAGTCATTTAGATGTCAAAAGAAGAAAAGGTGAGTTCATCGGCTCGTTTACCATATATGGTTATGCCAAGGATGAACATGATCATAATAAGATAGTTATTGATGAATATGCCGCAGGTGTTGTAAGGGATATATATCAGTGGAAAATATCAGGTATGAGTCAGCAGAGAATAGCGGACAAACTGAATGATATGGGTGTGCTTTCTCCGGCAGAGTATAAAAAAAGCTGTGGTATAAAATACAGTGCAAATTTGCAGACAAAAAAACAAGCAATATGGAGTGCTGTTGCAATAACCAGAATTCTAACAAATGAAAGTTATACTGGTACGCTAATTCAGGGGAAGGTTACTACACCTAATTACAAGGTTAAGAAAACTGTAATTAAAGATGAAGAGGATTGGGTTGTGATTCCCAATGCATTTGAAGCAATCATCACAAAAGAGCAATTTGATATGGTGCAGGAAATACTGAAAAAGGATACTAGGGTGGCTCCAGATAAGAAGTCCGTTTATTTGTTTTCCGGAATAGCTGTCTGTGGAGATTGTGGAAGACAGATGAGTCGTAAAGTATCTACGGTTTCAGGAAAGAAATATGTTTACTATATGTGTTCTGCTAATAAAAAAGAAGGAGTATGCAGTAGTCATAGAATCCGAGAGGATGAATTAGAGAAAGCTGTAGTGACATACCTGAACAGTTATATTGATGAACTTGAAAACATTCAGCATTTTCTTGAATTTATTGATAAACTTCCATATCAGGAAGTAAATGTTAAGAGATTGAATATGAGAATTGTTCAGTTAGAAGAGGATGCTCAGAAGTACGAAAAATTGAAAGTATCTGTTTATGAAGATTTGAAAGACGAGTTGATTTCAAAAGAAGAATATATTTCGATGAAGCAGGAATTTGAAAAACGTCGCAGAGCTGCACTTGATTCTATAGCACAGATTAAAATTGAAATAGAGACATTGGCATCCAGAAACGGAAAGCATCATGAATGGATTGAGTCTTTTCTTGCAAATAAAGGAATTGAAAAGCTGGAAAGAAACGTTGTGGTAGAACTTATTGATTATATCAAGATATATGAAGATAAGAGAATTGAGATTGTTTTCAGATACGCAGATAATTATAAGGAAATATTGAACCAAATTAGGTATATACAAGATAATAAGAATGAAATGCAGGAGGTGTCATAATGGCAAGAAAGAGCAGAATTGCAGAAAATGCCATGAGCATTATTTCTGCAAAAGAAGGTGCGTATAAGACGGCAGTGTATGCAAGATTATCTACAGAAGATTTGGATGAGGATACTTTGGATAATCAGATATATCTTCTGAAAAGTTTTGTTGGTGAGAAAACCGATATGGTACTGGTTGATATATATGCGGACAATGGTTTTTCAGGAACCAATTTTGAAAGACCGGAATTTACAAGGCTGATGAACGATGTAAAGACTGGAAAAGTAAACTGCATAGTAGTGAAAGATTTGTCAAGACTTGGAAGAAACTATATTGAAACAGGAAATTTGATAGAGAATGTATTTCCATTTCTTAATGTAAGATTTATAGCGGTCACGGATAATTTTGATACGAATGAAGGTGGCGGCGTAGAAAATATGGTGGCTTCATTTAAAAATCTGGTAAATGATGTCTATGCCAAAGATATATCGAGGAAAATTATAACTGCTTTTCGTACCAAACAGAAAAACGGAGAATATATTGGACTGGTAGCACCATATGGTTATTTGAAGTCAGCTGAAAACAAAAATAAGTTTGTAATTGATGAAAAGACGGCACCGGCAGTGAAAAAAATATTTGAATTATATGCTGGAGGATATGGATTAGACCGCATTGCAAGAATTATGAATGAATCAGATTATGATTGTCCGAGAAAATACAGATATTCCATTGGGATAACAAAATCGGATAGATACAAGAATTCTAAATGGGGTAGAACAACCATTAACACAATATTGACTAATCGTGCTTATATAGGTGATATGGTTCAGGGAAAAGTAAAACAGGAGCTTTGCAATAACATTGTTATGCATTATACGAATAAAGATGACTGGATAGTAGTTGAAGGAACACACGAGGCTATTATCGAGCGAAATCTGTTTTTTGAAGTTCAGGATATTTTGGAAAAGAAAAAGACAGAGCAGGCAGTCCGAAGAAAAAACAGTAAGAGCAGAGAATACAAAGAAGAGAATCTTCTGAAAGGTCGCATAAAATGTGGTTGCTGTGGAAAGAGCATGAATTTAGCTCAAAACGTAAGAGGCAACAGTATTAGCAGAAGCTATTATTGCAGTGGATATAAGGAATTAAGAGAAGCAGTTTGTACTAATAAAAATCGGATAAATAAATCATCTGTCGAAAGCAAAGTATTAGAAAGTATTAAAAAATGTATTTTCAACAATATAGATGAAAGTTCACTCTCGCTTGAGATTGCTGACAAAAATACTCAGGATATTAAAAAGAGAATGGTACAGATAGAAAGAGCGATTCGCCAGACTAATTCAAAGATTGCGGATTTATACAAAGATGTTTCGGACGGCTTGATTGATGAAAACGATTATCTGTTGATGAAAACTAAGTTTCTGAATGACAAGAAGCAGTTGGAGAGAGAAGAAAAACTTCTGTCAGATAATATGAAGAAGACTTCTGATTCAGCAGGAAAATTAAGAGCAGCAGATTATCTGAAAAAGTGCAAAAAAGCAAAGAAACTGGATAGAAAAATGGTTGAAAGCTTTATTGAGTTAGTTACAATCAATGATGATAAAAGTATAGAAATAACATTTTCATGTTGTGATGAAATTCTGAGAAAACTGGAGGGATAACATGGTAAAGACAGTAGCGATGTATATTAGATTATCCCTTGAGGATACTGATGTGAAATCATCAGAAAAAAATGAAAGTAATAGTATTACCAATCAGAGAGATATGATTATGAGGTACATTCGTGATAACAAAGAGTTTTCGGATTATTTAATTAAGGAGTATCTGGATGATGGATTTACAGGCAGAAACTTTGAAAGAGAAGGTTTTCAAAATCTTATTACGGCATGCAAGCAAGGATCTGTGCAGTGCATTATTGTAAAAGACTTCTCACGACTGGGTAGAAATTATGTTGAAGTTGGAAATTTGCTGGAACAATTATTTCCGTTCCTGGGTATAAGAGTTATATCAATAAATGACGGATATGATAGTAACTCTTTTGTTGGGCAGACAGGTGGCATTGATGTTGCTTTTAAAAATCTTGTATATAATCTATATAGCCGGGATTTGTCACAAAAGGTTAAGGCTGCGGTAACTTCAAGAATGAAAAGAGGAGAATTTCTAAGTCCGTATGGGATTTATGGATATAAGAAAGATTCGGAGAATATTCATAAGTTGGTAATTGATGATGAGGCCGCTCAGGTTGTTAGAAGAATTTTTGATATGGTCATTGCTGGAACCAAAAGAGGAGAAATTGCAAGAATACTTAATGATGAGCAGATTCTTACACCGGCACTATATAAAAAGAAGAAGGGGTGTTCAAGAGATTGGGTTCCTAATGGAAATAATGTTGGATGGACTAATACTATGATTGCAAAAATTATTCGTGATGAGCGATATGCGGGTAATATGGTGGCTCATAAGAAAGTATATGAGTCTTTTGATTCAAAGCATCAAATTGAGGTTGATAAGTCTGAATGGATAGTTGTGGAAAATACACACGAAGGTATTGTTTCGTATGATGAATTTGAGGCTGCAAATGCAAATATGCAGGGCAAACGTCAATCAAAGAAAGATAAGAGTTCATCAAGTAAAAACTATTCCGTTATTATCTGTCCGTATTGTGGGCTTAGATTAAGACCTGGAAAGGCAGAGTACAAGTATATGTATTGCAGTACAGGAAGGACAAAGAGTAATAGTCCTTGTTCAAAGGTAAGGATAGAAAAAGAACTTGTTCAGAATGTCCTTGTAAAACTTGTAAGAAATCAGGCTAAAATTATGCTCACGGCAGAAGATTTGCTTAAGAAGAAAGCAAAAGAGTCTGAGCCGAAAAGAAATACAGAGAGCCTGATAAAAAGGTTGAGAGCTGAATTGAAAAGACTTGAAACGAAAAAAGTATCTGATTATGAACATTACAAGCAGGGCAGTATTTCCAGAAGTAATTTTTTGGATGCAAAAGGCTTAGCTGATATGCGTATATCAGAAATAAATAAGGAACTTTCTGATTTGGAGAGGGAATTATTAGATAAACGAGTAGCGATAGCTGAAGAGAGTGACATCTGGGATATAAAAAAATATGTAAATCTGGATAAGTATGATAAAGAAATTATGGCAAGTCTGATTGAAAAAGCAATAGTAATTGATGAAAATACTGTTCAGGTAATATGGAAAAATCAAGATATGTACGATAAGGTTTTATCCAATTTATAAAAAATATGTGATATAATAAGAATGC
The DNA here is from genome assembly GCA_045128715.1 of Acutalibacteraceae bacterium. Lineage (GTDB taxonomy): Bacteria > Bacillota > Clostridia > Oscillospirales > Acutalibacteraceae > UBA737. The sequence goes on along the minus strand of JBGVRU010000015.1, from coordinate 38,118 downwards.
TTGTTTAATGAGCATCGGGAAGGTTGTGAATGAATGATTTATATTACTGGAGATACACATGGGAGTTTTGAGCGAGTTGAGAACTTTTGCCAAAGGTTTAATACAAAAAATGACGATATAATGATTATACTTGGAGATGCGGGAATAAATTTCAGTGGTCCACGATATGATCGATTAAAGAAACGTCAGCTTGAAGAATTGCCGATTACTATATTCGCCATTCATGGTAATCATGAACAGAGACCATTCACTATTGAATCATATAAAGAACAGGTGTGGAATGGTGGAATGGTTTATTATGAGGAAGAATTTCCGAGCATATTGTTTGCTAAGGACGGAGAAGTTTATAACCTTAATGGACTAAAAACAATTGTAATGGGCGGAGCATACAGTATTGATAAAGCGTATCGTTTGGCATATGGTTATGGCTGGTGGGAAGATGAGCAGCCATCAGATGAAATCAAAAAGTATGTTGAAGAACAGCTGGAACGTGAAGCATGGGATGTAGATGTGGTGCTTAGTCATACCACACCGCTTAAATATGAGCCAGTTGAAGTATTTATGTCTGGTGTTGATCAGAGTAAAGTAGATAAATCAACAGAAAATTGGCTTGATAAAATTGAAGACAGGCTATCATACAAAAAATGGTATTGTGGTCATTATCATACTGAAAAGAAGATTGATAATCTAGAGATTATGTTTGAAAACTTTGATGAATTTGGTTTAGGATAATTAACTATGTCTGGAATGTCTTATGAAATGGGCATTCCGGACAAAATGAAAAAAAGTTAATTTTTTTTTGTCCCATCCTTGACATGAGCTGATGGCAACAAACGTATTGGTGTATTTACAATGCTTTTGACTTTGCAACTTAACAACGTTAAAATTAACTACTCTCAAGCAGAACTAATTTCTCTTGGTCTTTCGGTTGCAGAAGGAAAAACCGAATATGTCGAAATCCTTGAATGGATAATGGAACACAAAATTTAATATTGCTAAAACTATGCCCCGTTAGGAATGCAGAATTTACTGCGCTTCCAACGGGGCTTTTTTGTTTTTAGATATTTACTTTTACTCTACAAATGCCGTTACTGACTTCTCTTGTGAGTATGGTATCGGGGATTTTACTAAGCCACTTTTTGCTGAAATTCGTATTCCCATAATAGCAATCAAAATTGGCTATAGGTAATACAACCCAATCGCCATCTTCATTCTTGTTTGCTTCGTAAAAATCAACTACATCGTAGCCTACCTCAAGTGGGACGCCGTTTAATTCAAGATTTTGCAAAGCCGCATACTTCTCGGGTGGTAATATATATTCTTCCGTTCTGAGTGCGCCAAGTTCTAATGCGTCGGCAAGTATATCATCAAAGCGCAAAGCCCATGCAGCTTTAGTGTTAAGGGCAAATATCGGCACTTGTAACTGACGGACTTTCTTTTTCCATTCAGTCTTAAAGCCTTTGCTAATTCCCGCAACGGTCGTCTTTGCTTTTTCACTGACGGCAGTTGGATTTTTCTTTGCAAACTTAATAATGTTCTGTATATGTCTGTAATACCAACCTTCGCCCTTGCCATTTACAAGTTCAGGAAAATCGGCGGAAAGTTCTTCAAAATTCACGAAAGGTTTGTCCTCGTTTTTATCAGGAATACTGCACCAAGCACATAAAGCATTTCTTGCATATTCGATGCGGGTGTAGGGATCGCCGTCAAATAAACTTCCGTTTTTGTTATGAAAAATATATCCCCTTGCGATTGTGGTTAATATTCTTCCGAAGCCTTCAAAATCGGTTATGGTTTTAAAAGAAAATCGACCGAGATATGAAAGGTCGTGTTTGCTTGCGACAGAATATTTTTGCTTTTCGGTATAGGCTTTGAATTCTAACCATTCGTTTGTCATTGCCACAACCTCCATTTCTTTTTCGGTTTAGTTTCGGCATATAAATGGCTTCGATCTATTGTTTGGTCCAATACATGCTTTGGTAATACTTCCAATACAAATTGACGTTTACCAAGTACTACCGCACATTTCACAACCTCAACGTAATCAAGACAGTTCTTACCGTTTGCCGGATGAATAATGTTAAGGCAATTTCGTATAATCTGCTCTTTATAATCCGCCTGTGCAGTTATACCCGTCAATAACATCTTCAAATCTTTACTGTCGCCCTTTTGCTTTACGAAGTTCTTTTGCATACCAATTTTGCGGTACATATCATCAAGGTCGCAAATAATATCACCAACGATACGATATCCGCCATTACGGAAATCGCAGAATACATCCAAATAATCATACAAGTTTCCTGTTTTGCAAATGGCATATAGTATATTGGTTCTTTCTTCGGGCGGCACAAAATGCCACTTTACTTCGTCCAACATAAGACGAGCTTTTCTTATCTGCTGTGGGAGCATAGTATCAAATGCAGAATAGAGTTCATCCACAGTATAATCTTTTTCCTGTCCACGAGCAAAAAGAATACGATAAATATCGCCTTTACGCTTCATATACGTAGAAATATGCTTTATATGTCTTACTCGGTTTAATGCGGTTTCGTAATCTTTGATTAAATTGGCAACACGGACAAGCATATCGGAATCAAGATTTTCTTTCCAATCAGGAGTTTGAGCAAAGGTAAATAACTGCTCGTCAGATACAGAGCGAACTGTAACCGACTCGGTCTCACGCTCAAGCATATAGGCTAAATACGGAAGCTTTTCAAGATTAGAACTAACACCATTCCAATCAATGCTTTCAAAGTATTTCTTTAAGCGTGCATTTTTAGAAAGTTCATACCACTTGTGACTCTCGTCACTTCCCACAATGGACTTATAACGAAGAAAGATACTGCGGCGTGCGGTTTTCTTTTCAATATATTCGGACAAGTCGGGTTTAACACCACTTTTGGCCGAGTCTATTTCCAATCCCGTTAATATCGCAAGTGTTTCTACTTCGTGATAATAACGTTCCTTTTCTTCATCGGCGGTGTTTTCATCATAAGCGATAATACCTCTGCTAAGCGCCGCATTACTGATTTGACCGACACGGGAGGAAAATGTATTTTTCACTGTTATAAATCTTTCGTACCAATCGTTGGCATCGGCTATTAGCGGTTGCTCGGTTGGTATTTTTAATAACGGCAGTTCTGTACTGCTTCGTATTACGCATTTGTTGACAAGCGGATCGGCAATGGTTTTAACCATATCGCCGTCAAAGTCTGCGCCACCCAATCTTTCAGGTATCAAGGAACGGGAATCCACCATAACAACGTAACTTAGGTGCGAAAAGTATTTTCCTCTGAGTTCGCCTGGCTCCATCGGTTTTACAAGCACTTCTTCATTACGGGCAATATGAGGACTACGAAGAATGGTGTAATAATCACTCTTTTCGTAGTTCGGTTGTGGAGCATACATAAAGTTGTCGCTAATAAATTCCTTTTCGAGTAGGCTATATGCTACTCCATCACCAACCGCTTCTTTTACCATATAGGCAATAAGTCGCAAAAGGTCATCGGACAAATAGCGGTTATCTCCCGCTACTAAGAGTTTCCCCATAGCATATTTACCGAGTAGATTTTCAGCTCGGTCTTTTAGTTCTCTTGCATATATAGGCTCATCTATAAAAAGAGCGTTTTTCTTTATAAGTTCTGCACGGAATTTACGGCGATTATCCGTTAAATCTTCGCTTAATTCATCGGTGAAATATCTGCGCCGAGCCGCATTATCTGCAACAAGGCGATAATATTCCGTTTCGGTTGTTTTGGTTATCCAATGCCGTGAATCGTATTCGGGCGAACCTTTGAAACCGAGCGGAAGATCTTTGGGTCTGAACTCATCGTCAGTTATAGAAAGCGTGTTCAAAAACTGATAGTTCAGTTCCGTAGTATCCTGCACTTCAATTTTATCCTTGCCCGATACATAAAGAGCGTGGTTATATCGTTTGCACCGCTCCAAATACTCCGCCCACGAAAGGTCATTATCAGTCATCCATTTAAGGCCTTTGAACATACTGTCAGTCAGAATAATATCCACGTCTGCAGGGTTATGTTTATTGCCCCACATATCTACGATAAAAGGCACTTCCAATTCAGAAAGCAAGGCAGCAAAATCCACCTTATGCACAACGCCCTTAATATAAGGCATACGAATTTGGAAAGAGTTGTGTCCATTATCAAGTAAATCCGCCAATCGTGGAGAGATAAAACCTTCGCCATCAAATTCCGTTATCGTAATATCTTTATTTTCTTCAGTTCGGGTATATTTACGGACAGCATTATTACTGCCGTCACCATTCACGGTGACGGTTTTTATATTTTCTATAACAGATTCAGGATTCTTAATTACAATGATCCTTTTGTCGTTGAGAATAGTATCGCTATCCTTATATCGCTTACCGCTAGTAAAAAGCAGCGCATTATATGCGTATAACTTGCTGAGTTGACATTTGCCGATATTTAACCCAAGCATCATACGCTCCCGCAAAGCTTTATACACATCCTCTCGCACAAAAGAAAGTTGATTTGCACGGCTCATAGAAGCGGAGCGTTCAAAGGCAATATACCGTTTATCCTCTTTTCCAAAGTTAAGTGTAATGCCTTCCGGTCGGAACATATACTCAGCAATTTTCTGATAATCCAAAACTCTGCCTGCGGCCTTGCGATCAAAGATACCCGAAAAATCTACATAGACAAATACATCCCGTAATTTGTTCGATATCAATTCTGACTTGTTAGGATTTTCACCGAGAGTGAGCATCGCCTGATAAAAAATCGGACAATCGTCTTGCAAAGTATCTTCAACCAAATATTCTTTTGACATATCGGTTGTATCGAAATAAAAGCGATAACCGTCATCTTTTTGATTTGCCGATGCGATTATACTTTGCGCCGATATCCCCGGTATGATATATTTTTTGCTTTTCATATCGCTCTCCTTATAGAAAAACTTTATATCAGTATAGCACAAATGTTCTTTATTTTCAATACATTTGGTTATTTGATAACTGCCCCCACAAATTCGGGATTGTGAGAGTAATTTTGTTATCAAATCGATATTGAAAAGGAGGAAAAGACTATGTTTAAGACAACATCAAGAGAAGCGGAAGCTATTCTACACATCATTGAAACACATTGTGCTAACTGTGATGAAGATGGTAATTGCATTTTGCTTGACGATGGCGAAACCCATCGTTGTGTACAGCGTATTTGTATGCACGGTATCTATTGCAATTATTTTAAAGATGCAGTATTACCCGCATTCAAGACGCTTCACGAAGAAATTAGGAAACACAATAATTTAAAGTAAGGAGAAATGTAAAAATGAAAAAATTTAATGAAATGTATGTTATCGGCATCGACCACGGTTATGGGAATATGAAGACGGCAAATCACTGTTTTAAAACAGGACTTTTAACCTACGATGCCGAACCTCTATTTACGGGAGATATGCTCGTATATGGCGACAAGTATTATCTTATCGGTGAAGGTCATAAGGAGTTTCTACCCGATAAAATCCGTGACGAAGATTATTATGTTTTAACCCTTGTCGCTATTGCAAAGGAACTTCAGCGTGAAAATATCACCGAAGCAAAGGTAATTATTGCCGCAGGCCTACCACTTACTTGGACAAGCGGACAAAAAAAGGATTTTGCAATCTATCTCAGCAAAAACAAAGAGGTTTGTTTCACCTATCAAAAGGTTGATTATCATATCACCATTGAGGGTGTGCGCATCTATCCGCAGGGCTATGCAGGAATTGCCGAATTTGCTTCAACAATGAAAGGTGTCAATCTTGTTGCGGATATTGGTAACGGCACAATGAACGTGCTTTATATGATAAACGGCAAACCGCAGGCGGGAAAGATGTATACTGAAAAGTTCGGCACCTATCAATGCACCCTTGCCGTCAGAGAAACCTTTATGCAGAAAACTCAGCGTGAGATTAACGATGCCATTATCGAAGAGGTGCTTATAACGGGTTCTGCAAATATTGCCGCATCTGACCAAAAGATCATCCGAGCGATTGCAACGGAATATGTAAAAGATATTTTCCGCAGACTTCGTGAACACGGATACGACGAAGGCACTATGATGCTTTACGTTACCGGCGGTGGCGGCTGCCTTGTAAAGAATTTCTATAAGTTCAATGCCGACCGAGTGAAGTTTGTAGATGATATTTCTGCCGCCGCAAAAGGCTATGAGTATATGGCAGAAATTCAACTTAAATCAGGTGCGACGATATGAGTGATTACCGAATCAACGTAAGATTCCATTCCGACGTTCCAAGCGAAGTTCAAGCTGCTGAATATTTAAAAACATTAAACAAATCCCGAAATAAGTTTATTGTAGATGCGGTTATTGCGTATATGAACAAGGAAAGCGTTAATTACGAAAATTTACTTGAAAGTATACGGCAGATGTTTCGTGAGGAAGTTCAAATGAGGGCGGAGATATTATCCCCGCCCTCAGCAATGTCGGTTGATGTGAAACTTACCGAAGAACAAAAGTTAGAAAACGACAAAAGCGTTCTCGAAGTTTTGGATGTATTCGGCTGAGCCAAAACCGTGATATTTGGCTCAAATAAACATTTTCGCCAACTGTATTGTGCCAAAATGGCTCAATACCTTTTACTCTCATTATGTTATACGGTGCAAGTCACGGAGAATGGAAGATATACGCTAAAAGCGTGTGTCTTACACCGTAACAAGCAGGACATTTTGGCGCCAAAAATGTCAGTTCCACCCACCGAGTTTGGGTGGAATCTTTAGGGGCTGACCCCTAATACCCCATTTGAAAGGATGATGAAATGAAAAAACAAGAAACACGAATATTTGCCCGCATTACTCCAAAGGAAAAAGAACGTATAAACAACCTTGCTAAACAATGCGGACTTACAACAAATGAATATCTCCGTCAAAGAGCATTAGGATATGAACCGGACTCGGTTCCACCTGATGCTCTTTTTCATTTCTGCGAAAAGGTAGATACACTCGTTGAAGCACCCTTCTCAGCGGAAGTGAATGCGGCGGCGATGACTTTACTAAAAGATATAACAACAAAAATTATAACCCCAAGAAAGGAGAACGTTTCTAAATGGCAACCACAGGTTTCTGGCCCGTTAGAGGACGGTTAAAGGAAGTAATCGACTATGCCAACAATCCTGACAAAACCACCGCCAAAGAATATCTTGATGAAGATCTGTATGCCGCCATTCGCTATGTGGAGAACGATGATAAAACCGACCAAACGATGTTTGTATCGGGAATCAACTGCTCCAAGCATAACGCCTATAACGAAATGATTGCCGTTAAGCGACGTTTTGGTGAGCGTGGCAAGAATATCGCTTATCACGGGTATCAGAGCTTCGCTATCGGTGAGGTCACGCCCGAAGAAGCACACGATATCGGAAAGGAAACGGCACGAAAGATGTGGGGTTCAAAATATCAGGTTGTGGTTACTACCCATCTCAACACCGACAACATCCACAATCACTTTGTAGTCAATAGCGTTTCCTTTAAAACGGGAAGAAAGTTTCGTAATGGTATTGGTGATCGTCTTGAGCTTCGCAAGATTTCTGATGCTATTTGCGCTGAACGAAATAAATCGGTTATTCAAGGTAATAAATTTTTCGGCAATAAAAAAGCGTATTGGGTTGAAAAATCCGGCAAGCTCACACATCGAGATATGCTACGAAAAGACGTGGACGAAGCGCTATCACAATGTGGCTCATTTAAGGAAATCGAATATTACCTTAAAACACTCGGCTACCGATTTGAACGTGACTTTTATTATGACCACCCCTCTGTGTATGCAGAGGGGTGGAAACGTGCTGTCCGTATCAGTAGTCTTGGGGAGCAATATTCTAAGGAACGCATACGGGAACGGTGCCGTGAAAATCAGCGCAAACCCGAACTCTATGCCTTTGTAACACCGGCTTGGAAAAGACGCCCGCTTCTTGTGCTTGAACGGGAGAGGTATATATCGGGATGGGATGACACGATTATTGTATTGTTTGAGCTTTTTATAGAGCTTCTAAAAATCTGCATCGTAGGTAATACCCAAGAATACGATAACCGCCCCGTATCTCCGATGATGCGAGCAGAAATACGAAAATTGGATCGGTATATCGAGGAGTACAATCTGCTCTGCGATAACAATCTCGACTCCCCGAAAAAACTATTGAATTTTCAAGAAAACTTATCTTCCCGCATTTCTGAATTAGAGCAGGAACGTTATGCACTACGGCTGAAACTTCGCCGTGTAAAAACACCCGAAGAAGATGAGGCACTTAAAGAACAATGCAAGGAAATAACCAAGAAAATCACTCCCTTGCGGAAGGAACTGCGAATTGCTATGCACATTGAGGAACACATTCCGAAAATCAAGGCACTCCTTGATGCCGAACGCAATATCGAAATGAAACGAAATAATTTGATTAAAAAGAAAGAACGAGGTTATGAACGATGAAAAATACTAAGAAAAATATCTCTATCGAGAAATTACACCCTTTTGAAAATCACCCTTACAAGGTGCAGGACAACGAGGAAATGGATGCCCTTGCCGAAAGCATTAAGGTACACGGCGTTGTTTCTCCCATCATAGTCCGACCACTCGAAAACACCACAGCTGAATATGAGATCATATCCGGTCACAGACGGGTTATGGCAAGCAGAAAGGCAGGGATTACCGAAATCCCTGCCTTAATTGTTTCTCTTGATCGTGATGCGGCGGCGATTGTCCTTGTGGACAGCAACCTGCACCGAGAGCATATTTTACCGTCAGAAAAAGCCTTTGCTTATAAGATGAAAGCAGAAGCTATGAAGCATCAGGGTTGGCGCTCTGATTTAACTTCGCCACAAGTTGTGGCAAAGTCCCGCACAACTGAAATGGTTGGAGCCGATACCGGTGATAGCCACGAACAAGTGCGCCGTTATATCCGCCTCACTAATCTTATCCCTGAAATTCTGCAATATGTGGATGAAGGTCGTATTTCCTTCACTCCCGCCGTAGAACTTTCCTATCTCAACGAGCAGGAACAGTACGACCTTTTGGAACAGATGGAACTGAATGATTGTACTCCGTCGCTATCTCAGGCTTGCCGATTTAAGAAGATAAGCCAAGAGGATAATTTAACTCCCGAAATTATTGCTGAAATTATGAGTGAGGAAAAGGCTAACCAAAAGGAAATGTTTAAGGTACCAATGGAGAATATTCGCAAGTTTATACCCAAAGGCAATGAACAGCAGACAAGGGATTTTGTGTTAAAAGCCTGTGAGCATTATCACAAATATTTACGTCAGCGCAATCGTGATGAAAGGTAAGGTGAGCCTATGGAGAAATGCGAAATTATTGATTACTCCAAGATAGAATTGCCCGACGAACTTCTCACCTCATTTGCAGCAGCAATAGCACCTCATTTGCGGAAATTTTATGAAAGCGACGTAGGGAAAGCATATTTTAAGGAATGGCTTAAAGAACATCCCGAGTACACTGAGAAAGAATCCGCACAATCGACTAATAAGGAAGGATGAATATAATTATGTACAGATATAAATGGAGGAAAATAAATGAATATTGTTATATACGCAAGGTTTTCAAGTCATAGTCAAACCGAGCAGTCTATTGAAGGACAGTTAAAGGTTTGTTATCAATATGCCGAGCAAAACAACCATACTGTTGTAGGCGTATATATTGACCGTGCGTATAGCGGTAAAACCGATGATCGACCCGATTTTCAAAGGATGATAGCCGATAGCGACAAGCACACCTTTGAGGGTGTGCTTGTTTATCAGCTTGACCGCTTCGCTCGTGACCGATACGCTAGTGCAATTTATAAAACCAAACTTAAGAAAAATGGCGTCCGTGTTATTTCAGCAAGAGAAAATATTGCTGATGATGCTTCGGGTATTCTTATTGAAGGTGTACTTGAAAGTATGGCGGAATATTATTCGGTTGAACTTTCGCAAAAGATTCATCGAGGAATGCAACTCAATGCCGAAAAATGCTTATCGAACGGAAGCAATCCGGGTCTTGGTTTTAAAGTAAATAAAGAGGATAAAACCTTTTATGTTGATGAGGAAGAAGCCGCCATTGTGCGTGAAATATTTGAGCGTTATGCAAGCGGCGAAACCAAGACCGAAATCATTAACGATATGAAGCGGCGTAAAATTAAAACTTCACTCGGACGTGAGTTTAGTCCTAACAGTTTAAGCAGAATGCTCACCAACAAACGTTATATCGGAATATATTTATACAAAGGAGTTGAAACGCCCGGTGGAATGCCAAGAATCATTGACGATGACTTATTCTACCGTGTGCAAAACATTATGAACAAAAACAAATCTGCACCTGCAAGAACCCATGGCGAAGGCGAATATTTATTAACCACAAAACTATTTTGCGGCCATTGTAAAGAAATGATGATTGGATATGGCGGCACAGGAAAAGCCGGCAAACAATATCATTATTATATTTGCAAGAAGGCACGTAAAAAAGATTGCGACAAGAAGATTATTAGTAAAGCGTATATTGAGGAGCGTGTTGTTGAAGAATGCCTCAAAATGCTTACTAAAGAAAGAATGCAAATCATCGCCAAAAAAGTTGCGGAAGCCTGTAATAAGGCGCCGGACAATCTTTCTATCAAGAAGCTAAGTCAAGCCATTAAAGAAACCGACATAGCAATCGAAAACTTGTGGAAAGGCATTGAACAGGGACAGTCGGTTGAAATGTTGACTTCACGCTTAAACGAAAGAATGGCAGAAAAAGAAGAACTTGAAAATCAGCTTGCAATAGAAAAGAATAAGCGCATAGTATTAAGCGAAGCGCAGATTTTATCGTTCCTTGATTTTATATGTAAAATGCCTCACGATGACATCAATAAGCGCAGAGCAATCATCAATATCTTTGTTCATTCGGTTTATCTTTATGATGATCATTTCACATTGATTGTCAACGCAAGCAAACGACCTATCAGTATCGAAAACATTCCGCTTGACGATATTGAAGCCGCCTTTGAGGGCGAAAATAACCAAATGGAGGGGTGTTCGTCTATGACGACATCCGCTCCACCAAAAAATCGACAAGTTTTGACTTGTCGATTTTTTATTCATAACAAAAACAATGGTATATCATTAATGTGTATCTGGTAAATATATCTTTATCTGTTTACCTTTCTTTTTACAATTTTCAATAACATATTTAGTACCCCTTGATTTACCGTCCCAAAAAGCTAAAACAACATCTGCATAATCTATGATTAAGTCATTTCTTTTTAGTGGAGCTACTCTGCCATATTTGTTGTAATCCGGCAGAAATTCTGTGATTTTAATTTTATTTTTAACAGCATAATCTTTAGCACAGCTATCATCCCTTTTGCACCACCAGAAACAATTTCAATAGTTTCTTTGGGAATGTACCTTCCCAAATCTAAAACTTTCAAATTTCTTGAACCTATTATTGCAACTTTCATAATTTTACCTCTTTCTTGTCTTATTTGTAGGACAACTTTTTGCTAATTGCAGTATACCTATTATTGTCCTAAATCAAGACAAAAGTGGTGAAATTATGAAAAGAATTATAGAAAACGAAAAATCCAACATTATTGGCACTCGAATAAAAAATGCAAGGCTAAAATCAAAACTAAGCCAACAACAGCTATCCAACAAATTAGAGTTAATGGCTGTTTATGTTTGCAGAGGTTCAATTTTAAGAATTGAAAATGGAGAAAGAGCAATTACAGATATTGAAATTGATGCTATTTCAAAAGTTTTAAAGGTATCTTTAGACTATTTGTTCGGACGAGAAGATTAACAAATAAAGACAGGGTTTGCCCCTGTCTTTTTATCTTTATTGTCCACAGCTCGAACAGCTCTTAAAAAGCTTGTCAATATCCAAAGCCTTTTGCTCGGCATCCTTAATGAAACCGATTTTTTTAAGAAAATCCTCAGGCACAGTATCGGCATAAAACGCGTTCATAACGCTTCTTTCTGCCGCAACATGAAGTGCGCTTCTTAAAATTCCGTCTGCCAAAGGTATGTCATCTAACGGTTCAATATACTGAACTGTTATTTTTTTAGCCGTTAATTCATAAAGACACAGTCCTAAAATTTCATCACCGTTTTTTGCGATGACACAGCCTGAAAATTCGCTTGTGACTATTCCCTTTTCGCTAAAAATTTTATAAACTGTAGCCTTATCTACCATAGGTGCTAAAGTCAGCATTATTCCACTTCCTTTGTATTACTGCTGATATTGGTAAGACGTCGCATTTCCTTTTCATTTAAGGGGCGCCATTTTCCCTGAGGCAGCATACCCAATTTCACACCTGCAATTTCGGTGCGCTTTAATCTTAAAACGTCTAACTGCACAGTCTCGCACATACGTCTTATCTGACGGTTTCTGCCCTCTTGAATTATAAATATAAGTACAGTTCTGTCAGCCTTGCGCTCGGCTACAAATACATCACATGGCAGGGTTTTAACACCGTCAAGCAAGATACCCTCCTGCAATTTTAAAAGCTTTTCGTCTGTTACTTCACCCTTTACGGTAACACGGTAGGTCTTATTAACATGAGCTGAAGGGTGGGTTAAATCATTAGCAAAATTACCGTCATTAGTCATTATTAAAAGACCCTCAGAATTCCGGTCAAGTCTGCCCACAGGGAACACCTTTACCCCCACATCCTTAACAAGGTCGGTAACACATTTGCGGTCCATTTCGTCCTTCATAGTAGTAACATATCCACGTGGCTTATGAAGCATTATATAAACCTTTTGAGTTTGAGCTACAACGGTTTTTCCGCTTACGGTCACTTTATCCCTTTTAGGGTCAACCTTAGCGCCAATAAGGGCTACTCTGCCGTTAACACGCACCTTACCCTGCTCTATTAATTCCTCTGCCTTTCTGCGGGAAGCTACCCCACATTCAGACAAATGCTTTTGAAGTCTTATTTTATTATCCTTCATTTATTTCTCCCATAAGTTTTTAAATATATATCTTAAATTTTCCATAATTTCATCTGTTGCACTTTTCTCTATCGGCGCTAACTCTACTGCACATTCGGCATAAAGCTCGGCAGTTTCTATTACTGTATCGCCCTTTTTATAAACCGCTGTGCCTATTTTTTCACCCGCAGATATCGGAGCGTACACAAATCTTGGCAGATTAACTGTACAGTTAAAATCACCGTCTCCAAGCGAGCTTGCTGTAAAGGAGCCTACACTGATTTTTATTTTACTCTCCACACCGCCTATAACCTCAATATTGTATTCGGTTTTAGGTGGTAAAATTTCAGTAGTCTTAATAGCAGAAATTCCATACTCCAAAAGCGAAGCGTGGTCTGACCAGTCATTAGGGTCATTAAGTGTAACGGCTATCACAAACTTACCGTCCCTACAAGCGGCAGAAACCAAGCACCTGCCCGATTTTTTTGTAAAGCCTGTTTTAACTCCTATTGCGCCGTCAAAGGTTTTAAGCAGCTTATTGTGATTTGAAAGACTTCTTATGTAAGGCGGATTACCATACTCCAGCACCGCCGATTTACTCGAAGCTGCATTATAAAAATCCTCATTCTGCATAGCGATGCGTGCTAAATTAGCCAAATCCCTAGCAGTGGTATAATGTTCTTCGGCATCGAGACCCGAAGGGGTTGCAAAATTTGTATTTTTAAGACCCAATTCTGTGGCTTTATCATTCATCATTTTAACGAAGCCGTCTACTGTGCCACCCAATACATAAGCTACAACATTAGCTGCGTCATTACCCGAAGCCAGCAAAAGGCCGTAAAGCAGGTCATGAAGTGTTACCCTATCCCCTGCAAGCAGGCCCATTGAAGAGCCCTCGACTCTTAGCATTTCCTCGGTAACGGTAATCTCACGGTCAAAATCACCGTTTTCACAAAGGAGCAAAGCTGTCATAATTTTAGTAGTGCTTGCCATTGGCAGACATTGGTCGGCATTCTGTTCATAAATAACCTCGCCTGTATCTCCGTTTATAAGGATAGCCGCCTTGGCAGAGGTGCCTAAAGCCGAAGCACCGAAAGGCACAAATAAAAACAGCAGAACTAAAACAATACAGAATATTCTTTTCAATTACACCACCTCACCTTTATTTTATTAGGGTGAGGCTTTGTGTATTACTTACTTTTCGCTTTTATCCTTTTTAGGAAAAAGCTCTTTCGCTTTTTCTATAATTTCAGGTGTCATAGAGATTGCCTTTTCAACTGTAGTTAAATCATTATATATAGGCATCATTTTAACATTATCGCCCGAAATTACTATAAAAGCCACAGGAACTACGGTAACACCTGCTCCGCCGCCGCCGCCGAAAAGCTCAGCCCCTGTTTTGCTTGGAAAATCACTGCCACCTGTTGCAAGACCGAAAGAAACCCTTGAAACAGGAATAAGTGTTATATTGCCAACAACCGTAGGCTTGCCGGTAATAACTTCGGCATCGACCATACCTCTCAGCTTTTCCATTGTGGTGTCTAAAATGCCTTTTATTTTACTTTCGCTCATCGTTTTCAATCCTCACTGTAAATTTTTTATACTCTGAATAAACCTTAATTAAAGCTATTAAAAGGAAAATAATTCTAGTTCTGATTATACCCTCAAAAGAGAATTCGGAATTTTTTGATCCAAAGTCACTGGTTATATTTATAGCCTTATATTTAATATTAGCTATAGCCTCTAAAGCTGATAACAGCGGATATGCCACTGCGCAAATTCTGCCGTATTCTATTGCGGTTTTTGCAGCATCGTCCTCAGCTATAACAATATCAAAAATTACCCTTTTAAATTTAATATGCTTTAAAAGCTTTCTAATATGCGGTAATAAATCCCTTGCAAACCCCAAAAGTTGCCTGACTGCTCCCGAAAATCCGTATTTATCTTTAAGCTTTTTGAAATAGCTCACTGCCAAATTTTCATTTTTAGGCTCAGAATCAGCTTTTTTACTTTGCTCAGTCTTTTGGTGCGTCGTAGCTTCTTCCTCATCTTGTTTGAGTCTGTAAACTCTTAATCCCGAAAATTTCACCTTAAGGAACAGCTCTTCTTTAAATTTAATAACCGCATCAATTGGCAAAAAGAGAATTGCCGTAATTATTAAAAGCAACATACCTATAATTATTAAGGCTATCAATCGGTCTGCTCCTCTTCTTCGTTTTCGCCTGTTATCTCTAATTGTTCTCCGACATCGCTTACATCATTATCGGTTTTAGGTAATGGTGGCAGCTCGGTTAAATCGTTAAGACTAAAGCATCTTAAAAAGTTTTTGGTTGTGCCGTAAAGCAAAGGCTTACCAGGTAATTCCAATCTGCCGCGCTCCTCAACAAGACCCTTTTCTATGAGGGTAGTAACTACACCTGAACAATCGACACCGCGCACCTGCTCTATAAAGGATTTTGTGACAGGCTGATTGTAAGCTACTACCGCTAAAACCTCAAGCGCTGCAGGGGATAATGGAATACGTCTTTTTATATCGAAAGCCTTTTTTATATAATCTGCATATTCAGTCTTGGTAGCCAGCTGATAGGTGTTTTCCATTCGAACAAGCTCTAAACCGCTTTTATTATTTTTAAGCTTCTGTTCTAAAGCTTCCATAGTCTCTACCACTTCCTCAGGTTCTATTTCAAAAACCTGAGCAAAACGGTCAATACTAAGCGGCTCGCCTCCTGCAAAAAGAACCGCTTCAAAAGCAGAAATTAATTCTTCCTTCTTCATTTTTTATTATGCCCCTTAATTAATGTAATTTCCTGATTTTCAGCATCTCCCTCAATTTTAACGCGATTGGCTTTGCAAAGCTCCAGCACAGCTAAAAAGGTTGCTACTAACTCTGAGCGGCTTTCAGCCGTTTTGTAAAGTGAGGTCAGTTTTTTCTTTCCGCCGAAAAGCTTGCGAATAACAAAAACTATTTTTGTGGATACTGAAACTATTTTTTTTGCTACTATTTTAGTAAAAGGTGCGGTTGAGGGCGGCAAGCGTCTTTTTCCTCTGCCCACAGCCGAAAGATACGAAAGATAAAGCACATCGCTTGTGTGAATAAGCTCATAAGTTTTTGGAAACTCAATATCAGCAGGCTTTCTGACATACTTGTTGAAGCCCTCCTGCATAGTAGAAAACTGCTTTGCTATTTGCTGACAAACCATATATTCAAGAAGCTCGCCTGTTAATTCCTCTTTAAGCTTAACTATTTCATCGTGCTTTGGAAGAAGGCTTACAGTTTTAATATAAATAAGCCTTGAAGCCATTTCCAAAAATTCACTTCCAAGCTCCATTTCGTCCTGCTTGTAAAGCCTTATCTGCTCTAAATACTGGTCGATAAGCTCTGTAAGTGGAATATCGTAAATATTTAGCTTATTTCGGGCTATAAGCTGCAAAAGCAGGTCGAGCGGTCCCTCAAATCCCTCTAATTTATAACTTAACGTATTTTCCATTTATTCACCTAAAAATTCCTAATAGTTTAAAAGGAAGTGATGCTACGGTATATAAACCGTCCATTAAACCGCCGGAAAGAAATGCCAACGGAACATCCAAAACTCCGAACCAAAGTAAGGCTAAAAGACCCAAATAAATATATTTTTCATAACGCATTAAAGCATAATACTGTTTGTAGGGTAAAAGCGCCGATAAAAGCCGAGAACCATCAAGCGGAGGTATAGGTATTAAATTAAATACTGCAAGACTTACATTAATTAATGAAATATAATAAAAAAATGAAGCTATATACCAAGCAAAAGAAACACCCGTACTTAAAAACAATGCCTGACAAGCATTATAAAGCAGCAAGGCAACAAAAGCCACTATTATATTGGAAAAGGGACCCGCAAAAGCGGTTATTGCCATATCTCGCTTAGGGTTTCTGAAATTACGGGCATTTACCTGCACAGGCTTTGCCCAACCAAAACCGAAAAGCAAAATGCAGAGTGCACCGAAATAGTCAATATGCGCAAAAGGATTAAGGGTTAGTCTTCCCTGCCAGCGGGGTGTATCGTCACCTAATTTTACTGCTGTAAAGCCGTGCGCAAATTCGTGAACAGGCAGTGTTAAAAATATAACCGCAAGGGTAGAAATAATATAGATAATTACATCCATAAAATTCATATTCCCCGAAATTAAGCTTCTAAGCAAACACAGCACTCCCTTTGTATATACTTAATCAATTTATTATATAACATTATTGGCTTAAATACAAGTAAAACATACAGTTTGCGGAAATTTAAGCTTACTTGTACAGCATTAATAGATGAAAAAGGTAAATTTACATTTTCATTTAGATATGATAAAATATATTCGCTACACGAATTTAATAATCTCTATGTGGAGAAAATACCTTGGTAAAAGGTGTTTCCTCTTATTTCCGCATAGAGAAATTCGCGTAGCAACGACTGAGGAAGGCACTTTTTCGGCACACTGCTCGGGGTGTGCTTTTTTATTTGGAGGTATTTATAAAAAAATTGATTTGCTTATTTTCTCATCTGCAACTTAAAAACAAACAAGCAGCCGCTTAAAAGAGACTGCTTGCACAAACTTTTTCTTTTTAACTCTTTACCCCAACTATTGACAAAAAGCCTCTATTTATGATAAGCTGAGCCTTCGTTTATTTTAAAGGCTCGGTATATCTGCTCTAAAAGCATCACCCTGAAAAGCTGGTGAGGAAAGGTCATTTCCGATAACGAAAGTCTTATATTACTGTGTTTTTTAACCCTTTCTGAAAGCCCATAAGAGCTGCCGATAATAAACGTGAGACTTCTACCCATATTTGTAGCCGTCTTTACCTTATCCGCAAGCTGAAGACTGCTCATTTGCTTACCCTCAACACAAAGAGTATAAACCTCGCTGTTGTCGGGGATTTTTTTTATAATCATTTCGGCTTCCTTTTCTAAAGCACCGCCTATTTCCGAGGCAGACGGATTATCCGAAAGCCTTACAGGTTCTAATTCCACAATGTCTAACACACAATAGCGTGATAATCTTTTAGAATACTCTTTAACCGCCTCTAAAAGATATTTTTCCTTTAATCTTCCTAAAGCTATAAGTGTAACCTTAATCAAATTACCGTCACTCCGTTTCCGGTGGGCTTTGCAACACTAAGCAAATAATCCTTACTGTTCTCCGCTCCAATATCCATAAGTGCCGCCTCCGCGCAGGAGCGTGCAACAAGTGGAGTATTATTATTCTGGCTCAAATGCCCTAAAATAAATCTCTTAGTACCGTTTTTCAAAAGTGTAACCAGCTCTGCCGCACACACATTATTCGAAATATGCCCCTTATCACTCATAATTCTGATTTTAAGCTCAGGTGGATAAGGTCCTCTTTTAAGCATTTCAACATCATGGTTAGACTCTAACAGCACAAGGTCGCTACCGTTAAGAGCATTTCTCACCACATCGGTTACTATTCCAAGGTCGGTACAAAGAGTAAACTTTTTTTGGTCGGGCAAAATAAAGGAGTAACCGCTTGAGCCATCGCAGTCGTGGCTTGTGGCAAAGCGGTTTATTATTATTCCGTCAACCTCAGTAGTATCATCTATCGCTATAACACTTGTCCCTGCAGGGATTTTATTAGCTGCCGACAGGGCATCTATTGTTTTTTCATTAGCTATAAGCGGTATTTTAAGTTTGTTAAGCAAAGGTCTTAGTCCTGTTATGTGGTCAATATGCTGATGCGTTACTGCAATAGCCTTAAGCTCATAGGCAGAGCCGCCAACCTGCTCTAACGCCGCCATTATACGCTTCATTGATGCTCCTGCATCAACAAGCACCGCACCGTTTTTAGTACCGATATATGTACTGTTTCCCGTAGAGCCGCTAAAAAGCGGACAAATTTTTGACATAATCTGCTCCTTTAAAATCTCAAATAAAATTTAGGGAGCGAATATCCGCTCCCTAACAATTAATTTTAAGCCTGCTTTAATGCAACCGCTCCGTCAATAATAGGTACACGCTTGATATCAGCGCCCAAAGCGGTGAATTTTTCTACAACATTTTCATAGCCACGGTCAATATAAACTATATTTTCAATTTCGGTAGTACCCTCGGTCATAAGTCCTGCAATAATCATTGCAGCGCCTGCTCTGAGGTCAACCGCCTGTACAGGAGCGGGATTAAGTTGTTTTACACCTGCAATAACCGCCATTTTACCGTCCACCTGAATGTCAGCTCCCATAATAGTTAACTGCTCAACATACCTAAAGCGGTTATCCCACACACCCTCGGTGACAATGCTTGTCCCCTCAGCAATAGCAAGAACCGTAGCTATCTGGGGTTGCATATCGGTAGGAAAGCCTGGGTGGGGCATAGTTTTAACATTACATTTGCGTGGTCTTGTTCTCATTGTAACACGCACAGCCTCATCGTACTCAGTAATCTCAGCGCCTGTCTCCCTTAGTTTCGCAATAATAGACTCCAAATGCTTAGGTGTTACGTTATTTACTAAAACATCACCCATAGTAGCAACAGCTGCTGCCATATAGGTACCTGCTTCAATTTGGTCAGGAATTATACTATAGTTAGTACCCGAAAGCCTATCCACGCCGCGAATCTTTATAACACCTGTACCTGCGCCCATAATGTTGGCACCCATAGAGTTAAGAAAGTTTGCAAGGTCGACTATATGAGGCTCTCTTGCGGCATTTTCAATAACCGTAAGACCCTTTGCCTTAACCGCTGCCAGCATTATATTGATGGTAGCCCCTACAGATACCACGTCAAGATAAATAGAAGCACCCTTTAAAGCCATAGCTCTACCGTCTACCATACCGTTTTCAATTGTCATTTTTGCACCAAGTGCTTCAAAACCCTTTATATGTTGGTCAATAGGGCGAACACCGAAATTGCAGCCACCCGGAGGTGCTACTCTTGCACGGTTCATCTTGCCAAGCAGTGCTCCCAAAAAATAGCTTGAGGCACGCATTCCCTCAGCCATTTGCTTTGAAACCACAAAGGAATTAACATGGCTGGGGTCGATTTCAACACAAGTTTTATTTATAAGACGAATATTCGCACCCAAACACTGCATAGCATTAAGTATGGTGGAAACATCAGAAATATCGGGCAGGTTGTCCACAATACAGGGGCTGTCTGCCAGCAAAACCGCCGGTAAAATAGCTACCGCTGCATTTTTGGCACCGCTTATTCTTACCTCGCCTTTTAATGGCTTACCGCCGTTAATAACAAACTTTTCCAAATAAGGCACTCCCGTCAACAGAATTTTCTTAACCTGTTACACTACCTTTTTATTTTACCCAAGTAAATAAATTAAAAACATATATAGTTATTATACTGTCTATTACCAGTTTTGTCAATTTTTTATTAATCCATTCTGATTTTACATACAAAACGGTCGGTAAAGCCGACCGTTTTTAATTTTTATTAAAATGAAAATTGTAATAGCCACGACAAAAGGTGTAAAACCTTGTCGGCGCTCTCAGGTTAATTTATTTTACCGTAAAGCGGAGTATCACTGTCACGCTTAGGTTCTCTTGTAGGAACTGTGGACACCTGAGTTTTAGGACGGGAGTTGCGTGAGTGGTTGGAAGAACCTCTGCGACGGTCGTTATATCTTGGAGGGCGAACCTCTGCACCCTCAACCGAAATAACAACTCTTCTGCCTACACCCTCACCAAATGAATTTGATATAACACCCTCTATTCCCTGAACAGCTGTGTGAATAATTCTTCGCTCATAAGGATTCATAGGCTCAAGACTGCGGCTTTTACCTGTTTTAAGCACCTGAGCCGAAATTCTTTTTGCCAGCTTTATGAGAGTTTCCTCTCTTCTCTCACGGTAGTCGCCGATATTAAGCGCGATTTTATAATGGCCGCCACCGTTATTGGCAGCAAGACTTGCAAGATATTGAAGTGAATCAAGCGTTTCTCCTCTGCGGCCAATAATAATACTTAAGTCTTCACCATCTAAAAGAATGCGTGAAGCATTTTCACGGCTTTGTACCTTAATGCTTACATCATTACAACCCACTGCACTGAGAACTGCTTTAATATAAGCTACAGCTTTTCCTGCAGGTGATTCTGCGGAAATTTCAGTGGCAGCTAAAGCCTCGCCGTACTCGGGAGTATCACTTAAAATCTTTGCAGGCTCTTTCTTTTCACGAATTTCGTGTTTTACGACCTGAACCTGCTTTTGAGCGGGCTTTTCCTTTTTGGACTGAACTTTTTTATTATTCTTCGGTTTTTTATCAGCAACTTCGACATAAGCTCTTACCTGAGCCTTACTGCCGCCGAAAAGGCCCAAAACTTTTTTCTTGGGCATTGCAATTAAATCTATCTGTATATCTTCAAGTTCTGATACATTTAATTTAGCAACAGCGTTTTCCTTAGCTTCGTCAATGGTATTGCCAAAGCCCATTGCTTCCTTAATCAAGGGTAATCCTCCTTTGTTATTCCTCTGTAGAAGAAGTTAATTTCTTAATTTGCCCCGCTTCGAAATCGCACTGCTTTACAAGCTCCTTAGAGCGCTCACGGGAAAGCATTTTGTGGGGACCGTAAAAATGCTGCACTCCTAACTGAATGAAACCGCCTATAAGAGACGAGCAAGTCCAATAGAATGTAACACCGCCTGGGAAACCAAAACCTATAAACAAAGAAATTAGCGGCATTGTAAGCATCATACCTGTCATGCTTGGAGCTTCGGGGTTAAGCTTCTTTTGCATTCTCATAGAAAGTACGCTTGAAAGCATTTGAGCTGCAAATGCTAAAATAGGCATTAGCCAAATAAGCTCAGCTTCATGGAAAATATCGAAAGAAAACTTAGGTGATTCCGTAAGATTTAATTTTTCTGAAAATAAAGAGTAGTTAATGTTACTCTCAGCATCTTTGACCTTAATTTCCTCTAAATCAGCTTTGATTTTTTTGTATTCCTTTTCGGAAAGCAGTTCTTCAAGAATTTCGGGATTTTCACGGATAATATTTACAATACCAAGCTCATTATTGCGGGTATTTTTCTCATCCCAATTAAGCTCATCTTTATACTTTTCGTATGTTTTCTCATCTTTTTCTTTAAGCTCGGTCATACTTTCGCTAATCGCAGTATTAACGATATCTATATGATTTTTATCTACACCTGACATATAGGTAAGAGGAGACATAATTAGCCAATAAATACTCATCATAAGTACAAGACGAACTATCATAGGCAGGCAGCCTCCGGACATGGAAACGCCTTCCTCCTGATAAAGCCGCTGCATACCCTCGCTGTACTTCTGCTTATCGTCACCGCAACGCTTTTTGAGATCATCAAGCTTGGGCTTTATTCTTGTTTGCTGAACTGAAGATTTCTGACTTTTTATGCTTAAAGGAATAAGAGCCAAGTTTATCAGCAATGTAAAAATAAATACTGCTGCCGCAAAATTTCCGCCGAAAATAGCCGCAAGCTTTTGTAAAACCCAGCTCAAAGGTATATTGATAATATTAAATAGGTTTTGCATTTATGCACCATCCATTCAAAGATGTTAATGGTAATATTCACTTTTTTGGTGGAACAGGGTCATATCCGCCCTTACACAGCGGATGGCACCTTAAAATTCGCCACAAAGCCAAGAAACAACCCTTAAAGCTACCGTGTATCCGTATAGCCTCAATAGCATACTCCGAACAGGTGGGAGTAAACCGGCAACAAGGGATTTTGGCGGGCGAAATGTTTTTTCTGTAAAACTGTATCAACTTAATTAAAATTCTACTCATTATTGTTAGAATTGACACTCAAATCGGCAGATCTCAAAAGCTTTAATATAGATTCTGCCACCACGGTGCTCTTTACAGTTAAAATACGTGTGCGCGCTACGACTATATAATCGTATCCGCTTGGAATATGAGGGAATATCTGCCTGAAAGCAGCGGTAATTACCCGTTTTGCACGGTTACGGGAAACCGCATTACCGATTTTTTTACCGACAGTAATACCCAGCCTTATGTCATTATGACGGTTTTTTAAAGCATAAACCACCACATAAGGCGAAACCAGTGATCTGCCTTTTTTGTAGGCACGCCTGAAAATGTAGCTTTCTTTAATTTTCTGAAGCTTATCCATAAATTAAATTGACCTTACATAAAAGTAAAAGCCACTCTGTGTGGCTTTTAATATGTCAATTGCTTTCTTCCCTTTGCTCTGCGACGTGCAAGCACCTTGCGGCCGTTAGCAGTTGCCATTCTCTTTAAAAAGCCGTGCTCTTTTTTGCGATGAAGCTTTTTGGGCTGATATGTTCTTTTACCGATCATCGTGAAACCTCCCTTATTTTGCATTGGCGGTTATGTCTATTAACAAAAGAATGACATAACCTATCGATTTTAGATTATACCTCAAACTATAGCTTAATGTCAACAAAAATTTTTAAATCTTGATTTAACCTTACTTTTATATATAATAAAGAAAGAAAGGATGTGCTGATTTTGAAAATAGCAATTATTACAGGAGCTTCTTCAGGTCTCGGAGCCGAATTTGCTTTTGAAATAGAAAAGCAGCGAAAAGAAATAGATGAAATATGGCTTGTCGCCCGCCGTGAGGATAAGCTCAAAGAGCTTGCAGATAAAATAAACTGCAAAACAAAAATAGTTCCTCTAGATATTACAAAATCCGAATGCCAAGAAGAATACTCAAAACTGTTAAAGGAAAATAACGCCGATGTGAAACTACTTATAAACAACGCAGGATATGGTAAGCTCGGTAATTTTGATACCATTTCTACCGACGATAACGGCGGTATGGTGAGGCTCAACTGCGAGGCTCTTACCGTTATAACCTCACTCACCTTACCCTTTATGAGTGAAAACAGTGAAATTATTAATTCCTGTTCAATAGCCTCATTTGCGCCCAACACCCGAATGGCGGTTTACTGCTCAACTAAGGCTTATGTTATGAGCCTTTCACGTGCGCTGAGAGGTGAGCTCAAAGGTCGTAAAATTAACTGCCTTGCCGCCTGCCCGGGACCTATGGACACCGAATTTTTAAAGCTTGCGGGCATAGAAAAGGGCTCTAGCCACACCTTTGATACTCTACCCCGTGTTAATCCTAACACTATGGCTAAAAAATCACTTATAGCTTCAAGCCGCAAAAAAGCAGTTTACACTAACCGCTTATTCTTTAAATTTTACCGTTTGCTTGCAAAAATCCTGCCTCATAGCCTTGTTATGAAAATGGCAGCAACATAAATAAAAGCTCGCTTTGCGAGCTTTTATTTAAAGTAATAGGTAATAGTGAAGTAAGAAGTGATGTGTTTGCTTTGCAGCACACATACTTATTTTCTATTACTTCTTACTTATTACTTAAAATAATTTGTAAAAATTATTTAATCATTAATTCGCAAACCAAGCTGCTATGCTCTACAGGGTCAGGTACACCTGCACCGCTGATAAGGCAAGCCTCACCGTATAAAAGCTTTGCGTATTTACCTAAGGTCTCTTTATCATCCGCATAAAGGGACTTTAATTTTTCTGCAATAGGATGCTCCGCATTAATTTCAAGTACTAACTGAGCCTTTATTTTATCATTACCGCCGGGCATTGCATTAAGTGTTTTTTCCATTTCAAGTGAAATTCCGCCCTCACTTGTAAGGCAAACAGGATGCTTTTTAAGCTTGCCGGTAAAACGCACAGCATTAATCTTATCGCCGATGCTTTCCTTCATAGAAAGGAACATATCCTTAAAGCTTTCATTTTCCTTTTCGAGAGCTTTTCTCTCATCCTCACTATCAAGATTTAAAGCATCATCGCAGATGTTTATAAACTTCTTGCCGTCATATTCCATCAACATTTTAAGGGCAAACTCATCCACATTTTCGGTAAGATAGAGGATTTCATAGCCCTTTTCCTTAACAGTGTCGGTCTGAGGAAGCATTTCTATCTTATCGTCAGTCTCACCGCAAGCATAATAAATATTTTCCTGACTCTCAGGCATACGCTCCTTATATTCCTTTAAGGTGGCGTATTTTTTATCAGCTGAGGTACGGAAAATCAAAAGGTCCTTAAGAACATCCTTGTGCATACCGTAATCATTATAAATGCCGAATTTAAGCCCATTACCAAAAGCTTTGAAAAATTCCTCGTAAGCCTCTCGGTCATCCTTGAGCATTTTTTCAAGCTCGCCCTTGATTTTCTTTTCAAGAGTTTTTGCAATAAGCTTTAGCTGATTATCGTGCTGGAGCATTTCACGTGAAATGTTTAGTGATAAATCCTCACTGTCAACAAGACCCTTTACAAAGCTGAAGTAATCGGGCAATAAATCGGCGCATTTATCCATAATAAGAACACCCTTTGAATAAAGCTGTAAGCCCTTTTCAAATTCTTTTGTATAATAATCAAAGGGAGGCTGTTTGGGAATAAAGAGCAACGCATTATAGGTCGCCTGACCCTCGGTCTTATAGTGAATTACCCTTGCAGGGTCATTGTAATCATAGAATTTATCCTTATAGAAATTGCCGTATTCCTCGTCAGTAATTTCATTTTTAGCCTTTTTCCAGAGAGGCACCATACTGTTAAGGGTGCGAAGCTCTACAACATCCTCATATTCGCCTTCCTTACCCTCAACAGGCTGTTTGGTGTTGAAATCCATTTTAATTGGGTGACGGATATAATCAGAATACTTTTTAACCAATGCGCTTATTCTGTATTGGTCTAAAAATTCGTCATAATTCTCGTCCTCGGTGTTATCCTTAATATGAAGTGTGATAACCGTACCAACATTTTCCTTTTCGCAAGGCTCAACTGTATAGCCATCTGCGCCCTGCGAATTCCAACGGAATGCCTCATCGCTGCCGTAAGCACGGCTTTCAACGGTAACATCGTCGCTTACCATAAAAGCAGAATAGAAGCCGACACCAAACTGACCGATAATATCAACATTTTCGGTCTTTTCATTTTCCTGTTTGAAGTTAAATGAGCCTGATTTTGCAATAGTGCCTAAGTTTTTGTCAAGCTCCTCCTCGGTCATACCGCAACCGTTATCGGTGATTTTAAGGGTGCGTGCTTCCTTATCAAGCTCTAATCTTATTTCAAACTCATCTGGAGCGATTCCAACATTACTATCTGTAAGAGACATAAAATAGAGCTTGTCCAGAGCATCGCTCGCATTAGAAATTAATTCACGCAAAAATATTTCCTTATGGGTATAAATGGAATTAATCATCATATCCATAAGCTTTTTTGATTCAGATTTAAACTGTTTTGTACGCATAATTTTCACCTTGTTTTTAAAAATTGACTTTAGCTGACTATAATTATAGTACCATATCCAACCAAATGTGTTAATAAATTATTAATAAATCATAAAAATTAGCACTCTTTTTAATTGAGTGCTAATTTTTTATGTTTTTCGATAAGGTGGAGTGCCGGACAATAGGGCAAACCGTTCGAAAAATTATTAAAATAAAAAAAATTGACAAGCTTATGACGCTTACTGATAGCAAAGCTTCAAAATAATAAACAGTGCCAAGAAAACTAATTCAAGTTTTCACAGCACCGTTTTATTTAATTATCACTTTTATTTTCAATAGCTATTATATTTTTAAATATACAGGTATGTCGTGGGGTTATCACCTTATCCTCGTGGAGTGAGCCGAAATACCAATGCTTAAAATCGCAGGAACGACCGATTTCCTCAAAATAACCATTAAGCTTATTTACCCTGTCGTTACTCCCCTTTCTGAGAAGTATAGCACTTTTAACAAGGGAGGGCGGTTCATGGGTTATTATGTAATCGACCTTACAGCCTACCTCATCTAATTTTTTAGCACCCTCTGCCATTTCGGCAGGCGTGGGTTCTTCCTCACGCCACCATTTACCAAGAGGAAGCCGCATATCTTTATCGGCACTTTCTCCTCCGCCAAAGGTGAAAAAGCTGTTGCCTCCTATTTCAAATATCTGACCTCTCATAAGATGAATTAGGTTTCCCTTAATTCTATGGACCATACCTCCGTGCCAATATGTAACCTTACCTTGGTTTATGGTGTCCATATTATCGTGAGTGCCGTCGACAAATGCGGTAACAAAACGCCTTGAGCTGAGATAATCAATAACCTGTTTTTCGATCTTGTCCCCATTCCATATATATCCAAAATCTCCGCATACTATTAGCACATCGCCGCTTTTGAGTTTTCTGAAGCCTTTATCGTAAAGTCTTTCAAGACAGCCGTGCATATCACCTGTTACGTATACCACATCCATCACCACACTTTTTTAAAAATTGTACTTTTATTTTAACAGCTTTTGTGTTAATATAAAATGTATCTAATATATAATAACATACTTTTAAGGAGATTTCTATGCCTAAAAAGATTTTTTCCATATTTTTTGCACTTTTTTTGACAATTACCTGCCTTTTCACCCCTATAGCGGCATCTGCCTTTGAGGTTACAGGCTTTAATATTACCGCAAAAGCAGGAATGCTTGTATCTCTTGATACTGGCGAAATTCTCTACGAAAAAAATACAGATGAAAAAGTATTCCCTGCTTCAATCACTAAAATTATGACCACCGTGCTGATTTTAGAAAGCGATAAATATGACCCTAACGGTAAAATCACTATGACCGAAGAGGCGCTGGACTTGGTTTTAGGTACAGGAAGCTCGGTTTCCCATATTAAAAAGGGCGAAGAATTCACCCAGCTTGACCTTATTTATTTGGTGCTTATGTCCTCTTACGGTGACTGCACCTACTTGGCAGCTGAATTCTACGGCGGCAGTGTGGACAACTTCGTAGCTATGATGAATGCCAAAGCGGCAGAATTAGG
Source organism: Acutalibacteraceae bacterium (assembly GCA_045128715.1). Taxonomy (GTDB): domain Bacteria; phylum Bacillota; class Clostridia; order Oscillospirales; family Acutalibacteraceae; genus UBA737. The sequence goes on along the minus strand of JBGVRU010000015.1, from coordinate 10,395 downwards.
GCTTATGGGTACTCACTACCAGAACCCCGTAGGTCTTCACGATGAGAACAATTACACAACCGTACGTGATATTTATACACTTACTAAATATGCCTTAAAGAATGAAACCTTTAAGACCGTGTGCGAAACCCACCGCTATTATATGCCTGCCACAAATATGTCAGGCGAACGCACACTTGTTACCACCAACTTTTTACAGGACAGTAACACAAATTACTATTACCAATACGCAAAGGGTGTAAAGACAGGCTATACCGACGAAGCCGGCAGATGCCTTGTAAGTACCGCCTCTTACGGTGGGTACAATTATATGTGCGTGCTTATGAATTGTCCCCCAAAAGCCGACCGACGCTATGAATTTTTGGAGAGTGCAAACCTTTACCGCTGGGCATTTAATAGCTTCTCTTTTAAAGATATTGCAAACTCTACCGAGCCAGTTTGCGAAATGCCGATAGAATTATCCCTTGAAACCGACTTTGTTCCGCTTTACTTTAAAAAGCCCTTTGTATCGGTACTTCCTAATGAAGCCGATGATTCTACAATAGTAATTAAAACTCACTTAAATTCCGAAAGCGCCGAAGCACCTATTAAAAAGGGTGATGTTTTAGGTACGGCAGACGTGATTTATGCCGAAAAAGTGATCGGCACTGTGGATTTGGTAGCAGGCGAAGATATTGAGGCAAGCGGAATTTTAGTTATTGTAAAATATGTAAAATCTATTTTTACATCTATTTATATGAAGTTGCTTATAGCTATTGCAGTTATAGCGTTAATAGTTTTTATAATCCTCTGCATAAGGCTTAATATTGCACGGCTTAAAAAACGCAGAGTAAGATATATACCTTACGGTAAAAAGGAGAAGCACACACATGAAAAATAAAATTATTTGTATCCTTACATCCATTATTTTAGTCTTTTCTTTTTGCGGTTGTCAAAAAAAGCAGGACGAAATCACCCCTATAGAAAAAGCTGAGCCTTACGGCATACATCACGCCGTAATAACCGTTGAAAATTACGGCGAAATTCATCTCGAATTAGATGGTGATACCGCACCCATAACCGTTAAAAATTTTGTTGAACTGGCAAAGAGCGGATTTTATGACGGTCTTACCTTTCACCGTATAATAAAAGGCTTTATGATACAGGGCGGCGACCCTAATGCTGACGGAACAGGAGGCAGCGAAAATGATATCGTAGGTGAATTTGAGTCTAACGGTGTACAAAATGATATTTCCCACAAAAGAGGAGTTATCTCTATGGCAAGAGCCGAAGACCCAAACAGCGCTTCCTCGCAGTTCTTTATTATGCACCGAACCTCTACCCATCTTGACGGTGATTATGCCGCTTTCGGTCACGTTACTACGGGTATGACCGTCGTAGATAAAATAGCCTCGGGAGCAATAGTTACCGACGATAACGGCACCGTAGAAAAAGAAAACCAACCCGTAATAAAATCAATAGTTATCACGGATTAATGCCCATAAAACCCAAAAAGCTGTGTCAGGTGGGAGACACTTCGTAAGGAAGTTGTCTTCCACCTGACAAATTTTTTAAACCCGTTTTTCTTGAGATATATTCTTGAACCGCTACCCAAACAATTCTTTGTTGGAAATCTTGCTAACGAAAAACCTTAAAACCCTCGCCGATAATTTCACCTGCATCACTTACAACAATAAAGGCATTTTTATCGTATTTATCTGTGATTTCGTAAACAGCGGAAACCTGATGTCGGCGAACGGTACAAAACAGCAGCATCCTATCCTGCCCTGTATATCCTCCCTTTGCAGAAAGCAGAGTAACTCCTCTACCCAATAAATTATTAATATCGTTGCAAATTTCTTTTGAAAAATCGCTTACAATATAAATTATTTTGCCTTTATCACCGCCGTAAAGCATCATATCCATTATTATTGATGTAACATAAATAGAAATAACAGAATAAAGAGCACTTTCAATATTACGGTAAACAATTATTGCAAGTGCAATCACAAAAGCATCAAAAATAAGAATAAGCCTGCCCACTGTTAGGTGACGCGCTTTTTTGTTTATAAGCTTAGCAATAATATCCACACCGCCCGTGGTAGCTCCTCTGAGCATTATTAAACTTAGTCCCAACCCCATAAAAATACCTCCAAAAACAGCAGCTAAAATTCTGTCAATTTTAAATGTAGGTAATAAAAGGTCGGTAATGGTAAGAGAAAAGGATAAAATCACCGTTGCCACTGCGGTTTTTGCAATAAAATAACCACCGAATTTAATAAAACCCAACACCAAAACAGGAATGTTAAGCAACAAAAGAAAAAAGCCTGATGGAGCACCCAACAGAAAATTCAGCACCGTCGCTACACCGGTAAACCCTCCGGGAGAAAATTCATTTGGAGATATAAATACCGTCACTGCAGATGAATAAATAAAACTGCCTAAAATATAAATACATAAATCCGTAACCATTCTTCTTATAGCCCTATTCATACTTATCACCTATAGTTCATTATTTACTGCAAAGGTAATAAAATACAAAACTGCAAAACGGTTTTCCCGTTTTGCAGTTTCTTTTATTCCATAGTATAAATAAAATTTATTTTATCTAAATTAATATTATTTTTGCTGTAATACATTGCGGTATATTCCTGATTTGTTTCGGTTTCAGGGAATTTTTGTATCAACTTTTCAAAATCCTCACTTGGGGCCACATATGGCAATGCCTTGCTTTTTTTAGCCTTTACGGTTTTAAAACCAAATTTTTTATAAAAATTAATAAGTCCCTCATTTGCAGGACGAAGTAGCAAGGGCATTCTAGTTTCCTTAAGTCCTTCTATCAGCTCACCCATATAACCCTTGCCTCTGCATCTCTTTAAAGTAGCAGCTGCATAAATATAAATGCATTTATATTTTTCTTTTTTGATTTCTATCTCACAGGGAAGTGCAAAAAGCATTGAAACTATTTCTCCGTTTTTTATTATATAACGGCAGTATTTAAAGCAATTCTCAAAAAGTTCTTCTTCGAATGGAATATCCCTTTCGGGGAATGCTTCTTTATAAAGCTCTAAGCAGATAGATTTTTGATTCATTATCTTTACCTTATAACATATTTTTTAAGCAAAATATCGGGATTATAGGAAAGCTTGGCTTTTCGCAATCCCTCAAGCCCCATATCATCCTCGCGGTTTATATATTTATAGCTGCTTAACTCATTTTTGGCAAATTCGCGGTTAATTACGGTATACCCCTCGGCGTATTCGGACAACGCTTTCTCTATATGAATATCGAAAGTTTCTTCGCTTATGGGCGACCCTATTGTAAATGCCACTACCTTATCATCTACATAAATAGCCCCTCCCTTAACGCCCAAGACCTCCATATTATCGAGTATATTATCAAGCCCCCGCTTTTCGCAAAGCATATCCTCATCAGTCTTGTCTGCCTTTTCGGTATACCAATGCTCAGCGCAAAGCTTTACAGCCTCAACATTTTCGGAGGTTATAGTTTCATAATGCCAGTTATGTTTCTTAGAAAAGCTGTTTATGTGATTTCGCTTTGAATGAAACTTCTTTCCCGACAGCTCTGCCAAATTTTCTCTTAAATAGACATATTCAAATGCGTCTCGCACTTCGGTAAAATTATATTTCTTACCAAAATCTGCCTTAAATTTCTCAAAAGCAGTACATTCAGGCGACCAAAACACAGGCTTTTTATCGCCGCAGTATTCTTCCAACAAAGCAATCCCTGTTTTTAAATCTCCGCCCAAAGGTAAACGAAAGCTTTCACGCGTACCAGAGCCGGATTTTATGAAAATCTGACCGTCCTTTACTGCCATCATATTATTATATTTACATTGCCACACAAGTAAATTAACAAAGGCATTTTCGCAAGAAAGCTCAGCATTGTTTCCTATATATTTATTATAGATATTAACATCGTCTATTTCAATTTTTTTAAATTCCAACATAATTACTTTTTCTTTCAAAAATGTTCGGGTCGATTTAAAACCGACCCGATTTTTTAGTTTCCAGCAGGTGCTTCTGTTGTGGGCTGTGAGGCAGATTCTGTAGAAGACTGCGCTGCCTGTTCATTCTTTTTAGCTTCTTCGGCCAAAACATCGGAAGGCTTACCCAAAAGAGAGCCACTGTGTGAAGTGCAAGTGTCCGGGAGCTTGCTCTTTTTATACCAGCCTACAGCTTTGCTGGGGCAGGCATCAGTAGCGAGCTGACCTGTGGCGGTGCAGTAGAATTTATCAATTGCATAGCTGCTGTCGGTAAATTCCTTTGATTTGAGACCCGCATGCACCTTAGACATAACATTACCCCACATTTTAAGTGCAATTCCGCTATGCTTACTGGCTATTGGTTGCTGAACCTCATAACCGCACCAGCAGGAAGCAATATAATAGGGAGTTCCGCCTACAAACCAAAGGTCGTTCTGGTCATTTGAAGTACCGGTTTTAGCATATATCTTCATATTTTTTATATAAGAAGCTGCTGCCTTACCTGTACCGTTAGAGCCATAAACAACAGTCTGCAGTAATCGATTCATTATGGTAGCGGTATCTTCGCTTATAGCCATCTGAGGCTCGGTTTTTCTTTCTAATACTATCTTGCCCTTTTGGTCAGTAACCTTAGTATAAAAGCTAGGCTCATAATAAAGACCTCCGTTGCCGAAAACGGAAAAGGCTGCGGCAGATTCAAGTGTTGTAAGACCGCCGTTAGTACCACCCATTCCTAAAGGGGAAAGATTTATGTCTTCAGCATTAAGAGTGGTTACACCTAACTTTTTTATCAGGAAATCGTAGCAGGTTTGGGGAGTTAGCTTGTTTACAAGATAAACAGGTATTGTGTTTACCGAACGCTCTAAAGCGTACTGAACAGTAATATTACCCCAATAAGATCTATACCAGTTAACAGGTGACCAATTCTTATAGGTGGTTTTGGTATCGTTAACAATGCTTGAATAGGTAATTAAATCCTGTTCAATAGCCGGTGCGTAGGCTGCAATGGGCTTCATTGTAGAACCGGGCTGACGTACAGCATCGGTAGCGTTATTAAAGCCTCTGTTAGTAGTCTTTTCACCTATTCCGCCTACTATACCTTTAACATTACCCTTATAATCCATAATGGTAATGCCACCTGTCATCTTTTTACCGTCCTTACCCTCTACCGCATAGGTAGCAGAATCAAGAAATACGCTCTCGGCAGCCGCCTGAATATCAGGATCAACAGTAGCATAAATTCTGTAACCGCCGTTATAGAAAAGCTGTTCAGCATGGCTATCTTCGTAACCATATTTATCGGCAAGGTCCTTGGAAACCTGTTTAATAAGTGCATCTACAAAATAAGAATTAATCTCATTCTGGTTGAGCACTCGCTCCTCTGCCACAATTGTAAGCTCAGTCTCTTTTGCTGTGTTATATTCCTCTTCGGTAATATAGCCCTGATCATACATTTCAAAAAGAACCTGAGTTCTTCTTTGTTTATTTTCTTCAGGGTTATCATCAGGTGAATAATAGGCAGGGCTTTTGGTAATAGCCGCTATAGCCGCACACTCAACAATAGTAAGGTCTTTAACCGATTTTCCGAAATAATAATTTGCGGCAACCTCAACACCGTAGGTACCGTGACCTAAAGGAATTGTATTGAGATAGCATTCAAGAATGATATCCTTAGAGTATTTTCCCTCTAAGTATCTGGCGCGCATAATTTCTCTTACCTTACGACTGGCTTTCTGAGAACGGTCATCAGTAAGATTTTTAACCAACTGCTGAGTAATTGTAGAACCGCCCTGCCGTGAGGAATAAATAGGTACGAATTCATTTATAAAAGCACCCATGGTACGTTTCCAGTCAACACCGTCATGGTCAAAGAAACGTTTATCCTCAATAGCAACAAAAGCATTTGCCAGCATCTGGGGAATACCGTCATAATCCTCAGGCAAATCAACATTTTTGGGGTTAAGGTAATCAACCCATATTCGGTTAAACTCACCATGCAGACGGCGATATTCCTGATAATTACCGTCACCCGAGTCAACATAAATGGTGGTTGTGTAGTTAAGGGAGTTTTCTAAGTCCTCCTCCATAGTTCCGTCAACCATTGTAAATGCATAGAACATAAAGCATCCCACAACAAGGCTGACCGTTATAAGACCTACAAGGAAAAGGGTTAAAAGAACCTTTAGTACACGCTGTTTACCGCTTTTTTTCTTTTTTCTTTCCTTATTTTTCTTTTGCTCTTCGACAACCGTCTTTGAAGAAAAGCTGTTAAGATCAAAGCTTGTTTCACCATTTTGAGCTACGTTATTTGAATTATCATAGCTAAAAAGGTCTTTATTGTCAAAATTATTATTGCGATCCATAAGTAACACCTCCGTGCGTAATGCGATAGCTTGTAACAATTGTATACAATGTTATCTTACCACATTTATCCTTAAAAATCAACTTTTGTACCCAAAATCCGCCCCTAGTTACAAAATTGTAAATTTTAAAAGTTTACTCCGCTTTGGATTTAAAGCCAAAAAATGTACAGAATAAAAATATAAAGGAGTAAAGACCCGAAATGAAAAAATGTATTTTATATATAATATTTATAGCGCTTATTTTAAGTGTTGTCGGCTGCAAAAATAGTGATAGACAGAGTGCTATTACCGTTATTTCAAGGGAAGACGGCTCAGGCACAAAGAGTGCATTTGAAAGCATTTTCGGGATAGAAGAAACCACCGTAAATGCCGAAATAACCAACTCCACCGCTGTTATGATAAATACAGTTATGGGGGACAAAAATTCTATAGGGTATATTTCTTTAGGCTCCATTAACAAAAACGTAAAAAATCTTAAAGTAGACGGTGCTGAATGCTCGGCAGAAAATATAAAAAACGGCAGCTACAAAATTTTTCGTGACCTTAATGTGGTGACAGGCTCAAAGCTTAGCGATATTGCAAAGGATTTTCTTGAATTTGCTTTAAGCCGTGACGGTCAGAAAATAGTGGAAAGTAGCGGTTATGTGAGTATTGACAGCGAAAGCGGATATAATTCAAAAGATTTGACGGGAGAAATTACCCTTGTGGGCTCATCGTCGGTAGCACCTGTTGTAGAAAAGCTGAAAGAAGCATACCTAAAGCTAAACCCCAAGTCTTCTATTGAAATCCAGCAAAATGATTCCACAACGGGTGTGAGCAGTGTTTTGGACGGTATTGGAGATATAGGAATGGTATCAAGAGAACTTAAAACCGAAGAGTCCGAAAAGGGCTTGACTGTTCAAAAAATTGCCACAGACGGTATTGCCGTAATAGTTAATAAGGAAAATTCTTGTGACGGTCTTTGCATAACAGAAATAAATAAGATATTCAGTGGCATAATAACTAATTGGAATGAGTTGAGGTATTAGCATTGCAAAAATTAAGCGAAAAATTTATGAGAGGCATATTTTTTGCCGCTGCTTTAGTATCGGTAATATCAGTGCTTTTAATTTGTCTTTTTTTGGGAATTAACAGTATTCCTGTGATTAAAGAAGTCGGTGTAGGGGATTTTTTAACGGGAACAGTATGGCGACCGCTTAAAGGTCTTTACGGGATATTACCGATGATTGTCGGTAGTATTTACGTAACCGCAGGAGCAATATTAACAGGTGTTCCTATCGGCATTTTATGTGCGGTTTTTTTAGCCCATTTCTGTCCTAAAAAAATATACCGTTTTTTAAAGCCTGCTACCGACCTACTGGCAGGCATACCCTCTATTGTCTACGGTTTTTTTGGGCTTACGGTAATTGTGCCTTTAGTGCAGCGACTTTTTGGAGGCTCAGGTAAAGGAGTGCTTGCAGCCTCCTTGATTTTGGGACTTATGATTTTGCCGTCAGTTATAAGTATTTCAGAGGCAGCTTTAAGGGCTATACCCAAAAGCTATTATGAGGGTGCTGTGGCTCTTGGTGCCACCCACGAAATAGGGGTTTATTCAGTAAATCTGCCTGCGGCAAAATCGGGTATCGCAGCAGGTGTGGTTTTAGGTGTAGGCAGGGCTATCGGCGAAGCTATGGCAATAAGTATGGTTGCAGGAAATCAGCCTGTTATACCAAACAGTCTTTTTAGCGGCGTGCGCACACTTACTTCAAATATAGTTTTAGAAATGGGATATGCCGCTGGGCTGCATCGTGATGCGCTTATAGCTACAGCAGTTGTGTTGTTTGTTTTCATTCTTATAATAAACATTATGTTTTCACTGATAAATGAAAGGGCAAAATAATGTTTAAGCTGATTAAATGTAAATTTTTATACTTAAAAAGAAAACCTGCCTCTTTGGTGTTGTTTTTAATAACCTGTGGCTCAGCCGTTATAACGGCAGGTATTATTATTTTTTTAATAGGATATATTCTTGCAAAGGGTATACCTCATATAACACCGTCTCTTTTCAGCATTAAATACACAAGTGAAAACGTGTCTTTAATGCCGGCACTCATAACAACCATTTATATTACCCTTCTGTCGCTTTTATTAGCTGTGCCGTTAGGTATATTTTCCGCAATTTATCTTGTAGAATATTCAAAGCAAAAAAGCCCTGTGGTTAAGCTTGTACGCACTACTACCGAGGTTTTAGCTGGTATTCCCTCAATAGTTTTCGGGCTTTTCGGCTATCTTATATTCGTAATTTTTTTCAAACTCGGCTATTCGGTAATTTCGGGTAGCCTTACCCTTGCGATTATGATTTTGCCTATAATAATACGTACTACAGAAGAGGCTCTGCTGTCAGTCCCTAAAAGCTACCGCGAAGCGAGCTTCGGTCTGGGGGCTGGGAGACTTCGTACGGTATTTAAAGCGGTTATCCCCTCCGCAATATCGGGTATTTTTTCGGGTATTATACTGTCAATCGGTAGAATAATAGGCGAAACTGCCGCCTTAATTTACACCTTAGGCACGGCAACTGGTATTCCTGAAACATTTTTAAAAGGCGGCAGAACGCTTTCTGTCCATATTTATGCACTGCTTAATGAAGGACTTTACTATAACCAAGCTTATGCTACGGCGGTAATTTTATTATTGTTGGTTTTTATTATAAACAGTATTTCAGCTTTTCTGGTACATCGCAGAATAAATAACAATAAAGGATAACAGTATGAATAAAATTTCAGTCAAAAATCTAAGCCTTTGGTACGGTGGATTTAATGCTCTTAAAAATATAAAGCTAGACCTGCCCGAAAATAGTATAACCGCCTTTATAGGCCCCTCAGGCTGCGGAAAATCCACACTGCTCAAATGTTTTAACCGTATGAATGACCTTACCGAGGAATGCCACATAAAAGGCGAAATTTTGCTGGACGGCAAAAGCATTTATCACAACACAGATGTTGACACACTTCGACGCAGGGTTGGGATGGTTTTTCAAAAGCCTAATCCTTTTCCTATGTCAGTTTTCGATAATGTGGCATTCGGACCGCGTACTCACGGTGTACGCTCAAAGGAAAAGCTGAACGAAATTGTTGAGGAATCACTCAGAGGCGCCGCTATATGGGACGAGGTTAAAGGAAATCTTAAAAAAAGTGCTTTGGCACTTTCAGGCGGTCAGCAGCAAAGACTGTGCATTGCAAGAGCATTAGCTGTAAAACCCGAGGTGCTCTTAATGGATGAGCCTACTTCTGCCTTAGACCCTATTTCCACACATAAAATCGAGGAGCTTGTTTTGAAATTAAGACAAGAATACACAATAGTTATAGTCACCCATAACATGCAGCAGGCGGTGCGTATTTCGGATAATACTGCTTTTTTCCTTTTGGGTGAAGCAGTTGAATATGCCCCCACCGAAGAAATCTTCAAAGACCCAAAAGACCCACGCACCAAGAATTATATTGAAGGCAGATTTGGATAAAAATTTTAGTGGAAGAAAAGAACAGCAGAGTAAGTTTATGCTTACTCTGCTGTTTTACTATGACATAGCACTACAATTACATATTCGAAAAATTAAAGCTTAGAAATAGTTTCCATTACATAATCGCCAAGCTCGGAGCAGGTTGCGCCGTCGCTTCTGCCTGTGATTACGTACTTGGGCTCAACCTCTGTGCAGATGTGTAAAGCCTTGTCAAGCTTGTCAGCATACTCAGTAAAGCCGATGTGACGAAGCATCATTTCGCTGGCTTTCAGCATACTTGTGGGGTTAGCATACATTCCTCTGCCTTCCTCCATCATACGGGGAGCGGAGCCGTGGATAGCCTCAAACATTGAATAAACATCACCGAGGTTTGCACTTCCTGCAGTACCAACGCCGCCCTGAAGCTGAGCTGCCTCGTCGGTAATAATATCACCGTAAAGGTTAGGAAGAAGAATAACCTGGAATTTTGAACGAACTCTGGGGTTAACGAGGTTTGCGGTCATAATATCAATGTACCAGTCTTCTGCCTCGATACCGGGATAATCCTTTGC